>NZ_JBEYCQ010000028.1:0-105863 GCF_040632905.1 Streptomyces sp. NPDC016469
AGAGCATGCCTGGGCGACTCTCCGCCCGGCCCCGGGCAGGCGGACGTGCGGTGCGAGGGGCTGCTCGCATCGGCCGATGGGGACGCGCTCCAGTGGGGCCCGGGTTCAGCGGGCCGCCGCCGGTGGGTCAGCGGCGGTGGCCGTGGTGGTGGCGTCCCCAGGACTCGGAGTCGACCTTGTGGCCGCGCGCGTCGCGCAGGGTGGCCGTGTCGCTGTCGTCCCAGACGTAGTGGCGCCGGTCCTGGTAGACGTCGTGGCGGGTGTCGCGGCCGACGCCGGTGTGGACGCGCACCGAGGAGCGGCCGGGCAGGCGCAGGTCGAACCGGTACGTGCGGTGGCTCTCGTCGCTGAGGGTCCAGCCGCGCAGGTTCACCGCGTGCCGCCCGGTGTTGGTGACGGTGACCCACTCACCGTTCAGGCTCCGGTTCGAGCCGTTGTCGCGACCGGGGCTGTCGTACTGGATCTTGCCCAGGACGACGGTCTGACGCGGGGCGTGGTGGCCCCGGCCGTGGCCGTGGCCGTCGGCGACCGCGGGGAGGGCGGCGGCGGCGACCAGTGCGCCGGAAGCGAGGACGGCGGCGGTGATCCGCCGTGCGGAACGGGACATGAAGACCCCTCAGGTGCAGGCCCGGACCGGTGGGGTCCAGGCGGTTTGCCGTTCCCGGCGTCGTGCCGGGAGCCACACCTTGGACCTGTCGGCGGCGGTGCGGGAACAGCGTCGGGGCGTGTTACGAAGTGCGGACATTTCCGTCACACACGGCTGTAGTCGGCATGTAGGGAAAGCTGCGGGTACCTGTCAATTCCTGTCCGCTGCAACCAGCCGTGCGGTGCCGGGTTGACGGGGTCGACCGTGCGGGCGACGCCGTCGCGCGTGCCGTCGGCGCCCATGCGCGCGGGGTCTGGGCCGCGTAACAAACAGACCGAGGCCGCTGTTGAACATTTTTTCGGTTACCGCTGGAAGGGGCGTACGGCCGTTCGCTCGAACAGCACCGCAGCCCGATGCGCCGAACGCCGGGAGCAGGAGGGGGCGCGCACCCTTCTTGACCGGTGCATGACGGTGCCGTACGGTCACGGCTGTTCGCATACAAGAACTCGGTTCATCATGCGGGACGCGCTTGCCACCGCCCCGCATGGACGAGGGATCGCCTTACCACCGCACCGAACCACTCATTGGTGCCCGCGGAGGACGCCGCGGGCGGTGAAAGGAACACCTGTGCGTACCAGAAATCAGCATGCCAGACGGCGGGGCGGCCGGACAGCCGCGTCGTTCGTCGCCCTCTCCTCACTGATCCTCGCCGGCGTCACGGCGCTGGTCGCGACCGGTTCCGCGACGGCCGCGCCCGCGACCGGCACGTACAGCCTGTCGAACGGGGCGAGCGGGCTGTGTCTGGAGGTTCCCGGCTCCGGGACCTCCGACGGGGTCCAGCTCGCCCAGCGCGGCTGCACCGGAGCCGCCAACCAGACGTGGCAGCTCAAGACCTCCGGCAGCGGCTACACGCTGACCGCCGCGCACAGCGGCAAGTGCGCCGGGGTGCGGGGCGCCTCCACCAGCGCGGGCAAGGCGGTCGAGCAGCAGAGCTGCGCCGGCGGCGCCGGCCAGGTCTGGACGCTCACCCCGGTGAGCGGCGACACCTACCGCGTCGTCAACGCCAACGGCGGCAAGTGCCTCAACGTCAAGGACGGCTCCACCGCGGCCGGCGCCCTGGTCCAGCAGAACTCCTGCGACTCTGCGACCAGCAAGCGCTGGACCTTCACCGCGGCGGGCTCCACTCCGACGGATCCGACCGACCCCACGGACCCGCCGACCGACCCCGGCACCCGGCCCGCGTGGCCGTCGGCCAACGGCAGCCAGGCACTGACCTCGACGATGAAGGTGTCGGGCAGCTACGACGGCGGCATGAAGCGCTTCTACGGGAGCGGCGACCTGGGCAGCGACGGCCAGGACGAGGACCAGCCCGCGCTGATCGAGCTGGCGGACGGAGCCACCCTGCAGAACGTCGTCCTCGGCTCGCCGGCGGCCGACGGTGTGCACTGCGCGGGCGCCTGCACGCTGAAGAACGTCTGGTGGGAGGACGTGGGTGAGGACGCCGCGACCTTCCTCGGCGGCTCCTCCTCGCTGGTCCGCACGGTCGACGGCGGCGGCGCGCGCGGCGCGGACGACAAGGTCTTCCAGCACAACGGCGGCGGCACCCTGGTCATCAAGAACTTCCAGGTCGAGGACTTCGGCAAGCTCTACCGCTCCTGCGGCAACTGCTCGACCCAGTACGGCCGGCACGTCCAGGTGCAGAACGTGTGGGTCACCGCGCCGGGCGACACCCTGGTCGGCATCAACACCAACTACGGCGACACGGCGCGCTTCTCGGGCGTCACGATCTACGACGACTCCGACCACGACATCGACATCTGCACGAAGTACAAGGGGGTGACGAGCGGCGAGCCGTCCAAGACGGGCACCGGCGCGGACGGGACGAACTGCATCTACAGCGGTTCGGACATCACCTACGCCGACTGACCGCCACCGGCCCGCGGCCCGTCCCCTCCCCGGGGGCGGGCCGCTGCGCGCCTTCAGGCCGTGGCGTCCGACCAGGCGTACGGCGGTGGCACCGGACCGTCCGGCCGGCCGGCGCCGGACTCGCCGATGGCCCGGTCCGCCACGCTCATCAGCTGCCCGGCGACGTCGTGCATCGCACGGCTCGCCGCGACCTCGTCGCCGATCGTGGGAACGTCGGGGTCCTGGGGGCTCAGCCGGGCGATCCCCTGGCCGGTGAGTCTCGCGGTGCCCGTGTCCAGCACCGCTTCCGCCTTGGTCGTCCCGGCCTCCTCGGAGAGCTCGACGCGGACCTTCCACTCCAGCGTGCGGTTCATCGCATACCTCCCGGCCCGCACCGGCCCTCGGGCGCGGGCCGCCGCACGGGTCCACTTCCAGCATCCACCCGACCGCCCGGCGCTGCCCGCCCGGACTGCGCCCGGTCCCCCGGCGAAATAGGATGCAGACACCCGGCCCGCCATCCCCCTTCCCGCGGAGCGGCCCATGAACCGGCGTCGTCCTTCCCGGTCGGCCAGCTCCGACGAACTGCTCACCACCCTCCACGACCTCACCTCCCGGGCCCGCCGCGAGGTGGAGCTGCACCAGGCCAGGGTGGAGCTGGCCGAGGCGCTCCAGCGGGAGATGCTGCCCTCCGCCCTGCCGTCGCCGGCGGGCCTGCGGACGGCCGCCCGGTACGCCCCGGCGCGCAGCGGTCTGGACATCGGCGGCGACTGGTACGACGCATTCGTGCTCCCCGACGGGGCGCTGGCGTTCGCCATCGGGGACGCCCAGGGGCACGACGTGGAGGCCGCGGCCTTCATGGGCCGGATCCGGATCGCGATGCGCGCCTTCGCGCTCACGGCGGAGGACCCGGGCGAGGTCGTGAGCCGTACCAACGACCTGTTGCTCGCCGCCGACTCCGGACTGCTCGCCACCTGCACCTTCGCCCGTCTCGACCCCGCCACCCGGGAGCTGCGCAGCGCCCGGGCCGGGCATGTGGCCGCCGTCTGGGCCACCGCCGACGGCCGGGCCGGCACCACGGACGACGAGGGCGGGCTGCCGCTCGGGGTGCAGCCGGGCGAGGCATACCCCGTCACCACGCGCTCGCTCAGCGAAGAGGGGGCCTTCGTGCTCCTGACCGACGGGGTGGTCGAGGGGCCCTCGTACTCCCTGGACGAAGGCCTGGAGGGGGTGGTGCGGCTCGTACGCTCCCGGGTGACCGAGGACGCGGACGCGCTGGCCGACGCGGTCATGGGCTCCGCCGAGCGGACGGGGCACGAGGACGACGCGGCGGTGCTCGTCCTGCGCCACGGGCGCTTCGCCTCCGGCGGAGGGTGAGGCGGACCCCGGCCGCTCGTGCGTGTCACACCGCCGTCCGCCTCGTGACCGGTGTCTGATGAGCATGTGATCCACAGCGAGAGGAACCGCCGTTACCTGCCGGCGGTCCTGCGTGTCGTGGGCGTCGCCGCCGCCTACTACGGGGCGGCCCGCCTCGGCCTGCTGCGGGAGGTGACCGTCCGCGGCGCGGTGGTGTCGCCGCTGTGGCCGCCGACCGGGATCGCGCTGGGCTGCCTCCTGTACTCCGGGGTGCGCGTATGGCCCGGGATCGCGATCGGCTCGCTCGTCGTCGTGGGCATGCTGGGCGGTACGGTGACGCCGTCCACGCTCGCCGTCGCGGCGGGCAACACGCTCGCGCCCCTGTGCGCGTACGCGCTGCTGCGGCGGACCGGTTTCCGGAGGGAGCTGGACCGGCTGCGCGACGGCATCGTCCTGGTGTTTCTCGGGGCGATGGCCGCCATGGTGATCAGCGCGACCGCCGGGACGACGATGCTCGTGGTGGACGGCAAACTGCCCGCCGGGAACTTCTGGTCCGTCTGGGCGGCGTGGTGGGCCGGTGACGTCATGGGGGTCCTGGTGGTCACGCCCGTCGTGCTCGTGCTGGACCGGGTCCGGCTCCCCCGGCTCACGGACCGCTGGGCGGAGGGCGTGGCGCTGCTGGCCGTCGCGGTCGCCGGGACGCTGGTCGCCACCCGGAGCTCGCTGTCGATGCTCTATCTGGTGTTCCCGATCGTCATCTGGGCGGCCCTGCGCTTCCGGCTGGCGGGCAGCGCGCCGTGCGCCCTGCTGGTGTCCGTCCTGGCGATCCTGGCGGGGACGGACGGGGCCGGGCCGTTCACGGGGCACACCATCGTGGAAGTGATGATCAACCTGACGGTGCTGAACGGGGCCGTCGCGCTCACCGCTCTCCTGCTGGCCGCCATCGTCGCCGAGCAGCAGAACATCCGGCACCGCATCGAGCACGCCTGCGAGGAGCTGGCCGAGGTGGTCGACCAGCTCGCCCCGGGCCGCTCGGCCGCCGCCTGGCCGTCCCGGGCCGAGGACGAACGCGGCGGCCGCTGAGCACGTGGATCAGCGCCGGAAGCGCCGGTTCAGGAACGCGTTGCGGAAGGTGCCCGCCGGGTCGTAGCGGGCCATCAGCCGCTCGAAGTCCGCGTAGCGCGGGTACAGGGTGCGCAGCACCTCCGGGGCCGTGGAGAAGACCTTGCCCCAGTGCGGGCGGGCGCCGAACGGGGCCAGGGCCTCCTCGATCGCGGCAACCACCGGAGCGACGGCCGCCGCGTCCGGGACCCAGGTGAAGTGGAAGGCCACCGAGTCCCGGCCGTGGGCGGGGCTCAGCCACAGGTCGTCCGCGGCGACGGTGCGGAGCTCGGACACCTGGAGCACCGGGGCGATCAGGTCCCGCAGCCGGGCCAGGGCCTCGTACGCGGCGGCGGCGTCCGCGCGGGCCACGAAGTACTCCGACTGGAGCTCGTCGCCGTTGCTCGGGGTGAACTCCATCCGGAAGTGCGGCAGCCGCGCGTACCAGGGGCCGGCCACGCCCTGCTGCCGGGTGCAGTTCTCGGCGGGCACCCCGGGGATCGGGTGCCGGGCGCCGTCGGCGAGGCGTGCGCCCAGCCACTCGGCGGGCATCGCGGCCGCCGCGCCCTCGTCGCCCACCCGCTGCTTCAGCCAGACCTGGCCGACCGGGCCGGGGCGCCAGTCCGTGAAGACGCTGACGCTGTAGGCGGCGGACATGACCTCGTCGAACCGCGCGGTCAGTGTCGCCTCGGGCAGGTCCTCGTACACCCACTGGCGCACCTCGAAGGCGGGCACGAGGTCCAGTTCCAGCGAGGTCACCACGCCGAGGGCGCCGAGGGAGACGACCGCGCCGGCGAAGTCCTCGTCGGTGCGCCGCAGGGTGCGCGTCCCCCCGTCGGCCGTCACCAGGGAGAGGGAGCGCACGGCGCCCGCCAGTGAGCGGTTGCCCACGCCCGAGCCGTGGGTGCCGGTCGCGACGGCGCCGGCGACCGAGATGTGCGGGAGCGAGCCCAGGTTGGCGAGGGCGAGACCGCTCTCGTGCAGTTCGGCGGCGAACTCGCCGAAGCGGAGTCCGGCGGACACGGAGACCGACCGCCCCGGAACGTCGATGTCCACGACGCGCGGGAGCCCGGCGAGCGACACATGGTCGCCGGAGGTGTCCGCGATGGTGTTGAAGGAGTGCCGGGTGCCCAGGGGGCGGACGGCGTCCGAGGCGGCGACCGTCTCGGACAGTTCGCGGACGGATCGCGGCACGCACAGCCGCTTCCCGCCGAAGGTGATGTTGCCGGCCCAGTTCTTCTCCGCGGGGGTCACCGTACGTCCCTCTTCCACTCATGGCCGGGCACGTGCTCCCGACACCGCATTCTCCCAGACCGCCCGGCGGCCGCCGGATCCGAGCGGCCCGAACACCGCCCGCGCTACCGCACGAGCACGTACGGTAGTTGGCGGACCAAGGTACATATCCGCACACCAACCGTTTGACGCATGTCACACATACCAACAGGTGCACACAGAACCAGAGATCCGGTACGGATCGGGACGAGTCCCGGATCACCGTGCCTGCCTGAACTTCACCGGAACTCCAGCGAAATGCCATGTGTGTGGATATCGTGCACCGAGCGAGGGCGCGTCCGTCAGTCCACTGGATCGGCGGATGCGCCCCGTTTGTGGCGATGCGACTGTGACTGGGGGGTTCATGGGGCATGTCGAGCTACCCGAATCCGATATACCGAGGCCCGTGGGACTGGCGGGGGCGCCACGACCTCGGACCTCTTCAGGACTGCCACGCGGCCAGGACATCGGCCGGCCGCGGCAGCTCCCGGACGTACAGCGCGAGCGCGGCGCCCGGGCGCCCGGCAGGCTCCCGGGCCTGCTGACCCTGGCGGTGTGCGCCGAAACCGCCGGGCTGGGGTTGCCCGCCTGGCTCGTGCTCCGCGCCGACGGGCAGCCCGAGGCCCTGCCCGGGGCGCTCGCGGCCACCCTGGTGTGGTGCGGGATCCGGGCCGCGCGGGGCCGGTATGTGTTACGTGTGCCGGGCCGCCCGTCCGGGGCGCTGACCACGCCCGGGGACTGGTTGCTGCTCATCGGTGTGCTGGCGGTGCTGTGGACCGTCCTCGACGCGCCGATCGACCCGGCGGCGGCCGTCGTCGCCCTGATCCCCGGGCTCCTGGCGGCGGCGGGCACCTCGTGGGCGCGCCGGCTGGCCTGGTCCGGGATGCGCCGGACGGCGCGCCGGGTGCTGGTGGTCGGCGAGGCCGCCGGGGTGGACCGGGCGGTGCGGCTGCTCACCTCGCGGGAGGACCACGGCTATCGCGTCGTGGCCGCGCTGCCGGTGGGCGCGGCGGCGCTGAGCTGCGAGGTCCCGGTGCCGGGGCGGCTGGATCCGGCGCCTGCGGGAGACGACGCCTCGACGGTGCTCGGCGCGGCCTTCGCGCACGAGGCCGACCTCGCGCTGGTGGTCCCGGGCACGGGGCTGGCCGAGGAGCGGTTGCGGCGGCTGACCTGGGGACTGCACGACGGCGGCCTCGAAGTGTCGGTGCTCTCGCACCTCTCGGAGACCGCGGCGGACCGGGTCCGGCCCTCGTCGGCGGCCGGGCTCACCCTGCTGCACATCGTGCCGCCGCTGCGCCGCGGGCTCCAGCCCGCTCTGAAGGCGGCCGTGGACCGGGCGGGGGCCGCCTGCGGGCTGGTCGCCCTGGCCCCACTGCTGCTGCTGATCGCGGTGGCGGTCCGGCTCACCTCGGCGGGCCCGGTCTTCCACCGGCAGGTCCGTCAGGGGCAGCACAACCACCCGTTCGTCATGTGGAAGTTCCGCACGATGGTGGTGGACGCCGAGCGGCACAAGGCGCGGCTCGCCGAGGCGAACGAGAACGACGGTCCGATGTTCAAGATGCGCCGGGACCCCAGGGTGACCCGTCTCGGCCGCCTGCTGCGCCGCTCGTCGCTGGATGAACTGCCCCAGCTCGTCAACGTACTCAAGGGTGACATGTCCCTGGTCGGGCCTCGTCCTCCGCTGCCGGACGAGGTGTCCCGGTACGACGAGCGGGAGTTGCGGAGGCTCGCGGTGAAGCCGGGGCTGACCGGCCTCTGGCAGGTCAGCGGCCGGTCCGATCTCTCGTGGCAGGAGACGGTGTCGCTCGACCTCTGGTACGTCGACAACTGGTCGGTGGCCACGGACATGGGGCTCATGGCCCGGACGCTGCGCGCCGTCACCGACGGCCGCGGGGCGTACTGAGGGGGGCGGATGAACGCCGGGGAAAGGGGCCGGGCCGCCCGCCCGCCGTGGACGGGGGCGGACCGCCCGGCCGGGCGGGGGCGGCTACGCGGCCTGCTGCCGGAGCCACCAGGAGTACGTTTCCGCGATGCCCTCCTTCAGCGGGATGCGCGGGGCGAAGCCGAGGGAGGCCAGCCGGGTGACGTCCAGGAGTTTGCGCGGGGTGCCGTCGGGCTTGCCGGTGTCCCAGCGGGTCTCCCCCTGATAGGCCGTCACCTCGCTGACGATCGAGGCGAGTTCGCGGATCCTGAGGTCCTCGCCGCAGCCGACGTTGACCGGTGCGTCGTCGTCGTAGCGCTCCAGCAGGAGCACGCAGGCGGCGGCGAGGTCGTCCACGTGCAGGAACTCGCGCCGCGGGTTTCCGGACCCCCAGAGCGTGACGGCCGGTGCGCCGGACTCGCGGGCCTCGTGGAAGCGGCGGATCAGGGCGGGCAGGACGTGCGAGGTCTCCAGGTCGAAGCTGTCGCCGGGCCCGTAGAGATTAGTCGGCATGGCGCTGATGTAGGAGGCGCCGTACTGGCGGCGGTAGGACTGCGTCTGCACGATGCCGGCGATTTTCGCCAGCGCGTAGGCCTCGTTGGTGGGCTCCAAGGGTCCGGTGAGCAGGGCGCTCTCGGGGATCGGCTGGGGGGCGTGCTTCGGGTAGATGCAGGACGAGCCGAGGAAGAGCAGTCGCTCGGCGCCGGCCGCGTGCGCACCCGCGATCACGCTCAGCTGGATGCGCAGGTTGTCCTCGATGAACTGCACGGGATACGTGCTGTTGGCCATGATCCCGCCGACCCGGGCGGCGGCCAGCACCACGGCGTCCGGGCGTATGCCGCGCAGAAAGGCGGCGGTCCGCTCGGCGTCCCGGAGATCGAGGCGGTCGCGGCCGCGGGTGATCGCTTCATGGCCGTCGGCGGTGAGGCGGCGGACCACCGCCGATCCCACCAGGCCCCGGTGACCGGCGACGAACACGCGGGCGCCGGGGCGTAGCAGGGACGGGACTCGTTCCCGGAGAGGGCCGGGGAGATCAGTCGTCATGTTTCGGATTGTGCCAGCAGCCGGGTGAAACGGTGATGTTTTGTCCCGGATCACTCAGACCTAGATATTCCATGACCAACTGCCTTACGGGCGACCGCAGAAGGGTGACACATGGGGAAGACCGCGCTCATCACCGGGGTGACCGGACAGGACGGTTCGTACCTGTCGGAGCTGCTGCTCCAGAAGGGGTACACGGTCCACGGCCTGATCCGCCGCTCCTCCAGCTTCAACACGGAGCGGATCGACCACATCTACCAGGGCCCGGAGCAGGAGCACCGGTCCTTCGTGCTGCACCACGCGGATCTGGCCGACGGGGTCGCCCTGGTGAACCTGCTCCGCGACATCCGGCCCGACGAGGTGTACAACCTGGGTGCCCAGTCGCATGTGCGGGTCTCCTTCGAAGCCCCGCTGTACACGGGGGATGTGACCGGTCTGGGCACGATCCGGCTCCTGGAGGCGGTACGGGCCAGTGGCATCGACACCCGGATCTACCAGGCGTCCTCCTCGGAGATGTTCGGCGCGAGCCCGCCTCCGCAGAACGAGCTGACACCGTTCCACCCGCGCAGCCCCTACAGCGTCGCCAAGGTCTACGCGTACTGGGCAACGGTCAACTACCGCGAGGCGTACGGGATGTTCGCGGTGAACGGCATTCTGTTCAACCATGAGTCGCCCCGGCGCGGGGAGACCTTCGTGACCCGGAAGATCACCCGTGGTGTGGCCCGGATCAAGGCGGGCCTCCAGAGCCGGCTGCATCTGGGCAATCTGGATGCGGTACGCGACTGGGGTTACGCCCCCGAGTACGTGGACGCGATGTGGCGCATGCTCCAGTGCGACACCCCGGACGACTACGTGGTGGCCACCGGCGAGGGGGTCAGCGTCCGGCAGTTCCTGGAGTACGCCTTCGAGCACGCCGGCCTCGACTGGCGCGAGTACGTCCGCTACGACGCCAAGTACGAGCGGCCCAGCGAGGTCGACGCGCTCATCGGCGACGCCTCGAAGGCCGGTCAGCTGCTCGGCTGGAAACCGGCCGTACGGTCCCGGGAGCTGGCCCGGATCATGGTCGACGCCGATGTGCGCCGACTCTCCGACGAACTCGCGGGGGCCGCCGTGCGCGTGGACAGATAACGGACTCCGGCGCGCACCCCCACCCCCACCGGTGACGCGGTGGGGCCGCACGCGCCGGTTCGGGCGGGGCCACGGCTCCGCCTCCTCGACCGCGGCCAACGGGCCGCAGCTCGTTCTCACCTTCGGAGCTGAATGATGAACGGAACCACGGGGCGCAGACGCGGCCGGACGCGAGCCGCAGCCGCGGCGCTCGGCCTGCTCGCGGGCGCCCTGAGCGCCGCCGCCGCGGGCAGTCCCCCGGCCGCCGCCCTCACCCCGCCCGTCTCGATCACCGCGGACAACCTGTCCACCTGGCAGACCAACGGCATCGTCTGGTCCATGGCCGCGTCCGACGACGGTGTGGTCTACGCGGGCGGCACCTTCTCCACCGTACGGCCGCCGGGGGCAGCGGCCGGTACCTCCGAGCAGCCCGCGGTGAACTTCGCGGCGTTCGACACCGCGACCGGGGCGCCCACCGGCTGCTCCCTGTCGTTCACCCTCTCCTCGGGGACCGCGACGGTCCGCGCGCTGACCCTGTCTCCGGACGGAGAAACCCTTTACGCGGGCGGGCAGTTCGGGGCGGTGAACGGGGTGGGCGTCAGCAATATCGCGGCCATCGACACCGCCACCTGCACCCCGCGCCAGAACTTCAAGGTCGCCGTCTCCGCCACCGTGCGGGCGCTCGCGGTCACCGACGACACGGTGTACCTCGGGGGCGACTTCAAGAGCGTCGCGGGGCAGACCCGTAACTACTTCGCGGCCGTCACCACCGGTGCCGCGCTGAAGCCCTGGACGGCGCAGGCGGACGAGGTGGGCCGGGCCGTGGAGGTCACCCCGGACGGGCAGCACGTGGTGCTCGGCGGGGACTTCTTCACGATGAACGGCACCACCTCGCACGCGCTGGCCGTGGTGGACGCCACGACCGGGGCGCTGGACAAGAGCTACCCGGGCTTCATCCCGAACACCTCCACGGTGCAGGACCTCACGAGCGACGCCAAGCAGTTCTACACCGCCAACGAGGGCACCGGCGGCGGGGTGTTCGACGGCCGGATCGCCCTGGACCTCACGACGTTCAACCAGGTCTGGCGCGATACCTGCCTGGGTGCCACGCAGGCCCTGCTGGTGCATGACGGAGTGCTCTACAGCGGCAGTCACGCACACGACTGCGCGTCCATGGGTGAGTTCCCCGACCAGCCGCGCAAGCATCTGCTGGCCCAGTCGGTGGACGATCCGAAGCTGCTGCCGTGGTTCCCGGACACCAACGACGGGATCGGCGAGCCGGTCGGCCCGCGCGTGATGGCGCAGACCGACAAGGGCGGCCACCACTACCTGTGGGTGGGCGGCGAGTTCACCACGGTCAACAGCAAGGCGCAGCAGGGACTCACCCGGTTCGCCGACGGCCCGGACACGGGGGCCCCCTGGGTGCCGAACGTCAGCGTCTCCACGGTCGCCCCGGGCAAGGTGGACGTGAACTGGCAGACCAGCTTCGACACCGACGACGGGGTGCTCACGTACCGGATCTACAAGGACGGGGCGACCACCCCCGTCCACACGACGACCGGGTACTCCGTGTTCTGGGACCGTCCGCAGCTGCGGTGGACGGACACCGACGTCGCGCCCGGTGAGACCCACACGTACCGGATCAGCGCGAGCGACGGCACCAACACCAGCGCCAAGTCGCCTGCGGTGAGCGCGACCGTGGCCGCCAAGGCCGAGAGCTATCCGGCGAAGGTGCTCTCCGACGGGGCGACCCTGTACTGGCGCTACGACGAGGGCACGTCCACCTTCGCCGCCGACACCGGGTCGGGGCTGGACAACGGCTTCCTGCGCGGCTCGCCCTCGTACCGCCAGACCCCGGCGGCCGTGGCCGGGCCGTCGACCGCCATCGGCTTCGACGGGTCCACCCAGTACGCGTACAGCAACCGCAGCCGGTCCCAGCTCACGGCCTTCTCCGTGGAGACCTGGATCAAGACCACGACGACCCGGGGAGGGAAGATCATCGGATTCGGCAGCAACACCCTGGAGCTGAGCGGCAAGTACGACAAGCACGTGTACATGCTCAACAACGGGCGTCTGACGTTCGGCACCTCCAACAACGGCGGCCAGACCGTCAGCACGAGCGGCGCGTACAACGACGGCGCCTGGCACCATGTGGTCGCCACCCAGGGCTCCGGCGGCATGGCCCTGTACGTGGACGGCCAGCTGCGCGCCTCGAACTCGCGGTACACCAAGAGCGCGAACTACACCGGCTACTGGCGGGTGGGCGGGGACAACCTCGCGACCTGGCCGAACCGGCCGACGAGCAACTTCTTCGCCGGTCAGATCGACGAGACCGCCGTCTACCCGGCCGCGCTGAGCGCCGCCCAGGTCAGTGCCCACTACGCGCTGAGGAACAGCGGATGAGGAACGCGTTCCTGGCCGGTGCCGCCGTCGTTCTCGCGACGGCGGCGCTGGCCGCCTGCGGCTCGTCCTCCGGTGACGGGGGCGGAGAGGGAGGCGGCGGCAAGGCGGCGGGCGCGCCCTCCGCCGCCTCCTCCGGGCCCGTGGCCGGGACGGACGCGGTGCCCTCCGGGGCCGCGTCCGCCGGGCCCCGGCCCTCCCGCAGCAGCGAACCGCCCAAGATCCCCACCGACCGGCTGACGCCCGCCACCGGCACGTTCACCAAGAAGCAGAAGGAGTACCTGACCGACCGGGTGCCCGTGGGGATGGATCCGGCGGCGGTGCTGCAGACCGGGCAGGAGACCTGCGACCGGCTCGACTACCTGGTCAAGGTGGACCGGGAGACGGCGGTGGGCGCCGTGGTGGCGGGCGAGATCACCGGCGCGGGGCCCGCCGTCGCCCATCTGTGCCCCCGGCACAAGGACCTTGTGGAGCGGGCTTCGCACGGGTACGCCGACGGTGTGCACCGGGGCGGAGGACTGCGGCCCGGCCGCTACCGGGACGTCTCCCCCACCTCGAACTGCACCTGGGAGGTGACCGGCCCCGGCGGGAAGGTCCTGGCCTCCGGCACCTCGAACGGCGGGAAGCGGACCACCCTCACGATTCCGGACGCGGCGACGGCCTTCACCTCCACAGGCTGCTACGCCTGGCTTCCCGAAGGGGGCAACGGATGAACAAGCTGCCGATAGCCGTGGCGATCCCCACCAAGAACGAGGGGCTCAACATCGCGGAGGCCGTGCGGTCGGTCATCGACCACTTCGAGGCGGTGGTCGTCGTGGACTCGCACAGCTCCGACGACACGGCGAAGATCGCCGCCGAGTGCGGCGCCGAGGTCGTCCTGTACACCTGGGACGGCGGGCACCCGCGGAAGAAGCAGTGGTGCCTGGACCATGTGCGCCCGGACCTGGACTGGATCCTGCTGCTCGACGGGGACGAGCGGCTGAGCCCCGGACTGCTGGCCGAGCTGCGGGAAATCTTCGCCCGTCCGGACACCCCGAAACCGGCCGCGTACGACATCCCGCTCGGCTACTGGTTCTCCGGGAAGCGGCTGCGGCACGGCTACACCATCCGGAAGCGCTCCCTGACCGACCGGACCCGCTGCCACTACCCGGAGGTGGGCGATCTGGAGGCACCGGGCATCGGGGAGGTGGAGGGGCACTACCAGCCGGTCGCGCAGAGTACGGCGGCGCTGCGCCATCCGATCGAGCACCAGGACCTGGACCCGGTGACCGCCTGGTTCGAACGGCACAACCGCTACTCGGACTGGGAGGCCTGGCTCAACCACCATCCGGAGGTCGAGGAACAGGTGCGCCGCGCCAAGTCGCGGCAGGGGCAGCTGTTCCACAAGGCACCGTTCAAGCCGCTCATATCCTTCGCCTACATGTACGTCTACCGGCGGGGCTTCCTCGACGGGCGCGCCGGGTTCGACTTCGCCCTGGCGATGAGCTTCTACCGGTGGCAGATCGCGCTCAAGTCGCGGGAGCGGCCGTCCGCTTGACGCCGTCGCTCCTCCGGCGGACCACGTCCTCGTAGGTCCGCCGGAGGGTACGGGTGACGACCTCGATCGTGAAGTGCTCGTTGACCAGCTCCCAAGCCGCCTTGCCGGCCTCGGCGTTGGTGTCCGGCTCCAGCAGCTCCAGGATCGCCCGCGCGACCTTGTCCGCGTTGGCGGCGTCCTCCCCGACACGGCTGTCGATGACCCGGCCCGCCCCGGCCCGCGCCACATCGGGCCCGAGACCGCAGGTGCGGGTGATGACGGCCGGCGTGCCGACGGACATCGCCTCCAGGACCGAGACGCCCAGGGGTTCCTCGATGGACGGCAGGACGTACACATCGGCCTCGCGGCCCGCCGCCAGCACCTCCTCGTGGCCGAGCGGCCCCACGTGGTCCAGCGAGTCCGTCACGCCGAGGCGGCGCGCCAGTTCGAGGGTGCCGTGCAGGGCGCCGGTGTCCGGACCGGCGAGGACGAAGCGGGCGTCGGGGTGCTCGGCCAGGACGGCGGGCATCGCGGCGACGAAGTCCTCGGGGCGCTTGCGCTCCTGGATGCGGGCGAGGAACAGCACGGTCGGCGGGCGGCCCGGCTCGCGGGACGGTTTGAACGGCTGCGGGCGCACCCCGTTGACCAGGCGCACGGTCCGGGTGAGCGGCACGGGGGCCGCGACGGCGTTGACGTCGACGCGCTCGGCCTCGGTGAGGTGCAGCACCGCGTCGGCGCCGCGCAGCACCCTGCGTACACCCAGGAGGTCGGTGAGCTGAGCGACGCGCTTCTCGGTCGGGTCGACCATGCCGTGGGTCTGCACGACCAGGGGGGTGCCGGAGGCCAGCGCGAGCAGGGCGGCGGGCAGGGTGACCAGGTCGCGCATCAGGTGGACGTGGACGAGGTCGGCGCCGCGCATCATGCGGCGCGCGGTCCTCAGCAGGGCGGCGGAGGTGATCCCGCTGACCTCGAACATCGGCAGCAGGTGGCGGGCCTGGAAGAGGTGGACGGGCACGCCCTCCACCTCGCGCGGCAGCGGGCCGTCGAAGCCGTCGCCGAGCGCCATGATCCTGGCGTCGTCGCCCCCGGCGCGCTGGACCCCGGAGAGGTTCAGGGCCACCCGGGTCGGACCGCCGAAGGCGTGGTCCGGGGTGTGCAGCGTGACGATGTGCAGGATCTTCACCAGGGTCCCCCTTGCCCTCGGCCGGCCCTGACCAGACTAGTCGTCACATCTCCTCACGTGTGGTGATTCGTTAATGTGGAGTCACACAACCGAGCTTCGGGAACGGGGAGTTGATGGCATACGTGCACGAGGGTGTGCCGTCCTCACCCGCCCGGGCCGACGGGCCGCCCGCCCGCCCGCTGTCCTGGGCGATGCTGTCGCGCGCGCTGGCCGTGCCGATCGTCCTCGGCCTGGTGTGCTTCCTGCCCGCGCTGATCGCCGCCCAGCCCGGGACCGGGGTGCGGGACACCGCGTACTGGTTGCAGCTCGTCCTGACCTGTTACTCGGGGGCGCGGCTCTCGACGATGATCCTGTCCACGCGGCGGCGGCTCCTCCAGGGCGTCTTCTGGATGTTCGTGTACATCGCGATGGGGGTGGCCCCGTTCGCACAGGTGGTCATCGGCCAGACGCCGACGCCTGCGGTCGGGCCGCGCGCCGACCTGGTGACCGCCGTCGCGCTGGTGCTCGTGGGGTGCGCTGCCTTCGACCTGGGGGCGCTGCTGGCGTCGCGGCGCCCGCTGCGCCGCCGCCGCACGGCGCGCGGGGACGGGCACGGAGCCACCGCGCACCCGGTGCGGCTGCGGCTGCTGGTCCTGGTGGCGTTCGCGGCGAGCGGGTACTACGTGCTGAAGCTGGGCGGGCCCGCGGTCTTCTTCTCCAGCAGGCAGGAGATCAGCGCCTCGGTCGCCGAGAGCGGCGTGGCGTCCGGCGAATCCAATGTGGGCTCGGCGTTCCTGAAGGGCTTCGGCACGGTTCCGGCGCTGCTGGCCCTGCTGTTCTACACGCGCAGGCTGGTGACCTCGCGCCGGGCCCGCCGCTCACCGTCCACCGTGCTGGTCTGGTGTGCGCTGGCCGTCGTCAACCTGATCGTCAACAACCCTGTCTCCAACGCGCGTTACTGGTTCCTGACGGTGCTGGTCTCCCTGCTGTTCACGGCGTTCCCGCGCAGTGCGGCGATGTACCGCTCGGTGCTGGCGCTCGGGGTGATCGGGGCGCTGGTGCTGTTCCCGTACGCGGACCGGTTCCGGTACGACGACGAGGGGTACCGGCCGGTCCAGTCGTCGTCGGTGTTCGAGCCGCTGGCCACGAAGGACTACGACCAGACGGTGATGTTCGCCAATACGGTCACCTGGGTCGGCACCCGTGGGCACACCTACGGACGGCAGCTGGCGGGGTCCGCGTTCTTCTTCGTGCCGAGGGCGGCGTGGAGCGGGAAGCCGGAGGACACCGGGGTGCGCGTCGGGCAGTGGATGGGGATGAACATGACCAACCTCTCCGCGCCGCTGTGGACGGAGCTGTGGGTCGACTTCGGGGTGGTGGGCCTGGTCGGCGGGCTGGCGCTGACCGGGTACGGGGCCGCCCGCACCGACCGGCGTTACGCGCGGGCGGTCTCGCGGGACGGACCGGGTCCCGGCAGCGTGCTGGCGATCGCGGCGCCGCTGATCGCCGGGTACACCTTCATCCTGCTGCGGGGTCCGTTGTTGCAGGCCGCGGGGAAGCTGGCGATCGCGGCCCTGTGCCTGGCGCTGGTGACGAGTTTCAGGTCCGGGCGGCGTCCGCGCTGAGCCGTCCCGGTGCCCGCGCGCCCGCCCGGGACAGCCGGACCACCCGGGTCCAGGTCGCGACGGCCTTGCAGACCGAGCCCAGGCACAGGCCCCAGGCGGCCCCGGTCACCCCGCCGATCGCGTACCCCGTGGCGAGGAAGGCGACCGCGGCGAGCGAGAACACCACCTGGATCGGGAGCGTGGAGCGCGGGTCGAGGAGCCGGAGTGCCAGCAGTCCGCAGGTGCCGGCGGCCATCGCGGCGTACTGGCTGCCGGTGGCCGGGAGGAGCGCCGCCGCCGTGGGCCAGGTCGCGCCGAGCAGGTGGCGGCCCACGGAGCCGGGCAGCAGGGCGAGGACGGTGGCCCAGGAGGCCGCCGTCAGGGCCAGGACGACGGCCAGCGCGGCGGTCGCGCGCACCCGGAGCCGGTCGGTCGCGAGCCGTCCGAGGAGCGGCGGGCCGAAGCCGGTGGCGGAGGTGAACAGCACGTTGAGCGGGCCGAAGAGGGTGGTGGCGCCGCGCAGGGCTCCGACGACGAGCGGGTTGCCTACGGCGCCGAGGCCGAGCACGGAGAGCTGCGAGGTGGCGTTGCCCACGCCGAACTCGACGACGAACCTCCGGCCCAGGTGGCCCTTCGCGAGCATCGGCCTCAGCGCCACCGGGCCGCCCGCGGTCCTGCGGTGCAGGGCGGCCACCGACAGCAGCAGCGCGGGAAGCGCGGAGAGCCCCCAGACGGCGACCAGCCGGGCGGCCGGCGCCCCGTGCGGCTGTACGGCCAGGGCGCCGATGACACAGACCAGCCGGAGGGTGTCGGCGGCCAGGGCCAGGTGCTGGGCGTGCAGCGTGGCGAAGGCGTAACGGGCGATGTCCTGCCCCAGCACCACCGGCAGCACCAGGCCCAGCGTCATCAGGGCCCGTGCCGTGGAGCCGGGCAGGACCACGCAGACGGCGGCGAGCAGTCCG
The DNA here is from genome assembly GCF_040632905.1 of Streptomyces sp. NPDC016469. NCBI lineage: Bacteria > Bacillati > Actinomycetota > Actinomycetes > Kitasatosporales > Streptomycetaceae > Streptomyces > Streptomyces sp. NPDC016469. The sequence goes on from NZ_JBEYCQ010000028.1 coordinate 17,931, forward strand.
CCGAGGGCGGTGGCGGCGAGCAGGGTGAAGCGGACGGCGGACCGGCAGGCGCCCCGGGTGTCCTCGCCGCCGCCCCTGCGCAGCACGAGCGGCTGCCCCGTGAAGGCGCCGGAGACGCCGAGCAGGACGGTGAAGACCAGGTAGACGGCGGAGAAGCGGGCGAAGCCGGCCACGGTCGAGAGCCGGGCGGCCGCCACCAGCACCAGGATGTTGGTGAGGGCCGCCACCCCCTGGTCCGCGACCGAGCAGACGATCGCGGTACGGGCTCTCATCGGTGTCCGGCGGCGCTGTTGTGCCCGTCGCGTCCGTGGCCGCCGTCCACGGTGCGCAGGCCCAGCGTCTCGGCGGGATCGCCGGTGCGGCCCGTCACGTCGGGGTCTCCGTACCTGCCGGCCGGGGCCGCGGGTGCCTGTCCGGAGGGGCGGTGCCCCGGTGCCCGGTCACCGCCGGACGCCTTGCGGGCCCGCCGGTCCAGCCGGCCGTAGCCGGGGTGGAGCAGGGTACCGAGGACCGAGCCGCCCGCCGCGCCGATGATCTCGCGGATGCGTTCGAGGTCGCTGCGGTGCACCTCGCGCGGTTGGCAGACGATGACGACGCCTTCGACGCGGTCGACGAGCGCGACCGCGTCCGCGTACGACAGGACGGGCGGGGCGAGCACGATGACGACCGCGCCGGGCCTGCCCCCCTCGGCGATGATGCGGCTGACCGGGGCGGAGGTCAGGGCGCGTGGCACGTTGTCGGTGCGGCGCCCCGCGACCAGGGTGAAGGCGCCCGACCCCGGCACGTCGACGTTGGCCCGGCTGTCGGAAGGCCAGCCCCGGTCCTGGTTGCCCGTCGCCCAGCGGGGGCTGCGGCCCGGGTGGGCGGCGCCGAGGTCGCCGGCCAGGGACGGGGTCCTCAGGTCGGCCTCGACCAGCAGGACGTCGCGGCCCATCTCGGCGAAGGCGGCGGCCAGGTTGGCGGCGGCTGCCCGCGCCATGTCGTTGTCGCCCCTGGGCGCGGTGACCAGGAGGCGGCGGCGTTCCGCGAAGGACGGGTCGTACGCGAGCCGGAAGGCGACCGCCCGGTACTCCTCGGCGAGTCTGCTGCCGGGGCGGCCGATCGCGAGGAGGGTGCCGGCGGTCGCGCGTTCCCGGGGCAGGGTGCCGAGCAGCGGGGCGCCCAGGGAGCGGACGAGTTCCCTGGTGGAGCGGACGGCCGGGTCGAAGACGAGGCGCACCCACGACAGCAGCAGCCCGAGGGCGAGTCCGACGACGCCGCCGAGTCCCAGGAGCAGCGGCAGGCCCGCCCCGGTGGGATGCTGCGGGGCGACGGGCTTCTTGTTGAGGTAGCCGGGCGTGGTGTCCAGGGCGCGGAGCTCGGAGATCTTCTGGTTGAGCCCGGAGATGGCGACGATGAGGTTGGCGCGTGCGCTGGTGACGTCGTCGCCCACGGTGCCGGTCTCCTGCTCGGCGAGCCGGTCGCGCTGCTCGGTGAGGGGTTTGAGCTGGGCGCGGTAGCCGTCGATCATGTTGTCGATGCTGTCCTCGGTGCGCTCCCGGCGAATCTCCAGGTATGCCTCGGCGAGGGCTTCGGCCCTGGCCCTGGCCTGCTCGGGGGTGCGGCCGGTGTAGGCGAACTTGAGGACGAGGGTGTTGGGCGGGTTGGTGACCTGGAGCCCGGAGAGCAGTGCGCCGACCTCGACGGTGTCGCCCTGTTTGGCGAGGGTGCCGGCCGCGATGGTGCCCACGGCGTCGCTGACGGCGGTCTGGCGTTCGGAGCCGATGTTGATGCCCTTGTCGGCGGAGGCACCGGCGGCGAAGGGGTCGGAGGCGGCGGAGCGTACGGAGACCTCGCCGGTGGCCGCGTAGGTGTCGTCCCCGCTCAGGGCGAGCCAGCCGCTGCCGAGGAGTCCGAGGAGCACACCGGTGACGAGGAGGGTGCGGTAGCGCAGGAGTTGGCGGAACTGGTCCCGGAGCAGGGCGGGTTCGTCCTGCTCCTCCAGGGTGCGGATCTGTTCGGTCATCGGCGTGGCCCTTCCCGGCCGTCCCGCAGGGCCTCGGTGAGCAGGGCGTCGAAACGGGCCAGCGCCGCTTCCCGGCCCAGATGGCGGGCCACGTAGCGCGGCCCGTGGGCGCCGAGCGCGTCGGCCTCGGCGGGTGACTCGACCAGTTTGCGGACGGCGCCGAGCACGGCGGCCGGGTCCTCGGGCGCGACGAGGAGCGCGGCCCCGGAGCGCCGCACCTCGTCGGCGGTGCCGCCCTCCTCGGCCACCGAGGCGACGACGGGTCGTCCCGACACGAAGTACGAGGTGAGTTTGGACGGCACGCTCATGTCGAGCACGGAGGCGCGCTGGGTGACGGCGAGGACGTCGGCGGCGGCCAGGATGTCGGTGAACTCGTCCGCGCCTGCCGGGGGCAGGAAGTCCAGGTTGGGCAGCCCGGCGGCCCGGGTGCGCAGGGCCTCGCGCTGATTGCCGTCGCCCATCAGGACGATCCGGATCTCGGGGGCGAGGCGGGCGGCGTCGACCAGGATCTCCAGGCCCTGTTTGAGCCCCATGTTGCCGGAGTGCAGGACGACGGGTGTGTCCTCGCGCCAGCCGAGCCGGGCCCTGGTCGCGGCGCGGTCGGCCGAAGGGGTGCGCACATGGCTCCAGTTGGGGACGGTGCGGATGCGTCCGGGGTCCACCCCGTAGGCGGTGACGCGGGGGACGAAGCTCTCGTGGATGACGCCGACCAGGGTCGCGGCGCGGAGCGCGAACCGCTCGGCCTTCGACGCGAGGGCCGCCGCCCTGTCCCCGCCCCGGATGCCGCTCTGGGCCGCGGCGGCGCCCATCAGGTCCTGGACGACGGGTATGTACGGCACCCGGTGGCGGCGGGCGAGGAGGGCGCCGATGATCCCTCCGGCGAGGCTGGGCATCTGGGAGACCACCGCGTCGGGCCGGATCCCGGGCGGTGCGAGGAGGCCGTGCGCCAGGACGGTGCCCTCGAAGGCGGCTCTGCGCAACGCGCTCTGGCGGGGCGGCACATAGTGGCGCCTGCGGTGCACGGTGACGCCCGCGCGCCGCTCCTCGGTGCGCCACACGCCCCGGTACGCGGCGTCGGTCCGCCAGGCCGGGTAGTGCGGCATGCCCGTGAGCACGTGGGTGTCGGCGCCGGACGCGGCCCAGTGCTCGGCGAGCTGGGCGGCGTACGGGCCGATGCCGGTCAGCTCCGGCGCGTAGTTCGTGGAGACCACCAGCAGGCGCCGGTGCTCGAACGGTCTGCGGTGTTCTTCGTCTGCCATCGGGCGATCGCCTTCCCCCCGGAGCCACCTGTGTTCCACCGACTGTGTTCCACCGAGGAACAGCCCCAAAAGCGAGCTTATCCGTTCATGAGATGCGCAAGTGGTCTTCACAGTAAGGTCGTTGGACTATCGCGGACATCGCGCTCACCGTGGGGGGAGAGAACGGATGGTGCACAGGGTCGGTTACGCGCCGGGGGTCTACGACCTGTTCCATGTGGGACACCTCAATATCCTTCGTCATGCGCGCAGCCAGTGCGACTACCTGGTGGCGGGGGTGGTCTCCGACGAGATGGCCACGCTCGCCAAGGGACACCGGCCGGTGATCCCGCTCCCGGAACGGCTGGAGATCGTGCGGAGCGTGCGGTACGTGGACGCCGCCTTCGTGGAGACCGTGCCGGAGAAGGTCGAGACCTGGCAGCAGGTCAGGTTCGACGTCATCTTCAAGGGGGACGACTGGCGGGACACCGACAAGGGCAGGAAGCTCGAACGCGACTTCGCCGAGGTGGGCGTGGAGGTGGTGTACTTCCCGTACACCGTGCACACCTCCAGCACCCAGTTGCGCCGGGTGCTGGACATGCTCGTCAGTGCGCCCGGAGCGCTTTCAGCTCCCTGAACCACTTGCCCAGGAACAGGACGAGGAACAGCGCGTGCGTGGCGGCGAGTACGGCGTATCCGATCCGGAACGCCGTTTCGTCGGCCAGCAGCAGGAAGACCAGGCAGAACACCCCGTAGTCGGCGGGCAGCAGCGCCACGGCCCGCAGCCGGGACGGCGGCGCGGCGGGCCCGGGCGCCCGGTCCGTGCCGTGCGATGCCGCCTTGCCGAGCTGTTCGCGCAGCAGCCCCGCGCAGAAGGTCAGCACGGCGACGAACAGGAAGCCGAGCGGCAGCAGCAGCCAGCCGTCGCCCGGCAGGGCGAAGTACCGGTGGAACGCGATCAGCACTGCGGTGTGGACGAGGATCATCTTGGCGCAGTCGACCACATGGTCCAGCCATTCACCGTCGGGCCCCCCGCGCCCGGTCAGCCGGGCGAGCTGCCCGTCGGCCGAGTCGAGGGCGAAGCCCACGGCGAGACCGAGGTACACCAGGACGGCAGGCCAGGGCCCCGGGCGCACCAGCGCCACGCAGGCGATCGCGGTGAAGGTGAACACCGCGCTGGTCAGGGTGACCTGATTGGGCGTCATGCCGATCTGGTACGCGCCGGCGGCGAAGAACCGGCCGGCCGGGCGGTTCAGGTACCGCGAGTAGAGCGACACCCCCTTGGCCGTCTTCTGCGCCCCGCGCAGCCGGCCGAGTACCGTCGTCGTGGTGTCCATGCGCCCCCCAGCGTCCCGGTGTCGCCACCGCTCCCCCGGCGGCGCTCCCCGCGCTCCGCCGGAGCCGCATCATGACACGGAGACGTCCGCCGCGCGGGCGGATCGCCCCATCCGATGGGCTTACGGGGGCAGTCGGCCGGGCCCAGCCGCCCGGGAGTGCCGCTCAGGCGGAGGCGGTCCGGCACTCCGGGTGGCCCCAGCCGTGGTCGTTCTTCGCGATCATGTCCTTGGCCGCGTACGGCCTTCCGCAGTGGCAGCGGCCGGCGAACTTGGCCCGGATGGTGGCCCCGCTCCCCGTCTTCCGTGCCGCGGCCCCCTTCGCCGTCGCGCCGGTCCGGCGGCCCTCGGTGGCGCGGGAGGGCGCCGGTACGGGGGTGGCCGATCCGTGCGCGGTGCCGGCGGCGCTCTGGCTGACGGCGACCTCGCTGGCGGCTTGGTCGGCGAGGGCGTTGAGCGGGTCGCCGTCCACCTGGTGGGCGGGTACGTAGACGAAGCTCACGGCGCGCCCGGTGAGGAGTTCGTCGATGCGGGTCACCAGGTCGCGGTTGGCGACGGGCTTGCCGGCCGAGGTCTTCCAGCCGTTGCGCTTCCAGCCGGGCAGCCATTTGGTGACCGCGTTCATCGCGTACTGCGAGTCCATCCGGACCTCGAGCGCCACGGCGGGGTCCACGGACTCCAGGAGTTCCTGGAGTGCGGTGAGCTCGGCGACGTTGTTGGTGGCGGTGCCGAGCGGCCCCGCCTCCCACCGCTGGGGACGCCCCTCGGCGTCGGCCACCACATAGGCCCAGGCGGCCGGTCCCGGATTACCCTTCGACGCCCCGTCACACGCGGCGATCATGCGCTCGTTCATACCCTCGATCATGCCAGCGCCCGGGGACGGCCCCGTCCCCCTGCCCCCACCTGCGGCCTTCACGGTGCGTGATGCTTCGGCGTGCGTTGGTGACGGCGCGCTGCTTCCCTGAAGGGGCCCGCTCTCCCCTACGTCCCCGAGGAGTGACGATGAGCGTTGCACGAGAGGTGAACCGCGCCCAGCAGATGCGCGAGAAGGCGCGCCACCTGACCGAGGCCGCCGAGCGCACCAGCGACCCGGAGCAGCGCCGCCGGCTCCAGGAGAAGGCCCGCAAGCTCCAGGAGCAGAGCGAGCGGCCGGACGGCCTTCCCGTGTGATGGCAGGGCGCACAGACCGGTGGACTGTCACTCTTCCATGAGTGGGTGACAGTCCACCGCCGCGTTCCGGCCCGTCGTAGGCGGGTGATCATCCCCGCCTACGATGGGGCCGCACGCGAGTACGAGAGAAGTGGGGCCTGCCATGAACGCTCAACCGGTCACCGTGGTCACCGGAGGCAGCCGCGGCATCGGTGCGGCGGTCTGCGTACGTCTGGCGGGTCAGGGGCATGACATCGCTCTGGCCTACCACTCGGACGCCGATGCGGCGGAGAAGGTCGCCGAGGCGGTACGAGGGACGGGCCGGCGCTGTGTGACGGTCCGGGTGGACACGGCGGACGAGGCGGATGTGGACCGCCTCTTCGACACCGCCGCCGCCGAGCTGGGTCCGGTCACCGGCCTGGTCAACAACGCGGGGATGAGCGGCCCGGTCGGCCCCCTGGCGGACGCCGACGCGGCGGGTATGCGGCGTGCCCTGGAGGTCAACGTCCTCGGCTACCTGCTCTGCGCGCGCCGCGCGGTGCGGGACATGACGGCCTCGGGCGGCGGGGCGATCGTCAACGTGTCCTCGGCCGCCGCCACCCTGGGCAGCCCCGGCGAGTACGTGCACTACGCCGCCGCCAAGGGGGCCGTCGACACGATGACCGTCGGCCTGTCCAAGGAGGCCGGCCCGTCCGGCATCCGCGTCAACGCGGTCGCCCCCGGCGTCATCCGCACCGAATTCCACGCGGACCCGGCCCGCCCCGACAAGCTGGGCCCCGGCATCCCGCTGGGCCGCCCCGGCGAACCGGACGAGATCGCGGGCGCCGTCGCCTGGCTGCTCTCCCCGGACGCCGCGTACGCGACGGGGACGGTGCTGCGGGTGGCGGGCGGGCGCTGAGGGGCGGCCGATACGCTGCCGGGGTGACTGCCCCGGACGCACTCCCCCTGCTCTTCCTCGACATCGACGGCCCCCTGATCCCGTTCGGAACGCGCCCCGGCGGTCACCGGACGTATCCGCACGGGCCGGTGCCGCCCGGTGCGGTGACGCACCCGCTGCTGGCGAGGGTCGATCCGTCGCTCGGGCCCCGGCTCGGCGCGCTGCCCTGCACGCTGGTCTGGGCGACGACCTGGGAGGCCGAGGCGAACACGGTCGTCGCGCCCCGGCTCGGCCTTCCCGTCCTGGACGTGGTCGCCTGGCCGGACTCGTCCGAGCAGGAGGCGCGGGACGCACGGGCGGGGCTGCACTGGAAGACCCGGACGCTCGTGGCGCGGGCGGCCGGGCGCGCGTTCGTCTGGGTCGACGACGAGATCGGCGAGCCCGACCGGCGCTGGGTGGCGGGCCACCACGGCGCCCCGGCCCTGCTCCACCGCGTCGATCCCGTCCTGGGCCTGACCGGGGACGGCCTCCGGTCCATCGAGGCGTGGCTGCGGTCGGTGTAGAGAAGCGCGGCGCACCGGATTCCCGCTGTTTCGCGGTGGGGGTGCGCCCGGTGCAGTAGAAGTGGGGGTGCACCGGAACAGGAAGGGGCCTGCCATGTCAGCGGGACGAGGTCGCACCGCCGCAGCCGTGTTCGACGCTCTCGGCACCGATTACGAGGCGGCGTTCGCCGCTTCGGCCATGCATCGTGCCTCGCTGGAGCGGTTGCTGGGGGTGCTGCCGCCGCACGGGCGCGTGCTGGATGTGGGGAGCGGTACGGGCCGGCCGACGGCGCAGACCCTCGTGGACGCCGGGCACGAGGTGCTGGGGGTCGACGTCTCACCGGTGATGGTGGACATCGCCTCGCGCCAGGTGCCGGGGGCCGAATTCCGCTGCGCCGACATCCGCACGCTCCCGTTGGAGGACGGTTCCTTCGACGCGGTGTGCATGTACTTCGCGCTGTTGCAGATGTCGCGCGGGGACCAGGCCGACGTGCTGCGCCTGGCCGCGCGGGTGCTGCGGCCGGGGGGCCATCTGGCCGTGGCGACGGTGCCGTTCGACGTGGAGGGCGTCGGCGGCACGTTCATGGGTCAGCCGGTCGAGGTGACCAGCTTCGGCGAGGACGCGTTCGCGGCGCTGGTGGAGGACGCCGGGTTCACCGTCCTGTCCCGGGAGAGCACGATGTTCGTGCCCGCCATCCCGGCGGCGGTGCCCGAACCGCAGATGTTCCTGCTCGCCCGGGTGCGCTGAGCGGGGTCGTACGCCGTCGTCCCGCGTCCGGCGGAAATGCCGTGCGGACCGGACCGGCCCACAATGAGTTGGCCGACCCGCCGCGGGTACCCGGCACCGCGAGGCTGCCGATGCCCCGCCGCCTGCCCGCGGGGACGACGACGGAGGATCTTCCATGACCGACCGCAGACCAGAGGGCCCTGTCCACGAGGGAGCGTCCCCGAGCCCCCCTCCGGTGCCCGCGGACATGCCCGACCAGCAGGCCCAGGAGGGCGAGGACCCGATGGACGTGCCGGCCCCGCCGCGCACCGGGCAGGACGGGGACGAGGGGCAGAACGACCTGCCCGACCCCGACGAGTCCGGGTCGGGTCGCGGCGCCGCCCGTAACGCCGGAGTGCACCCGGAGCATCCGGTGCCGGACGAGTCACCGGGCTGAGCCGTGCCCCGTGAGCGCCGGGCCGCCCGGCGCGCCCTGGCGCTCGCGGTGGCCCCGTGCCTCGCCCTGGCGCTCGCCGCCCCGGCGGGGCACGCGGCTCCGGCGCGCGCGGCGTCGCACTCCCCCGCGGCGTGCGACCCCGGCCGCGAGCGCTGCCTCGACGGCCGGCGACTGCTGTACTGGTACGGCTACGGGCTCGGCGTACACCCGTTCACCACGCCGGAGGCCGTACGCCGGCAGCTCACCGACAACTTCCGGCTGTTCCCGGTGAGCGGGAGCTGCCCCGGCCGCGTCCGTACGGGCGACGCGTGCGATCTGCTCGGCGGCAATCCGGTGCGCGTGGAGTCCGCCGCCGGCGACCACCTCCAGATCGCCACGCTCCCCGGCCACGACCTGGGCGACGGACTGCACATCCGGTTCACCTTCACCCGCTCCTTCGGCTTCCACTACCTCGACGTCGCCGCGTGGCAGGACCGGGAGACGGACTGCACCAGGAGCACGCTGTGCGGCGCGGCGAGCCGTGCGGGCGCCTGGGCGTTGTGGCAGGTCCTCGCGGGCACGCTGACCGTGTCCGCCTGGGCGGCGTGAGCTCGGACTGCGAGGACCGGCCGGCCGTTCGACCATGGAGGCTATGGCCCCCACCCCCGCCGACGCCTCCGGGGCGCCGCCCCCGTGGATCGCACCGATGCTGGCCGTGCCCGGTCCGCTCCCCGTACCGGACACGGAGTGGGCCTTCGAGGCCAAGTGGGACGGTGCCCGGTGTGTCGTCGCGACGCCGGGCGACGGCACCCTGCGGCTCACCTCACGGGCCCGCAACGACGTCACACCGACCTATCCGGAGCTGCATGCCCTCGGCGACGTCCTGCGCGGCCGCAGCGTGGTCCTGGACGGCGAGATCGTGGTCCTGGACGCGGCGGGACGGTCCGACTTCGGGCTGCTGCAGCGCCGGATGGGCGTCCTGAACGCCCGCCGCGCCGCCCGCCTGGCGCTGGACGTCCCCGTGCACCTGGTGGTCTTCGACGTGATGTACCTGGACGGCCGGACGCTGTCGGCGCTGGGTTACGAGGAGCGCCGCGCGGTCCTGGCCGGTCTGCTGTCCGCGGGGCCGCACTGGTCGGTGCCGTCCCATGTGCGCGGGCAGGGCGCGACGGCGTGGGAGACCGTCGTGCGCGGGGGCCTGGAGGGGTTGGTCGCCAAGCGGCTCTCCTCTCCGTACACACCGGGTCTCCGTTCACCCGACTGGCGCAAGACCAAGAGGGTCGAGACGCTGGACGTGGTCATCGGGGGCTGGACCCAGCGCAAGGGCGCGCCCCCGGGCGTCCCCGGGGCGGTGCTGGTCGGGACGGACGAGCCGGCCGGCCTGCGGTACGCGGGGTCCGTGGGGTCGGGGATGTCCGATCAGGAGCTGGGCGAGCTGAGGGGGTACCTGAAGGTGATCGCGCGTCCGGAGTCGCCGTTCACCGGCCCGGTCGACGTGGCCGGGGCGCACTGGGTGGAGCCCCGGCTCGTGGCGGAGGTCAGCGCGTCGCAGTGGACGGCGGCGGGGCGGCTGCGTCATCCGGTGTGGCAGCGGCTGCGGCCGGACCTGACCCGGCTGGACTGAACGGCGGGGCGGACCGGGTCAGCCGGGCAGCGTGAGCCTGCGGGACACGCTGACGGCGGCCGAGAGCAGCTCCTCGCGGACCTGGGAGGTCCGGTACATCCGGTCGGACCGGAAGGAGATGCCGAGGGAGCCGATCTGCTCGCCGCTGTACACGGGGACCGCCACGCAGGTGGTGCCGCGTACGTACTCCTCGCGGTCCATGACCACCGGGGCGGGCGACGCGTCGAGCTGCTGGACCAGCTCCTCCCGGTGCGTGATGGTCCGGGGGGTGAGCCCGGTCAGGTCGTGCCGGGAGAAGTACTCGGCCCGTGCCTCGTCGTCGAGCTCCCTCAGCACGGTCTTGCCGAGCGCCGTGGCGTGCCCGGCCTCGTCCAGGCCCACCCACAGGTCCACGCGCGGGGTGCGGGCGCTGTCCACGATCTCCATGACCCGGATCTCGCCGTCCACATAGAGGGTCAGATAGGCGGCCGCCCACAGGTCGTTGCGCAGGGCGGTGAGGGCGGGCCGCACCCGCGCGGGCACCGGCTGCGCGCCGATGCCACCGGCCGGGGTGTCGTCGGCGAGGACGTAGGTGTGGTCCTCCAGCTCCCTCAGGTAGCCGTCACCGACCAGCAGGGACAGCAGCCCGTGCCCGGTGGCCGGGGGAAGCCCCGCCTCCCGGGCCAGCTGCTGCGCGGTGGCCCCTTCCCCGTGGGCTCCCGCGGCCTCCAGCAGGCGGAGGGCGCGCCGGACGGCGACGACGGGTTCGGGGCCGGGGTGGTCGGCCATGCCCACCAGCATGGCCCCGCCGCCGGGAACCGGCAAAACCTCCTGGCGGCAGGACTGCACCCGGGGGACGTTTTGGGGCGTGACGCAAGCCATCTTTTGCGCTCGCGATCTCGGGGGAAGTCTCCGGTACGGTGTCGAACGCTCCGCACCCGGCCGGTCACGGAGCACCTCGCCACCGCCGTACGGTCTCCGACGCGGAGCAGCGTGTCCGTGCCGTACCGCCCGTCCTCGACGCCACACACCCGCGACACGACTGGGGAGTTCGATGTTCGACAAGGTATTGGTCGCCAACCGCGGGGAGATCGCGATCCGCGCGTTCCGCGCGGCCTTCGAGCTGGGCATCTCCACGGTGGCCGTGTATCCGCACGAGGACCGCAACTCGCTGCACCGGGCCAAGGCGGACGAGGCGTACCGGATCGGTGAGCCGGGGCACCCGGTGCGGGCGTACCTGTCGGTGGACGAGGTGGTGAAGGCGGCCCGCAAGGCGGGGGCCGACGCGATCTACCCCGGCTACGGCTTCCTCTCGGAGAACCCGGACCTGGCGGCGGCGTGTGCGGAGGCCGGCATCACCTTCGTCGGGCCCCCGGCGCCGGTGCTGAACCTGACGGGCAACAAGTCGCGTGCGGTGGCGGCGGCCCGGGAGGCCGGTGTGCCGGTGCTGAGGTCGTCCGAGCCGTCCGAGGACGTGGACGCACTGGTCGCGGCCTCGGAGGAGATCGGCTTCCCGGTGTTCGTGAAGGCGGTCGCCGGGGGCGGCGGACGCGGCATGCGCCGGGTGGCCGAGGCCGGTGAGCTGCGCGAGGCGATCGACGCGGCGATGCGCGAGGCGCGGTCCGCCTTCGGGGACGCGACGGTCTTCCTGGAACAGGCGGTGATCAACCCCCGCCACATCGAGGTGCAGATCCTGGCCGACGCCGAGGGCAATGTGGTGCACCTCTACGAGCGTGACTGCTCGCTCCAGCGCCGCCATCAGAAGGTGGTCGAGATCGCGCCCGCCCCGAATCTGGACCCGGAGCTGCGGGCGCGGATCTGTGCCGACGCGGTCGCCTTCGCCCGGCACATCGGGTACGTGAACGCGGGCACCGTCGAATTCCTGGTGGACGAGCGCGGCAACCACGTCTTCATCGAGATGAACCCGCGCATCCAGGTCGAGCACACGGTGACGGAGCAGGTCACCGGCCGCGACCTGGTGATCGCGCAGCTGCGCATCGCGGCGGGCATGACGCTGCCCCAACTCCGCCTGAGCCAGGACGCCATCACCCTCAACGGCACCGCGATGCAGTGCCGCATCACGACGGAGGACCCGGTCAACGGCTTCCGTCCGGACACCGGCACCATCTCCGCGTACCGCTCCCCCGGCGGTCCCGGTGTGCGGCTGGACGGCGGGACCGTCCACACGGGTGCGGAGGTGTCGGCGCACTTCGACTCGATGCTCGTCAAACTCACGTGCCACGGCCACGACTTCGCCAACGCGGCCCGCCGTGCGCGCCGGGCGATCGCCGAGTTCCGTATCCGTGGGGTGGCGACCAACCTGCCGTTCCTGGGTGCGGTGCTGGACCACCCGGAGTTCCGGGCGGGGCGCATCACGACCTCCTTCATCGACGAGCACCCGGAGCTGATCCGGGCCCGCCCCTCGGCCGACCGGGGCAGCCGGATGCTCAGCTATCTGGCGGAGACCACCGTCAACCGGCCGTACGGGCCCCGCCCTTCGGTCATCGACCCGGCGGACAAGCTGCCCGCGCTGCCGCCGGGCACGCCGCCGCCCGGTTCGCGGCAGCGCCTGGCCGAGCTGGGGCCCGAGCGGTTCGCCGCCGAGCTGCGCGCCCGGTCGGCGGTCGCGGTCACCGACACCACGTTCCGCGACGCCCATCAGTCGCTGCTCGCCACCCGGGTGCGTACCCGGGACCTGCTGGCGGTCGCGCCGCATGTGGCGCACACCGTCCCGCAGTTGCTGAGTCTGGAGTGCTGGGGCGGGGCCACCTATGACGTGGCGCTGCGGTTCCTCGCGGAGGACCCGTGGGAGCGGCTGGTCAAGCTCCGTGAGGCGGTCCCCAACATCTGTACGCAGATGCTGCTGCGCGGCCGCAACACGGTGGGCTACACCCCGTACCCGACGGAGGTCACCGAGGCGTTCGTCTCGGAGGCGGCCTCGGCCGGGATGGACATCTTCCGCATCTTCGATGCCCTCAACGACGTGTCGCAGATGCGTCCGGCGATCGACGCGGTGCGCGCCACGGGTATCTCGCTCGCGGAGGTGGCGCTGTGCTACACCGCCGACCTGTCGGACCCCGGCGAGACCCTGTACACGCTGGACTACTACCTGCGGCTCGCGGAGCAGATCGTGGAGGCGGGCGCCCATGTGCTCGCCATCAAGGACATGGCGGGGCTGCTGCGTCCGCCGGCCGCGCGCACCCTGGTCACGGCGTTGCGCGAGCGGTTCGACCTGCCGGTGCACCTGCACACCCATGACACTGCGGGCGGCCAGCTGGGCACGCTGATCGCCGCGATCGACGCCGGGGTGGACGCGGTGGACGCGGCCGTCGCCTCGATGGCCGGGACGACCAGCCAGCCGCCGCTGTCCGCGCTGGTGGCGGCCACGGACCACACCGAGCGCGCGACGGGCCTCTCGCTCCAGGCGGTCGGCGACCTGGAACCTTACTGGGAGGCCACGCGCAAGGTGTACGCCCCCTTCGAGTCGGGGCTCGCCTCGCCGACGGGCCGGATCTACCACCACGAGATCCCGGGCGGCCAGCTGTCCAACCTGCGGCAGCAGGCCATCGCCCTGGGTCTCGGCGACCGCTTCGAGCTGATCGAGGACTGCTACGCGGCGGCCGACCGCATGCTGGGCCGGCTGGTGAAGGTGACCCCGTCCTCGAAGGTGGTCGGGGACCTGGCGCTGCACCTGGTGGGCGCGGGCGTGGAGGCGGCGGACTTCGAGTCGGACCCCGGGAAGTTCGACGTGCCGGACTCGGTGATCGGGTTCCTGCGCGGTGAGCTGGGCGACCCGCCCGGCGGCTGGCCCGAGCCGTTCCGCACCCGGGCGCTCCAGGGCCGTCCCACGAAGGCGCAGACGCCGCACCTGTCGGAGGAGGACCGCCAGGCGCTGCGCGAGTCGCCGCGCGCGACGCTGAACCGGTTGCTGTTCCCCGGCCCGACGAAGGAGTTCACCGCGCACCGGGAGGCGTACGGCGACACCTCGGTGCTGCCGACGCCCGACTTCCTGTACGGGCTGGAGCCGGAGACGGAGCACCCGGTCACGCTGGAACCCGGGGTCACGCTGCTGTTCGAGCTGGAGGCCATCTCGGAGGCGGACGAACGCGGCTTCCGCAGCGTACTGGCCACGCTCAACGGGCAGTTGAGGCCGGTGTCGGTGCGGGACAGGTCGGTGGCGACCGAGGTGAAGGCGGCGGAGAAGGCGGACCGGGGCAACGCGGGGCATGTCGCGGCGCCGTTCGCCGGGGTGGTGACACTCCAGGTGGAGGAGGGTGCGTCGGTGTCGGCCGGGCAGACGGTCGCCACGATCGAGGCGATGAAGATGGAGGCGTCGATCACCGCCCAGTCCGCCGGTGCGGTGCGCCGTCTGGCCATCGGCCGGGTCCAGCAGGTGGAGGCGGGCGACCTGCTCATCGAAATCGGCTGACCACGCACGGTGCCGCCCGCCGGCGGAGGGGGACTTCCTCCGCCGGCGGGCTTCTCCTTGGCCAACACCGAGTCAACTAAGGTTAGGCTTAGCTAAATGGAAGAGGATTCGGGACCGGTCGTCGTCATCAAGTTCGGCGGCAACGCCATGGTCGACGCGCTGCTCCAACAGAGCTTCGCCGAGGACGTCGTGGAGTTGCGGCGCACGGGTCTGCGCCCGGTCGTCGTGCACGGGGGCGGCCCGCAGATCAGCGCCATGCTCGATCGCCTCGGGCTGGAGAGCCGCTTCGAGGCGGGCCTGCGGGTGACCACGGCGGAGACCATGGACGTCGTCCGCATGGTGCTGTCCGGCCGGGTCCAGCGTGAACTGGTGGGCCACATCAACAGCCATGGACCGTACGCCGTGGGCATGACCGGCGAGGACGCGCACACGATGACGGCCGTGCGGCGGCCTGCCTGGGTGGACGGCGTACCGGTGGACATCGGCCAGGTCGGGGACGTCGTGGAGGTCAACCCCGCCATGGTGCGGGCTCTCCTGACGCAAGGTCACATACCGGTGGTCTCCCCGGTGGCCCGGGGCACGGACGGGCAGGTCTACAACGTCAACGCGGATCTCGCCGCCTCCGCCCTGGCCGTGGCGCTCGGCGCGGAACGGCTGGTGGTCCTGACGGATGTGGCGGGCCTGTACGCGGACTGGCCGCGCAGCACCGAGGTGATCGGGCGCCTGACGGCGGACGCCCTGGAGGGGCTGCTGCCGGGCCTGGCGAGCGGGATGCTGCCGAAGATGGAGGGCTGCCTCCGGGCGGTACGGGGCGGGGTCGGCAGGGCGGACGTGCTGGACGGCCGGGTGCCGCACGCGGTGCTACGGAGCATCCTCGGCGGGGACGGCACGGGGACCACGGTGGTGCCGCACGAGCACCACGTCGTGGCCCCGGCCTGACGTGCGAGGGCGCCGGGGGAAGGCCGGCGCCCCGCGCTCACAGGGTGCGGGTGAGAATCAGCGCGTTGCGCCGGGGATCCAGGGATTCGGCCCAGGTGCGGGGTGCCTGACGGGCGGCCGCAGGCGCGAAGCCGTACCGGCGGAACAGCCGGCCGTCCCCGGCGGTCGCGGTGAAGAGGGCGCCGAGCCCCTGGGCGCGCCCCAGGGCCAGCGCGGTCCGCAGGAGGGCGCCGCCGGCCCCGCGCCCCTGCCGGTGCCCCGCCACGCAGAAGTTGTACAGGACGCCCGCGTGGCCCCCCTCCCCCTCGTACATCCGCAGGCCCACGCAGCCCTCGACCCGGCCGTCGGGCCCGGTCGCCACGAGGAATTCGGCGGCGCGGGCGGCGTAGAGGGAGTCGGGCCGCTCGCGCAGGGCGCCCGAGCGGGCGAACGGCCGGGACAGCTCCGCGAGCGCGGCGGCGTCGCCGGACCCGGCGGTCCGGACGCGCGGCGCCCGCCGGAGCGACGGCGGGGGCGGGGGTACGGGGCGCGGCGCGGCCGTGGTCACGAGCCGGAGGCCTCCATCGACGCGGCGAGCGAACGGGGCCGCAGGTCGGTCCAGTTGGCCTCGACGTACTCCAGGCACGCTTCGCGGGTGTTCTCCTCGAAGGCGACCGTCCAGCCGCCGGGCACCTCGGCGAAGGACGGCCACAGGGAGTGCTGGTTCTCGTCGTTCACCAGGACCAGGAAGCGGCCTTCGGGATCGTCGAACGGGTTGGTGCTCATGGGGCAGGATCTCCTCGGGCCGACGGGCCGGTGACGGCCCGTCGGGGTGTGCGTCGGTTTCGGACGGGTCCACGCTGTCCGCTGTGGGCCCGGTGCCGCCGTTTCTCTTCGGCGGCCGGTCCGGGCCGGTGGCGGCTAGCGGAGGCCGCCGGTTCCGTCGGCGACCGGACGGGCCGCGTCGGGCGCGGACTTCACGCTCCGGTCCAGCAGGGAGTCCAGGATCTCGCCGACCCGGATCGCGGTGTTGGACAGCAGGGCCGAGGTGATGCCGTGGGTGTGCTCCGTACCGCCCTGGAGGTAGATGCCGCAGTTCAGCGCGGCGTCGGTGGCGATGCGGTAGTCGCGCTCGACGCGGATCCGGCCCTCCTCGTCGCGCAGGCAGTACTCGGCGGCCTCGCCCAGGAGGTGCAGGGGGTCGGCCGGACTGTAGCCGGTGGCGAACACCACGACGTCGGCGTCGAGCACGGTCTCCTCGCCGGTGACGAGGGACCTCACGGTGGCGCGCACCCCGTCCGGGGCCTCCACGGCATCGGTGAGCCGGGAAACGTTGAGGAAGCGCAGCCGCTCGGTGCCGAGCACCTTCTCCTGGTACATCTGCCGGTACAGGTCATCGATGAGGTCGATGTCGACCACGGAGTAGTTGGTGTTCCCGTGGTAGCCCATCAGCCGGCGCTTGACGCTCTCGGGCGCCGCGTAGAACTCGTCCACCGCGTCCGGGTCGAAGATCTTGTTGGCGAAGCTGCTGTCGTCGGCCGGGCTGTAGCCGTAGCGGGAGAAGACGGCGCATATCTCGGCTTCGGGGAAGCGGCGGTGCAGATACGCGACGTTCTCGGCGGCGCTCTGCCCGGCGCCCACGACCACGAAGCGGGAGGGCGAGGTGCCGTCCAACCCGGCGACCCGGCTCAGCAGTTCGGAGTTGTGCCAGACGCGGTCGCCGCGCTCGAAGCCCTCGGGCACCAGCGGGCGCAGTCCCGTGCCGATGACCAGGTTGCGGGCGCGGTGGACCGTGAGCCCCTCCCCCGACCGGACGGTGACGTCCAGGAACTCCACGACACCATCCTCGACCACCTGGGTCACCCCGACGACCTCGTGGTCGTAGGAGACGAGGTCGTCCACCTGGGAGGCGGCCCACTCGAAGTAGTCGTGGAACTCGACCCGCAGCGGGAAGAGGTTCTTGTGGTTGATGAAGTCGATCAGGCGTCCCTTGCTCTTGAGGTAGCAGAGGAAGCTGAACTCACTGGCCGGGTTGCGGAGTGTCACCAGGTCCTTGAGGAACGAGACCTGCATGGTGGCGTCATCGATGAGCATGCCCCGGTGCCAGCCGAAGGCCGGTTGCTGCTCGAAGAACTGGGCCGTCACCGCTTCCCGCGTCCCGGAGCGCGCGTTGTGCTCGCTGATCGCGATCGCCATGGCCACATTGGACGGCCCGAAGCCGATGCCAATGAGGTCGTGGACCGGTGCTGCGTCGCCAGGACGAGCCTGTGACATGTCACTCCCATCGTGCGGGGAAGCCGCCTGTCGGATGTGGGGAACGGGCGATGGACGGGCACGCCGAAACGACGACCCGATGAACTTAGGTGAGCCTAAGCTAATCCGTCAACGCTTGTCGACAGGTGCGATCCGGACACCCCCGCGCCGGGCGGCCCAACTGGGGGGCCTCGCACTTCCGTTGCAAGATAAGGTAAGCCTTGCTTTACTTACCTGGCTCTGTCTCTACGTCGAGGAGGAACCCCATGCGGGTCGTCATGTTCGGTTACCAGACCTGGGGGCACCGCACCCTGCAAGCCCTCCTGGACTCCGAGCACGACGTGGTGCTGGTCGTCACCCACCCCAGGAGCGAGCACGCGTACGAGAAGATCTGGAGCGACTCCGTCGCCGATCTCGCCGAGGAGCACGGCGTCCCGGTCCTCATCCGCAACCGTCCGGACGACGACGAGCTGTACGAGCGCCTGAAGGCGGCCGACCCCGATGTCATCGTGGCCAACAACTGGCGTACGTGGATCCCGCCGCGCATCTTCGCGCTCCCCCGCCGGGGCACCCTGAACGTGCACGACTCGCTGCTGCCGAAGTACGCGGGCTTCTCGCCGCTCATCTGGGCCCTCATCAACGGCGAGAGCGAGGTGGGCGTCACCGCGCACATGATGAACGACGAGCTGGACGCCGGGGACATCGTCCGGCAGGAATCCGTCCCGGTCGGCCCCAGGGACACCGCCACCGACCTCTTCCACAAGACCGTCGGCCTCATCGCCCCCGTCACCACCAAGGCACTGGCCCTGATCGCGGACGGACAGACGGAGTTCACCCCCCAGGACCGCTCGCAGGCCACGTTCTTCCACAAGCGCGCCGAGGAGGACATCCGGATCGACTGGACCTGGCCGGCCGAGGACCTGGAACGCCTGGTGCGCGCCCAGTCGGCCCCGTACCCCAGCGCCTTCACCTTCCACCGGGGCAAGCGGATCGAGATCCTGGCCGCTGTGGTCTCCGAGGGGCGCTACGGCGGAACGCCCGGCCGGATCTTCTACCACGAGGGCGAGGGCGTCGTCATCGTCGCCGGCTCCGACGCCCGCACCGGTCGCAACCACGGCCTGGCCGTCACCCGGGTCCGCACCGAGGACGGCACCGAGCTGCCCGCGACGGAGTACTTCACCTCCATGGGCGGCTATCTGACCAGCCGCCCCTGACCCCCGCATGGGTGTTGCCCCGGCCGAGCGGCCGGGGCAACACCCATGTCCCGTTACGCCTGCCGGGGCTGGGCACGGGGCAGCCGCGTCGCCGCGGCGGCGGCGAACAGGCAGAAGCCGAGCACCCACCAGAAGGTGTCACCGAAGGCCGCGGGGACGTCCGCCCCCGTGGCGGCGAGCCGGTTCTCCAGGATCACCGCCACCGCCGCCGTGCCGACCGAACCGCCCACCGTGTTCAAGAGGTTGAGCGCGCCCGCAGCCCGGGGCAGCTGCTCCGGCTCGATCCGGCTGTAGACGATGTTCATCACCGGCGCGCCGACCATCGACATCCCGAAGCCCCGCACCACCAGCGCCGAGGCGATCACCGCGTCCGGGACCCCGTGCCCCAGCCAGGTGAACGGGGCGGTCCCGGCGACGATCAGCACGATGCCGGCCACCACCAGGGTCCTCGGCGCGACCGTGCCGATGGTCCGGTTGACAAGCACCGAACCGGCCGCCGCGCCCAGCCCCTGGGGGGCGAGCAGCAGCCCCGCCTCCCAGGCCGACATCCCCCGGCCCGACTGGAAGTACAGCGGCAAGAGGAACGTGGTGCCGAACACGGACGCCCCGAGCACCACCAGCGCGAGGGCGGCGGCGCCGAAGGGCGGCCGGGCGAAGAGCCGGGGGTCGACCAGCGGAGTGCCCGGGGTGCGCAGCCCGTGCACGGTGAACGCGGCCAGCATGACGACTCCGGCCACCACGCCGATCGCGGCCGGGGCGGCGCGGTCGTGGGCGACCTCGGTCAGCCCGTACACCAGCACCGCGAGGCCCGGTGAGAGCAGCAGTGCCCCGCGCAGGTCGAACGCCGTCCGCTGCGGGGTTGGGGGGACCACGGGCACGTAACGGCGGGCCAGCAGGACCGCCGCGGCGCCGATCGGCAGGTTGACCAGGAACAGCCAGGGCCACGGCGCGACCGCGAGCACGGAGCCCCCGGCGAGCGGCCCGAACACCGGTGAGAGCAGCGGGACCACGGCGACGACACTGATCACCTTGCCGGTCCGCCCGGGACCCGCGATCCGGGCGAGCAGCGCCTGCCCGGTCGCGGGGAGCAGGCCGCCGCCGAGCCCCTGGATCACGCGGAACACGATGAGGCTCGTCGCCGACCAGGCGCAGGCGCACAGCACCGAGCCGACCAGGAACACGCCGACCGCCGCGAGCCAGACCCGCCGCCCGCCGAAGCGGCCGGCCAGCCAGCCGGACGCGGGGACGGCGGCGACGACGGCCAGCAGGTACGCGCTGGACACCCACTGGATCTCGGCGACGGACGCCCCGAACTCCTCGGTGAGCCGGTCGAGTCCGACGCTGACGATGGTGGCGTCGAGCGAGGCCATGAACGTGCCGAGGACCAGGATGAACGCGACCCGCAGCAGTCCCCGGTCCACGCGTTCGGCGGGCGGGGGCGGCGCCGTGGTCATCGGTCCTCCAGGAGACCGTGCACATCGGCGTCCAGGTACTGCTCCATATTCCTTAGCAGATCGGTCAGTTGGGCCGCGAGCCCGTCGGTGTCCGTGCCGGCCCGGTGGGCGAGCACACCGGTCCAGCCGTCGCCGTCCGGCATGACGGTCAGCGTGGCGGGGTGGTGGGTGGACTCCCGGAAGCGGGTGGAGAGCACGGTGAGTCCGGGGGCGGGCTCGCGCAGGCGGTCCGGGTCGACGGGATAGTTCTCGAAGACCACCATGCTGTCGAAGAGCCTGCGCCGGCCGGTGAGCCGTTCCAGGTCGGACAGGGCCACGTGGTGGTGCTCGACCAGGTCGCGCTGGCGGGCCTGGAGGTCGGTGAGCGCGGCGGCCAGGGTGCCGGTGAGCCGGGCCCGTACCGGCACGGTGTTGGCGAGCAGGCCGATGATCTCCTCCACTCCGTCGAGCGCCGGGGGCCGGCTCGACACCATGGCGCCGAAGCAGACGTCCCGCCTCCCGGAGCGCCGGGCCAGCAGCACCGACCAGACGCCCTGTACCAAGGTGTTCGGGGTCAGTCCGCGCCGGGCGGCGAGCCGGGTCAGCCCGGCCACGAGCGCCGCGTCGAACGTGATGACCTCGGGCTCCTGCCAGGCCGGTCCGCTCCCGTCGCCGCCCAGGTAGTCGCCCTCGGGCAGCCCCTCCAGCTCGGCCGCCCAGGCGTCGAGGTCCGGCTCGTGCTCGGCGCACCAGTCCAGGTAGTCCGCGAACGGCACGGGGGCCGGCAGGGCGGGGGCGGTGTGACCGGTCCGCGCGGTGTACAGGGCGAAGAGCTCGCCGAGGATGCGCGGGGCGGACCAGCCGTCGGACAGGGCGTGATGGCTGGTCAGGACGAGGTCGGCGCGCTCGGGTCCGATCCGGATCACGGTGATCCGGTAGAGCGGGCCGTGCGCGAGGTCGAAGGGTTCGGCGAGGTCGGCGGCCAGCACCTCGTCGGCCGGTGCGTCGGTGACGCGGAACTCCGGCCGGGGCGCGTCCGGGATGACCGCCAGCGAGGCGGGGAACACCGCGCCCAGGCTGGGGTGCCGGGCCAGCAGATCGTCACCGGCGCCGCGCAGGGCCGCGGTGTCGAGCGGGCCCGCGAGCGAGAACACCGACTGCACGGTGTAGGGGTCGGGACGCTCGGTGCGCGAGTGCCGCAGCATCACCTCCTGCAACGGGCTCAGCGGGTGCACGGCGGCGACCGGCCGGTCCCCGAGCGCACCGGTCTCCGGCGCGGCGGCGACCCGCACGAGCGCGGCCCTCAGGCGCTCCGCCAGCTCCTCGATCTCCGCGCCGGTGAACAGCGCGTCCGGCCAGGTGATCCGCACCCCGAGCCGGTCGTCGCGCACCAGGGCGTTGACCATCAGGCTGTACGGGAGGGGCATCGCACCGGAGCCGTCGGAGCCGAGCGGGTCGGCGTCCGGGGCCGGCTGCCACGGCGTCTCGGTCTCCGGGGCGCCGGCGTACTGGCCGAGGTAGTTCCACGCGAGCTCCGGGCGGACCGGGTCGAGCAGGCCCGCCGCGGTGAGGATGCCATGGCCGAGGCCGTCGCCCTGGGCGCGCAGCCGTTCCCGTACCGCCCGCACGTCGTCGCCGGCGTCGAGCCGGACGGGGTGGATTGCGGTGAACCAGCCGACGGTCTGGGAGAGGTCGACCTCGCGCGGCCGGCCATGGCTCTCCAGGGCGACCAGCAGTTCGGGGACGCCGCGCCAGTCGCGTACCGCCTGGGCGAGCGCCGTCAGCAGGACGGCGTCCGGGGTGGTGCGGTGGGCGGCGGGCAGGGTGGTGACCAGGGCGCGGGTGGTGTCCGGGTCGAGCCGGACCTCGTGGTGC
Source organism: Streptomyces sp. NPDC016469 (assembly GCF_040632905.1). Lineage (NCBI taxonomy): Bacteria > Bacillati > Actinomycetota > Actinomycetes > Kitasatosporales > Streptomycetaceae > Streptomyces > Streptomyces sp. NPDC016469. Next base: position 39,940 of record NZ_JBEYCQ010000028.1, read on the forward strand.
GCGGCGGTGTCCACGGTGTCCCGCGCGGGGTCGAGCGGCCGGGCCAGGGGCTCGGTCGCGGTCATCCGCCGCCAGTGCGGGAGTTCGGCGCTCCGGTCGGACTCCCGCAGGGTGCGGGCCCAGCCGAGGAAGGACTGCCCGTGCCGGGTCAGCTCTCCCCCGTCGTGGGCGTGCCGCAGGTCGTCCAGGAGGATGCGCCAGGAGACGCCGTCGGCCACCAGGTGGTGGGCGACCAGGACGAGCCGGCCGGGGCGGTCGGGCCCCGCGTCCACCCAGACCGCGCGCAGCAGTGGTCCGGTGCACGGGTCCATCGCCTCGCGTGCGGCGGCGGTCGCGGCGTCGGCGGCGGCGCGCGGGTCGCCGTCCGCCGGGACGCGCGTCAGGACGTCGGCGCCGGTCACCTGGCCGGCCGGCGGGATGTGCAGTACGTCGCGCCGGTCGCCGAGGCGGGCGCGCAGTACGTCGTGGCGGGCCAGCAGGGCGTCGAGCACGGCCTCCCAGCTCTGCTCGTCGCCGCCGGCCGGGACGCAGACCTCCACCCACTGGCAGAAGCCGTCGGCGGCCTTTCCCGCGCGGTCCAGCAGGTCCCGCATGACCGGGGTCAGCGGGGCGTCCCCGACGGCCGGGGCGGCCTCGCCGTCCAGGGCGCGGGCCCGGGCGGCGATGCCCGCGACGGTCTCGCCGTCGAACACGTCCTTCGGGCTCAGCCCCAGCCCCTGGCGGCGCACCCGGGAGACCAGCTGGAGGGAGACGATGCTGTCGCCGCCGACATCGAAGAAGTTGTCGTCGGGGCCGATGTCGTCGCGGCCCAGGATGTCCCGGAACACGGCGAGCAGCAGCGCCTCCGCCTCGGTGGCCGGTTCGCGCCGGGCGGCGGCGACGGTGGCGGGGGCGGGCAGCGCCGAGGCGTCGAGCTTTCCGCTGGGGCTCAGCGGCAGCCGGTCGAGCGGGACGAGCGCGGTCGGGACCATGTGGTCGGGCAGCCGCTCGGCGAGGTACGCGCGCACCTCGGCGGTGTCCGGGTCGGCGTCGTCGGTCGGGATGACGTAGCCGACGAGCCGGCCCTCGCGCATCACGACGGCGCTTGCGCGGACATCGGGGTGCCCGGTGAGGGCGGTCTCGATCTCGCCGAGTTCGACGCGGAAACCGCGCACCTTGATCTGGTGGTCGGCGCGGCCGAGGAAGACCAGCTGTCCGTCGTGCCGCCAGCGCACCAGGTCGCCGGTGCGGTACATGCGGGTGCCGGGCGGCCCGTACGGATCGGCGACGAACGCGCCGGAGGTCAGCCCGGGGCGGCCCAGGTAGCCGCGGGCCACGCTCGGACCGCCCAGGTACAGCTCGCCGGTGACGCCGACGCCGACCGGCTGGAGTCCGCCGTCGAGCACATAGGCGCGGACGTTCGGATCGGGCCGGCCGATCGGCAGCGGTCCGGCGTCGTCCGGGTCGTAGCGCCAGGTGGTGGAGTTGATGGTGACCTCGGTCGGCCCGTAGGCGTTGAACAGCGCCCGGCGGCCCCGGCCCCAGCGGTGGGCCAGCTCCGGGTCGAGCCGTTCGGCGCCGACGACGAAGAACACGTCGGGGTCGACGGTGCGGTCGTCGGGCATGGCCGCGAGGAACGACGGGAGCAGGTTGACGCCGGTGACCCGGTGTTCCGCGATGTAGTCGAGGAGTTCGTCGCCGGGTACCCGGACCTCCTCGGGCGCGATGACCGACGTGCCGCCGGACAGCAACGGCACCATGGTCTGCCAGAACGCCACGTCGAAGCCGGTCGACGCGAAGTGCAGATAGCGGTCGTGCTCGGTGACGCCGACGACCTCCTCCTGGAGGGCGATCAGATCGGGCACACCCCGGTGGGTGACGCCGACGCCCTTGGGCCGGCCGGTGGTGCCCGAGGTGTAGATGACGTACGCGAGTGCGTCGTCGGTGAGCCGGGCGCGCGCTTCGGCCGGGTCGGTGTCCGGTACGGAGGCGAGGGTGGCCGGGACGTCCAGGCGCAGGACGGGGAGCTCGCGGTCGACGGGCAGTTCGGCACCGGTCGTCACGACGGCCGCCGGCACAATGTCGTCGAACATGTACGCGAGCCGTTCGCGCGGGTAGGCCGCGTCCATCGGTACGTACACCGCGCCCGCCTTGGCGACGCCGAACAGGGCGACGGTCATCTCGATGTCCCGGCCGATGAGGACGGCGACGGGGTCCTGGGGCCGGACGCCGTGCGCGATGAGCGCGTGGGCGAGGCGGTTGGCCCGCCGGTCGAGTTCGTCGTACGAGAGGCTGCGGTCGCGGCAGACCAGCGCCTCGCCGCCGGGCTTGCGCCGGACCCAGCCGGCGAACTCGTCCAGCCAGTGGCCGCGTTCCTTCGCGGCGACGGTCCCGGTGCCCGTACGCAGCATGCGGGCGCGCTCGTCGGCGTCGAGGGCCGGCAGCGCGACGGCGGGCCTGTCCGGGTCCTCGGTGATCTCGTGGAGCAGGTTGCGCAGCCAGCGGCCGTAGTCGCGCACGGTGTCCCGGTCGAACGCGCCGGGCTGGTAGCCGAGGCCGACGGTGATCTCGTCGCCCGGGATCACGATGACGGTGAGGGCGTAGTGCGTGGCGTCCGTGATGTCGACGCCGCTGAGGTCGAGGCCGGGGGCGAGCGGGGTGCGGGTGCGGCTGGAGAGCGGGAAGTTCTCCATGACGAGCATCGTGTCGAAGAGTTCGCCGATGCCCGCGGCCCGCTGGATGCCGGGCAGTCCGACGTGGTGGTGCTCGGCGAGGGCGACGCTCTCCGCGTGCACCTGGGCCATGAGGTCCGTAGCCGTGCGGTCCGGGGTGTACCGGACGCGGACCGGGACGGTGGTGCCGAGCTGGCCGATCATCGACTCGACGCCGTCCACCTCGGCGGGCCGGCCGGAGACCGGGCAGCCGAACACGACGTCGCGGCGGCCGGTGAGCCTGCCGAGGAGCAGGCCCCACGCCGTCTGGAGGACCGTGGTCAGGGTGATGCCCTGCTCCCGGGCGAAGGCGCGCAGCCGGGCGCTGAACTCGCGGCCCAGCTCGACGGTCTCCCGGCCCGGCCGTTGCACGGCGTTGCCGGTGCTCGCGGGGGCCAGCCGGGTCGCGTCGTCCACTCCCGCGAGCGCCTGGCGCCAAGCGGCGACGGACGCCTCCTCGTCCCGGCCCGCCAGCCAGTGGAAGTACTCCGGCAGGGGCGGGGAGGCGGGTGCGGCGGGGCCGCCGCCGAGTTCCGCGTAGATCGCGAGGAGGGTGCGGCCGACGATGGGCATCGACCAGCCGTCGAGCAGGGCGTGGTGGTTGGTGATGACGAGCTTGTGCTCGGCGGGCCCGACCCGGGAGAGCAGGAAGCGGATGAGCGGCGGCCGCGCCGGGTCGAAGGGGCGCGCCAGGTCGGTGCGGGCCGCTTCGGCGAAGTCGTCGTCCTGCCGCCATTCCAGGTCGACGTCGGCCGGGATCACCTGCACCACGTCGTCCCCGACGGTGCCCAGGTGGACGCGGAGCGCGGGGTGGCGGCGCAGCAGCTCATGGGCGGCGCGGGCCATCCGGTCCGGATCCAGTTCCCCGGACAGGGTGGTGACGGCCTGGACGACGTAGACATCGGTCTCCGTGTCGTCGCGGACCAGGGTGTGGAAGGAAAGACCGAGCTGGAGCGGGGTGGCGGGCAGCACGTCGCTGACCCGGCCGGTGCGCTCCAGGGCGTCGATCGCCTCCTGGTCGAGGGCCACCAGCGGCAGGTCGGAGGGGGTGAGCCCGCCCGTGGTGTGCAGGGCGTGCGCGGCCAGCGCGTCGAGCGCGGCGGCCCAGCAGTCCTGGAGGGCGGCCACGGCGTCGGGTCCCAGGACCTCGCCGGCGGCGGTCCATTCCACGGCGAGCCGGGGGGTGTCGCCCTCGTGCACGAAGCAGTTGAGGGCCAGCACCTGTTCGAGGGCCTTGGCGTCGGGCTCGGTCACCGAGAACGCGTCGTGCTCGGGGAGCCGCCAGCCGTCGGCGGCCGGTGGGGCGAACCTGCCCAGGTAGTTGAGCAGCACGTCCGGCGGCGGCGTCGCGCCCAGTTCCGGGCCCGCCTCCGGGTCGAGGTGGCGCAGCACCCCGTATCCGATGCCGTTGTCGGGGGCGGCGCGGCGGGCCTCCTTGGCGGCGCGCAGCGTCGCGCGGACGTCGTCGGAGGCGGGCACGCGGACGGGGTACTCGCTGGTGAACCAGCCCACCGTGCGGGCCAGGTCGAGGTGTTCGCGCCCGTGTCCCTCCATGGTCACGGTGACGGTGTCGCCGCGCAGGCCCCAGCCGCGCAGGGCGAGGACGAGGGCGGCGAGCAGGACCTCGTCCACGCCGGCCCGGTAGGCGGCGGGCAGCGTGGTGAGCAGGGCCTCGGTGGCCTCGTGCGAGGCGGTCGTGACCGAGCGGTGGGCGGTGGCCACGGTGTCGCGTACGGGGTCCAGGGGGCGGGCGCCGAGCCGGGACGCCGAGCCCAGGGCCGTACGCCAGTGGGAGAGTTCACCGCGCCGGGCGCCGGTCCTGCCCTGGTCGGCGAGGAGCTGGGCGTGGCGGCGCCAGGAGGTGCCGACGGGTTCGAGGGCGCCGCCGGCGCAGGCGGTGTGCAGGTCGGGCAGCAGGACGCGCCAGGACACGCCGTCCATGGCGAGGTGGTGCACGACGACGACGAGCCGGTCCTCCGCGCCCTCCCCCGTGCGCAGCAGGGCGGCGCGGACCAGGTCGCCGGTGCGCGGGTCGAGCCGGCCGGCGAGCCGACGGGCCAGGGCGGCCACCTCTTCGCCGGTGACCTCCTCGACGGCGGCCCGGACCGTGCCCCGGGGCAGGATCTCCGGCTCGCCGGCCACGCGCAGCCGCAGCGCGTCGTGGTGGTCGATGAGGGCCTGCACCCCCCGGGTCAGCTCGTCCGGGGTGAGCGCGTCCACGTACAGGGCGGTCCACTGGGCGTATCCGGCGACCGTGTCGATGTCCGGGTGCGGGTCGAGCAGGGCGCGCACGATGGGCGGGGCCGGCACCGGGCCGACCGGCTCGTCGGCCGGGGCCTCCGCCCCGTCGAGCAGTTCGGCGGAGGCGGCGAGCGCGGCGAAGGTGCGGCGGGCCAGCAGGTCCTTCGGGCGCAGTCCGAGGCCGAGGGCGCGCAGCCGGCTGCTGACGGTGATCGCGGTGATGCTGTCCCCGCCGAGGGCGAAGAAGTCGTCGTCCACGCCGACCCGTTCGACGTCGAGCGCGTCGGCGAGGACGGTGCACAGCAGCCGTTCGCGTGCGGTGCTCGGTTCCCGGCCGCCGCCGGGCAGGGCGGGCGCGGGCAGGGCTGCGCGGTCGAGCTTGCCGTTGGGCGTGACGGGCAGGGAGCCGAGGACCACGACGGCCGCGGGCACCATGTGTTCGGGCAGCCGCTCGGCGAGCCGGGCGCGTGCCTCGTCGCCGGTGACGGAAGCGGAGACGATGTAGCCGACGAGCCGTGAGGACAGGACCCGGGCGGCCGCCGCGGTGACCCCGGGCAGGGCGGCGAGGGCCTGCTCGACCTCGCCGGTCTCCACCCGGTGGCCGCGGATCTTGACCTGTCCGTCGCCCCGGCCGCCGTATTCCAGGCCCCGGCCGGGCAGCCACCGGGCCCCGTCGCCGGTGCGGTACATCCGGTCGCCGGGGGCGCCGAAGGGGTCGGCGACGAAGCGCTCGGCGGTGGCCCCGGGCCGGCCCAGGTAGCCGCGGGCCAGGTGCGGTCCGGCGAGGTACAGTTCGCCGGCCGTGCCGGGCGGGACGGGCTGGAGGGCGTTGTCCAGGACGTAGGCCCGGGTGCCGGCGAGCGGGTGTCCGATGACCGGGTCACCGCCGTCGATGCGGGCGGTGGTGGCGTCGACGGTCGCCTCGGTCGGCCCGTACATGTTGCGCGCGGCGATCCCGGAGGCGGCGACGCGGTGCCACAGGGCGGGCGGGGTCGCCTCGCCGCCCAGGAGCAGGAGCGCCGGCGGCAGGTCGAGCAGGCCGGCGTCGATGAGCGGGGCGGCCATCGAGGGTGTGGTGTCGATGATGTCGATGCCGTCGCGGGTGTACGAGGCGAGCAGGGCGTCCGCGTCGCGGACGGTCTCGGCGTCGTACACGTGGAGTTCGTGGCCGCAGAGCAGCCAGACGAGGTGTTCGAAGGCGGAGTCGAAGGCGAAGGAGTAGGTGTGCGCGGCTCGCAGCCGGCGGCCGGTGGCCCGTTCGGCCTCCGCGACGACCGTGGACCGCTGGTGGTGCAGCAGCGCGGCGAGCCCGCCGGTGCGGCCGAGCACGCCCTTGGGGCGGCCGGTCGATCCGGAGGTGTGGATGACGTAGGCCAGGTGCTCGGGGTGGCGGGGCCGGGAGAGTTCGGCGGTGGTCAGCGGGGCGCCGGAGAGGTCCGCGGCCTCGGCCAGGAGGGTCTTCCAGGGCAGTCCGTCGACCGTGCCGTCGGTGAGGACGAGGACCGGGTGGGTGTCCGCGACGAGTTCGCGCAGCCGCTCGGGCGGGTGCGCGGCGTCCAGCGGCAGGAAGGCGGCGCCCGCGTCCAGCACGGCGAGCAGAGCGACGACGGCGTCGGCCGAGCGCGGCAGGGCGAGCGCGACGATGTCCTCGGCTCCGACGCCCCGGGCGCGCAGGGCGCGGGCCACGCGGTGGACCCGGTCGGCGAGTCCGGCGGCGGTCAGCCGTTCGTCGCCGCAGACCAGGGCGGTGTTCCCGGGTCCGGCGGCGGCCATCGCGTCGAAGGCGGCGGGCACGTCGAGGGGGGTGCCGGGCAGGGCGGGCGGGCTCCACCCGGCGGGCAGCCCCTCGCCGGTGAGCGCGATCCGGGCGACGGGCAGGCCCTCGACGAGCCCGGCGAGCAGGGCGCGCAGCCCGCTCATCAGGCTGTCGACGGCCGCTTGATCCTTGGCGCGGGCGTCCACCTCGAAGCCGAGCAGGAGCCCGCCGTCGCGGGTGGGCAGGACGCTGAGGCCCATGTCCTCGGGCGGTCCGCCCGCGACGTTGCGCATGACGCCGGCCGCCCCGGCGAAGTCGAGCGTCAGGTCGAACGCCTTGAGGTTGATGCCGCGTCCGTGCAGCAGCGCGCCGGCGCCGGGCACGCCGAGGTCGCGGGGCAGGTCCTCGCCCCGGTAGCGCTGGTGATCGCGCATCTCGCGCATGGCGGTGGCCACGCGCCGGCTCAGCTCGCCGAGCCGGTCGTCGCCGCGCACGGTGACCCGCATCGGCAGCACGTTGACGGCCATGGCGGGGGTCCGCAGCGCGGCGGAGCCGGTCCGGCACATCAGGGGCAGCGCGAAGACGACGTCGGTGCGACCGAGCATGCGGTGCAGGAAGGCGGCGTAGCAGGCGATCAGGGCCTCGCCCCAGGCGACGCCCTCCGCGTCCGCGAAGGCGCGCAGGGCGGCGGTCTCCTCGGCGCTCAGGACGGCCCGCGCGGTGAGCGTGCGGGCGGGCGCGCCGGCCGTGTCGGGCCCGTCCTGGGCGTCGACGTCGGGCAGCGGCGTGAAGCGCTCGACCCAGTACGCGCGGTCCTCGGCGGCCCGGTCGCTCTCGCGGTACGCGGTGTCCTCGGCGACGAGCGTCGCGAACGCGCCGAACGTCGAGCGGGGCGGTTCGGTGCCACGGACCAGGGCGGTGTAGTGGGCTGCGGTGCGGCGGGCGAGCAGGGCGGCGGTGTAGCCGTCGAAGACGAGGTGGTGGCCGAGCTGGGTGTACCAGACCTCGCGGTCGGACAGTCTGATGACGGTACGGGAGTGGAGCGGGCGGTCCGTCATGCCGCGGCACGCCTCGGCGAGCCGGGCGCGTTCGGCGTCGACCAGCGCCTGGGCCGCGGCGGCGGGGTCGGCCTCGGCGCTCACGTCGACGAGCGGCGGGAGGGCGACGGGTCCGGTGCCGACGGCCTGGCGTGGGCCCTCGGGCGTCTCGTACACCCTGAGCCGCAGGCTCTCGGCCTCCTCGGTGGTGGCCCGGACCGCCCGCGCGAGCGCGTCCGTGTCGACGGGTCCCTCGCCGGATATCTCGATCACGTCGCCGACCACGTAGTACGGCGAGTCGGGTTCGATGCGCTGGGCGTTCCAGATGCCGAGTTGGGCGCCGGTCAGCGGAAGAAGGCCGTCCGGGGGCACGCTCGCGGGGGTCAACTTACTCTCCTTGCAGGGTGGGGACGACCATCGGAGTGCCGGTCACGGGGTCCGGGACGACGACGCTGGGCAGGTCGAAGACGTCCTTGATCAGCGTGGCGTCCACGATGTCCGCGGGGTCGCCCTCGGCGACCACCTCGCCGGCCTTCATGGCCACCAGGTGGTCGGCGAACCGGCACGCCTGGTTGATGTCGTGCAGGACCGCGACGACGGTGCGGCCCTCGTTGCGCAGCTTGGCGAGCAGGCCGAGCAGTTGGTACTGGTGGGTGATGTCGAGGAACGAGGTGGGTTCGTCCAGCATCATGTAGGGCGTCTGCTGGGCGAGCACCATCGCCATCCAGACGCGTTGCCGCTGCCCGCCCGAGAGTTCCTGTACGGGCCGGTCCGCCAGGTCCGCGACGCCGGCGGCGGCCATGGCCCCGTCGACGGCCGCCTGGTCGCCGTCCGACCACAGGGCCAGCATCGACTGGTGCGGGAAGCGGCCCCGGGCCACCAGCTGCCGGACCTTGATGTCCTCGGGTGCCGTGGGGTCCTGCGGCAGGAAGCCGAGCTGCCTGGCCAGCGCCTTGGTGCCGAACGCGCCGACCTCGCGACCGTCGAACTCCACCTGCCCGGAGTGCGGTTTGAGCAGCCGTACGAGCGCGCTCAGCAGGGTCGACTTGCCGCAGGCGTTGGGCCCGACGATGGCGGTGAAGGCGCCGTCGGGTACGTCGAGGGTGAGCCGTGTGGACACGACGCGGTCTCCGTAGCGCAGGGTGATCTCCCGCGCCGTCAGGCGTGCGGTCACGCGCGCCTCACCTCCTTGGTCAGCAGCCAGATCAGATAGCAACCGCCGATCGCGGTGCTCACGACGCCCACGGGCAGGGCGACCGGGGCGAGCAGCATCTGCGCCACCAGGTCCGCGCCCTGGAGCAGGACCGCCCCGGTCAGCGCGGCCGGGATCAGCGGAATGCCGGCGGCGCCCGCGAGCCGGCGGCCGATCTGCGGCGCGGCCAGCGCGATGAACGCGATGGGCCCGGCCACGGCGGTGACCGTGGCGGTGCAGCCGACGCCGACCACGACCATCAGCAGCCGCAGCCGGTCGAGCCCGACGCCGGTGGTCACGGCGACCGGGTCGCCGAGCGCCGCCTGGTGCATGGCGTGGGCCCGGGTGGTCATCAGGAGCAGCAGCACCGCGATCACGGCGAACGGGATGCCCAGGTCCTCCCAGCCGACGCCGTTGAGGGAGCCGGCGCTCCAGCCGACGGCGGCGATGGCCACCTCCAGCTCGGCGCGCAGCACGATCCACGAGTTGATCGCGGTCACCATCGCGTTCACGGCGATTCCGATGACCACCAGCCGGAGCCCGGAGAAGCCGTGTTCGAGCGAAAGCAGGTAGATGGCGGCGGCGACGACCAGTCCGCCGGCCACGGAGCCGACGGCCAGCTGGGCGGAGGTGCCCGACAGCACGGTGAGGGCGACGAGGGCGCCGGTGTAGGCGCCGGCGTCGAGCCCGATGACGTCGGGGCTGCCCATGGGGTTGCGGGTGAGGTTCTGGAAGAGGGCGCCCGCGACACCGAGTGCCAGGCCGAAGACGATGCCGGCGAGCACGCGCGGCAGCCGCCAGTCCCGGATCACCACGGAGTGCTCCGAGCCGGTGAGGACGGCGAACACCCGGGAGGGCGACGACCATGACGCCCCGTAGCACAGCCCGAGGAGGCCGAGGCCCAGCATCAGGGCGACGAGCACCGCGACGAGTACCACCGCGCGGCGTTCGGCGCGCAGTCCGCGTATGTTCACAGCGACCCCGCCCCGTAGCGGCGGACCGCCCAGATCAGCATGGGGCCGCCGAGGAACGCGGTCACGATGGCCACCGGCACCTCGCCGGTGGGGAGCAGGACGCGGGAGGCCGTGTCGGCGACGAGGAGCAGGACGGGGCCGAGGACCATGGTGTAGGCGATCAGCCACGGCACCGACCCGGCGGCCGGTTTGCGCACCAGGTGCGGCACGATCAGCCCGACGAAGAGGATGGGCCCCGCCACCGCCGTCGCCGCCCCGCTGAGCACGGTGATGAGGACGAGGGTGACGATCCGGACGCGACCGACATGGGCGCCGAGGGTGTGCGCCACGTTCTCGCCGAGCGTCAGGGCGTTGAGGGCCCTGCTCAGCAGCAGCGCACCGGCCAGGGAGACCGCGATGGCGGTCAACGGCCAGGCGAGCGGCGCCTGTTCGCGTCCGGCCAGGGTACCGACGGACCAGAAGCGGTACACGTCGAAGGTATCGGGGAGCATCAGCCGCAGGCCGAGGGAGACGCCGCTCAGCACCGCGGTCAGCGCCACCCCGGTGAGCACCAGGCGCAGCGGTGAGCGGCGGCCGACCGCGGCGACGAGCACCGCCGCGATCGCCGATCCGATGACGGCGAAGCCGAGCTGTCCGGCCTGTCCGGCGGCCAGGCCGAGTGCGGACCCGATGGTGACGGCGAACCCGGCGCCCGCGGTGACCCCGAGGATGCCGGGCTCGGCCAGCGGGTTGCGGGCGAGCGTCTGGATGAGCGCGCCGGAGACGGCGAGCGCGGCGCCGACGGCGACGGCGAGCATGGCGCGCGGCGCCCGCACGTCCCGGACGATGACGTGGTCGTCGGTGCCCCGGTAGTCGAACAGTGCGCGCACGACTTCGCCGGGGGCGACATGGCGGGCCCCGACGCCCATGCTGAGGACGGCGAGAGCGGCCAGCAGGATCAGTCCGCCGACGAGCAGGGCGGTCTGCGGAACGGCCCGCCTGTCTCCCGCCGCCTCGGACGCGCGGCCCGCGACGGTCACCGGTTCAGCAGCGGAGCGAGCGACTGGTCGATCGCGTCCAGGGTCATCAGGGCCTCGCCGTAGGTGGCGGCCTCGGTGTAGCGGAACGGGTAGACCTTGCCGGCCTTGACGGCGGGCAGGTTCTTCCAGAGCTTGGAGTCCAGGACGTACTTGACGGACGGCGGGACGCTGCCGTCGGCGCTGACGGAGTAGGTGACCGCGTCGGCCTCGCGGAAGGCGTCGGGCAGCTCCTCGATGGAGGGGTACTCGCTGACGGCCTGGGAGCCCGGGCCGGGCTTCTTCACCTTGCCGTAGTAGGTGGCGCCCAGGTCCTCGGCGATGTTGGTGCCCCAGGAGCCGTTGAACTCGCGCTGGAAGGTGCCCTTGGCGGCGTCACCGTACGCGCCGACGTGGCCGAGCTTCAGCTTCGGCAGGACGTCCTTGTACGTGGCGGCCAGTTCGGCGGCCTTGGTGTCGTACGTCTTCTTCCGGGCGTCGAACTGCTCCAGCGCTCCGGCCGCGTCGGCCTGCTTGCGGGAGAGGTCGCGCCAGGCGGACGGGAGGCTCGGGCCGATCGCGACGACGGGGGCGATCGACTTCAGCCGCTTCATGTCGATGTCGCCGAGCACGGGCGCCGGCACACCGATGACGATCAGATCGGGCTCGGCCTCGGCGATGGCCTCGTAGTTGGTCTCGGCCGCCTGCTCGCCCGCCACCTTGGTGAGCTTCTTGTAGGTGGCGAGGTCCTCCTTGTTCATCATCGGCTCGCCGCGCTTCCACGACGAGATGCCGACCAGCGGTGCGTCGGCCTCGATCAGCGCGGGCACGGCATAGCCGGTGGCCACCACACGCTTCGGGTTCGCCGGGATCGTGATCTTGCCGTTGTCCGCGGTGAACACCCGGGTCTCGGTCTTCTCCGAGGCGGACTCCGACCCGCCGTCGGAGGAGGACCCGCATCCGGCCAGTACGAGGGCCAGCGCGACGGCGCCGACCAGGCCGGACGATCTGCGTATGGACATTCCGAAGCTCCTTGTTACTTAGGTAAGGCTCACCTTACTTGATGGCCTTTCGGAGGGACAACCCGCAGGTTGAGCGCCACCCGGTCATGCGAGGGATCAGTGGCCGTGACCGTGGTCGTGGTCGTCCTCGTCGAAGTCCGCGACGCCCCGCTTCCAGTAGCCGGTGATGTCGTAATCGGCCTTGTCCAGGCGGAGTTCGTCCCGGACCCAGCGGCGCAGCGGCTTGATCTGCCCGGCCTCGCCCGCGACCCACACGTACGTCCGCTCCCCCTCGGGCACGGTGACGGACATCGCGGCCCGGGCCAGCGCGTCACCGGACCCGGCGGGCGCGCCGTCGCGGTGCAGCCAGCGCACCTCGACGCCCTCGGGCGCGGAGAGCCCGATCTCCTCGGCGGCGTCCGCGACTTCGATGAACGCCCAGCCCTTCGCGGTCCTCGGCAGCTCCTCCAGCCATCGCGCGACGGCGGGCAGGGCGGTGAGGTCCCCGACGAGCAGGTAGCGGTCGTAGGTGTGCGGGACGATCAGCCCGCCGGGCGGCCCGGCGACGTGGACGGTGTCGCCGGGCCGCGCCCTGCCGGCCCAGTCGGAGGCGAGTCCGCCCTCGTGGACGGCGATGTCGATGTCGATCTCACCGGCCACGGGGTCGTAGCGCCGCACGGTGTACTCACGCGAGGTGGGCAGCGGCCGGGGCCAGCGCAGCATCGCCCCGTTCCGCTCGGGCAGACGCAGGGTGCCGTCCGGCTCCCGGAAGATCAGTTTCACGTGCTCGTCGGGCGCGTGGGCCTCGAACCCGTCGGCGCCGGGGCCGCCCAGCGTCACCCGCAGCAGGCCCGCGCCGACGGCAGCCGTGCGTACGACCTCGGTCTCCCGGATGCCGATCGGGTAGCCGACCTTCTCGGCGTGCAGACCGGCGCGCACCTCGGCGATCCGGTCCAGGTGGCGGTCGCGGTGGTCGGTGCGGCTCATGCGGCCCCACCCGCCAGCAGCGCCTGCCAGTGCCCGAGTTCGGGCAGCTCGAACAGGTCGGGGAACTCCAGCGTGGTCGCCCCCGCCGCGCGCCAGCGCTCCACCAGGACCATGATCCGCATCGAGTCGAGACCGAGGTCGACCAGGTTCTCGTCGGGCGCGATCTCACCGGGCTCGCAGCCCAGCAGTTCGGCGATATCGGCCCTGACACGGTCGGGCGACAAGGTCTGACTCATGGGAATACTCCTCGGTGGGTGGGCGCCGACGGCGGGTCGGAGCGAGAGTGACGGTGCTTACGGGGCCCGGCACCGGGGTGCGCGCGCGAACACCCGCCCGGAGCGGGGACATGCACAGGGCGCGCGAGGGCGCGGCTCGGCCCGCCGGCGGGACACGGCACCCGCGGCGAAGGTGTACGGAATCGGCCGCAGCCCCCTCCGGCCGAGGCAAGGCTAACCTAACATCGACACGTGCGACACGGGCACCCACCCGGCCAACCGGGGCTCCGCGAGGCGCAGTTCGGATGCCGGATCCATGACCCGAACTCCACCACCCTCCTGCGCAGACAGCGAAACTTAGGTTACCCTCACCTAACCTACCGTAGGTGCTGCTCCGGGTGAAGACCCGCCGCAGACGTGCCCCCGCGCCGCACCGGCGCAGCTCCTCAGCGCATCCTCATCCCTTGGCCCCGCCCACGGGGCCATCGAGAACGGAGTCCCCGTGTCGACGGCATCCCGAGTCGCCACGCCCATACCCACGGCCCATCCGGCCACCGGGGCGGCCACCTCCCTCCTGGACGCCTATGCGCCCGGCGCCCGCTTCCTCGCCACCCCCAGACGCACCCTGCTGGCGGGGGGCGCGGGGCGCCAAGTGCCGCACGGCGCACAGCCGGTGGACCAGCGCGTGGCGGACAGCCTGGCGGAGGCCATCGACGCCGGACAGCGGTCGCCGGTGGTGATGGGCGCGATCCCGTTCGACCACACGGAACCGGCCGCCCTGAGCGTGCCCGCCGCGCTGCGCACCGGGCCGCCGCTCACCTCCGACCCCCTCATCGCCCTGCCCTCGCCGGGGCCGGACTCCCCCGGCTGGCAGATCAGGCCGGTCCCGGAACCGGAGGTCTACGCGAAGGGCGTGGCCTCGGCCGTGGAGCGGATGTGGCGCGGCGAGTTGAGCAAGGTCGTCCTCGCGCGCACCCTCGAACTCACCTCGCCCGGGCCGCTGGACGTGCCCGCCATGCTCCAGCGCCTGGCCCGCCGCGACCCCTCCGGCTACACCTTCGCGCTCCCCACCGGCCCCGGCCGCACCCTGATCGGCGCCAGCCCCGAACTCCTCGTCTCCCGCCGGGGCCGCCACCTGGTCGCCAACCCCCTGGCGGGCTCAGCCCCGCGCAGCGACGACCTCGCCGAGGACGTCCGCCGCGCCGCCGCGCTCCTGGAGTCCGCGAAGGACCTCCACGAGCACGCCGTGGTCGTGGACGCGGTGCACCAGGCGCTCGCCCCGTACTGCTCGGCGATGACCGTGCCGCCCCGGCCGACGCTGATCCGGACGGCGACCATGTGGCACCTGTCCACCACGGTCACGGGCACGCTCAGCGACCCGGACACCTCCGCGCTCACCCTGGCCTGCGCCCTGCACCCCACCCCGGCGGTCTGCGGCACGCCGACGGCGACGGCCCGGCAGGTGCTGACCGAGACCGAGCCGTTCGACCGGGGCTTCTTCACGGGCATGGTCGGCTGGGGCGACGCACACGGCGACGGGGAATGGGTCGTCACCATCCGCTGCGCCGAGGCGGAGGAGCGCACGCTGCGCCTCTACGCCGGCGCGGGCGTCGTCGCGGCATCCGAACCCGAGGCCGAGACCGCCGAGACGGCCGCGAAGTTCCGCACGTTCCTGAGCGCGGTGGGCGCCGAGCTCTGAGCCGCTGCGTTACGCGGTGAGGGCGGCGGGTTCGCCCAGCCTGGCGGCCGCCGTCCGCCAGGCGGCGGTGACGGCGAGGCGGGCCTGCGCGGTGGCCGTCGGGCCGTCGCCGTCGAGTCGCAGCGGCGGCCCGACGTGGACGTGCAGGCGGGGGCGGCGCAGCGGGGCGGTGGCCAGGCCGGCGAGCTGCTTGGCGGCCGAGCCCGAGGTGACCCGGCGGGCCCCGGCCTGGCCCAGCGGGATGACCGGTGCGCCGGTGCGGTGCGCGAGCCGGGCGAGGCCGCGGCGGAAGGCGCCCGGCGCCGATTCGGCGGCGTCGCCGCGGTCCGGCAGGCCGCCCTCCGCGTAGATGAGGATGTGCCGGCCCTGTTCCAGCGCCTCCTGGGCGAGGCCGACGGCCCGGCCGGCGCGGGGGTCGCCGCGGTGGACGGGGATGTGCCCCTCGCGTGCGAGGGCGCGGCCGAGGACGGGAACGCGCCAGAGCCCGGCGGTCGCCATGACGACGGGCCGGGCACCGAGGAGGCGCAGGGCCGCCAGGACGATCGCGGGGTCCGCGAGCGAGGTGTGGTTGGCGGCGATGATGCCGGCCGGGGGCAGGACGGCATCCGCGTCGGTGGTGAGCGTCAACCGCCCGAAGGCGGGCACCAGTTGACCGGAAAGGCGGCTGAGCATGGGGTATCTCCGGTTCGTTCGGGCGGAGTTCCATCGTTCCGCGCCGAACGGCCGCCCGGCTGAGCGGTGGTACTCATCCGCCCTGGGTACCCGGACGGTCCGGCCGCCCCCACCTCACCGTCGTACGACGTCCGCGAGCACCGTATGCACCAGCTTGCCGACCGCGGCCGCGTCCGGCGGCCCGGGGTCGCGGTCCGCGAAGAGCAGGTGGCCGCCCCCGACGAGGGAGAGGGTGAGGGAGTCGATGTCGGCACCGGCCGACACCCGGCCCCGTGCGCGCTCCTCCGTGAGGTAGCCGGAGACGGCGGCCGTGATCTGGGCGAGGATCGCGATGCCGCCCCCGGGTGTCGCCTGCCTGAGGCGCGCGCGCAGCTCGTCCCGGAAGGTGATGAGAGGGATGATCGCCACCGGCACAGGCCCGAAGAGGGCGGTCAGCGCGTCGGTGAGATTGCCGGCCACGGTGCCGGTACCCGCGCTCGCACACAGCGTCCGCGCCCGCGCGTCGAGGTCCGCGGCCCGGTCGAGCACGAGCTCGGTGAGGAAGGCGTCGAAGTCGGCGAAGTGCCGGTGCAGGACGCCCTTGGCGCAGCCGGCCTCGTCGGTGACGGCCCTGCTGGTCAGGCCGTTCGGGCCGTCCCGCAGCAGGACCCGCTCGGCGGCGTCGAACAGCTGCTGCCGGGCGTCGCGAAGGTGCACTCCGGTCGGCACGTACCACTCCTCATGTCGTCGGCGTCCCGTCCACACGTTGCCGTGTGGGCATGTGCCCACTAAAGTGAACGCATGCCCACTCTACCGCGCGAGCAGCCGCAGCCCCATCACGCCCGGCAGACCGCCGAGTCCTTCGGCACCGACGCACGACGCTATGACGAGGCACGCCCCCCCTATCCCGACGACTTGGTGGCCCGCGTCGTCGCCGGGAGCCCCGGACCGGACCTGCTCGACGTCGGCTGCGGTACCGGCATCGCGGCCCGCCAGTTCAGGGCGGCCGGCTGCGCGGTGCTCGGGGTCGAACCTGATGCCCGGATGGCCGGCCTGGCACGCGCGCACGGTGTCCGGGTCGAGGTGGCGACCTTCGAAGCGTGGGACCCGGCGGGCCGGACGTTCGACGCGGTGACCGCCGCCCAGTCGTGGCACTGGGTGGACCCGGCGGTGGGCGCCGAGAAGGCGGCCCGGGTGCTCGGGCCGGGCGGACGCCTGGCGGTCTTCGGGCACGTCTTCGAGCCGCCCGCCGAGGTGGCCGAGCCGTTCGCGGCGGCCTTCCGCCGGGTGGCCCCGGACTCGCCGTTCAGCGGTCAGCCGGCGCGGCGCCCGCTGGAGGCGTACCGGGCGGGGTACGCCAGGACCGCCGAACAGCTCCGCGCGACCGGGCACTTCCACGCACCGGAGCAGTGGCAGTTCGACTGGGAGCGCTGCTACACCCGGGACCAGTGGCTGGACCTGCTCCCCACGACCGGGGGCCTCACCCGGCTCCGCCCCGACCGGCTGGCGGAGATCCTGGCGGCGGTGGGCGAGGCCATCGACGCGCTGGGCGGCCGTTTCACCATGCGGTACGTCACCCTGGCGACGACCGCCGTCCGCGCCGAGAGCACCTAACCCACCAGGTCGGGCGCGCGCAGCATCTCGTCCGGGATGCCCCAGGCGTCCACGAGGTCGACCGCGAGAGGCCGGACCTTGCGGCAGAGGTCGTTCACCTCGCGGCTGATCGCCTTGGAACGCTGGACGGTCAGCCGGCCGTGCTCCATGAACCAGGCCCGGTCCGCCTCGATGACCGAGAGGGCGAACAGGTCGCACAGCAGGCGCAGCGCCTCCCTGTTGCCGCCCTCGGGCAGGGCGCGCACCTTGTCCGTGAACGCTTCGAGGACGAGCCGCTCGACGTGCGCGCGGGCGACGGCGATGACGTGGTCCTGAACCCGGGAGAAAACGGCGCCGGGGTCCTGGTGCTCGTCCATTCCGCGCTTGAGCCTGCGGGCCACCCCAGCGAGCATGTGCTCCTCACGGAAGCGGACCATGGCGAGCTGGTACTCCGGGTCGAGCAGCCCGGCCTCGCGGTCCCACTCGTCGCCGCCCGGCAGCAGGTCCCGCACCCGTTCGAGGAGCTTGTGGGCGGAGGTCTTCTCCAGGACCGTCTCGACGGCGAGCCCGGCGACGTGGCGGACGGTGCCGAGCTGGTCCAGGTCCTCGAACTCACTCGCGTAATGGGTGAGCAGGCCCTTGGCCACGAGTTGCAGCAGGACGTGGTTGTCGCCCTCGAACGTCGTGAAGATGTCGCTGTCGGCCTTGAGCGCGGCGAACCGGTTGACGCTGAGGTAGCCGGCGCCGCCGCACGCCTCGCGGCACTCCTGGACGACCCGGGTCGCGTGCCAGGTGGCGAGCGCCTTGGTGCCCGCGGCCCGGGACTCCAGGAGGCGCCGGGCCCGCGCGTCGTCCTGGATTCCGGAGAAGACGTCGTGCAGCCGGCTCCGTACGGCGTCCTGGGCGAAGTGCAGTGCGTACGTACGGGCGAGGAGCGGCAGCAGGCGGCGCTGGTGCAGTCCGTAGTCGAGGAGCAGCTGCTCGTCCGTGTCCGGGGCGGCCGCGAACTGCCGCCGCCGCACGGCGTACTTGGTGGCGATGGCGAGCGCCACCTTGGCCGCGCCGACCCCGGCGCCGGCGACGCTGACCCGGCCCTGCACGAGGGTCCCGAGCATGGTGAAGAACCGCCGTCCGGGGTTCTCGATCGGGCTCTCGTAGACGCCTTCGGCGGTGACGTCGGCGAACCGGTTGAGCAGCGCCTCGCGCTCCACGCGTACGCCGTCGAACCGGATGCGGCCGTTGTCGACGCCGTTGAGGCCCATCTTGCGGCCGTCGTCCTCGATCCGGACGCCGGGCACCGTCTCGCCCCCGTCCCGGATCCGTACGACGAAGGCGTGCACGCCCTCGGCCTTCCCACCGACCTCCAGCTGGGCGAAGACGACGGCGAGTTCCGCGTGGCGGGCGGCGTTGCCGATGTAGTCCTTGCACGCCTCGTCGTCCGGGGTGGTCAGGACGAACTCCTGGGAGCCGGGGTCGTACCGCGCCACCGTCCCGAGCGACTGCACGTCGGAGCCGTGCCCGGTCTCGGTCATCGCGAAGCACCCCATCAGGCGCCCGGTGATCAGGTCCGGCAGATGGGCCCGGTGGTGGCGTTCGGTGCCGAGCTGAAGAATCGCCCCGCCGAAGAGGCCGAACTGCACCCCCACCTTCACCAGCACGGACAGATCCCCGAAGGCGAGCGTCTCGAACGCCGCGATGGACGCCCCGACGTCACCGCCCCCGCCGTACTCCTCCGGAAACCCCATTCCGGTCTGCCCGGTGGCGGCCATCTCCACCACGATCTCCCGCACCCGCTCGCGATAGGCGTCGAGGCCCAGCTCCTCGGCCTCCTCCAGCACGGAGGCGTACGCCACCAGATTGCTCCGGACGAGATCGCGGATACCGGCGTAATCCCCGTCGAGCACCCGGGTCAACGCCTCGACGTCGACCTCGGGCTGCACGTAACCCCCACCAGCAGCGAATGTGTTCTCAGTGCCCATGCCACTTCGCTACCCCCCTCGGGCCGCGCCGACACCGGTGCGAGCGCCCCGCGGATCTTCCACATCGGCCGGTGAACACACCGCCGCCGGGTCGAAGAGGGCTTCTGCCGTCTTCGACCCGGCGGCGTTCAGTGGTCCGCGGGCCGGAGGGTCAGTGACCGACCATCGCGGTCGGGTCCGCCGCCTTGACCTTCCTGCGCGGCAGCAGCAGCGCCGGAACCAGGCACACGGCGATGAGGACGGCCGCCACCAGGAACACCGAGGCGAACGCGTCGCCCATCTGGTCCTTGATGCCGTCCGGGGTCCTCGCGGTGATGTCCTTCAGACCGTTGGTGAGGAGCACCGAGAACAGCGCGGTGCCGATCGAGGCGGCGACCTGCTGGACGATGTTCATCAGGGTCGATCCACGGGCGACCGTGTGCTCCCTCAGGGTGGCCAGGGCCGACGCCATGATCGGCATCATGGAGGCACCCATGCCGAGGCCCATGATGAAGAGCGCCGTGATGATGTAGGCGTACGACGTGTCGGCGGAGAGCTGCGTGAACATGCCCATGCCGACGGTGATCACCGCGATGCCGGTCATGACGATCTTGCCGGGGCCGATGCGGTCGGCGAGCATGCCGGCGATCGGCATGGTGATCATCGCGCCGATGCCCTGCGGGGCGAGCAGGACGCCCGAGTCGAGCGCCGACTCCCCGCGCACCTGCTGGAAGTAGAGCGGGAACAGCAGGCTGGCGCCGAAGAACGCCATCGCGAACAGCGACATCGCGATCACGGCGACGCTCAGGTCGCGGTTCTGGAAGAGCCGCAGATCGATCAGCGGGTGGATGTTGCTGGGCCGCAGCGCCCAGGGCACGAACGCGGCGACGAGCACCAGACCGATGATCGCGGGTACGAGGACCTTGACGGCCCAGACGGTGCCGGTCTCCGGGATGGAGGAGACGCCGTACAGGAAGGACGCGAGACCGGGCGAGAGCAGCAGCACGCCCACCCAGTCGAAGGTCTCGGACGGCTCCACGTTGTCCTTGGGCAGCACGACCCACGCGTACACGAGCGCGATCGCGCCGATCGGCAGGTTGATCAGGAAGATCCAGTGCCAGGTGGCGATGTCGATCAGCCAACCGCCCAGAATGGGACCGAAGATGGGGCCGAGGAGCATGGGGATGCCGAGCACGGCCATCACCCGGCCGACCCGCTCGGGGCCGGCCGCACGCGTAAGAATCGTCATGCCGAGCGGCATCAGCATGCCGCCGCCCAGGCCCTGGATCACCCGGAACGCGACCAGCATTTCCAGCGAGTTGGCGGCGGCGCACAGCGCCGAACCGGCCGCGAACAACGCGACCGCGAGCAGATAGAGACGTTTTGTCCCGAACCTGTCGGCGGCCCAGCCGGTGAGCGGGATGACGCTCGCCAGTGCCAGCGTGTAGCCGGTCATCGTCCAGGCGACCTGGGCCGAGGTCGCGTGGAACTCCTTCTGGAAGGTCTGCAGTCCGACCGAGACCACGGTGATGTCCAGGATCGACATGATCCCGCCGAGCACGACCACACCGGCCACGAGGAGGACCTTGCTGTCCAGCTTGTCGCTGGAGGCGCCCCCTCCCCCCGGAGGGCTCGACTCATTTTTTTGCAACGTGGTCATGACTCACCTTTCGGAGAAGCTGCGGGGCCGTCCGAGGCCCGCTCGATCTGTCCACCCCCCGCGACCTCCGGCTGGTGGCAACGGTGCGCTCCGGCGGGCGTGGATACGGAATCCGCTCTTCCGTCGGGCGGTCGGAGCTCCACCGGGGCACGGTCCACGACGGACGACTCACCGGGCGGGATTCATGCGATCCGTTGTGGAACATGAATGTACCAGCGCCGGTAGGCCAGTATCTTTTGGATTGATGACAAGAAACGTGCACCTGCGCGATCGCGTTGCGATCGCGATCCTCGACGCCGCAGCGATGCTGCTCGCCCGGCGGGGCGAGAGCGTCAGCATGGCGGACGTCGCGGCGGCTGCCGGCGTGGGCCGCACCACTCTGTACCGCCACTTCCCCAGCCGTGACACCTTGCTGGACGCCCTGTCCCAGGAAGCGTGCGCCGAACTGATCGGCAAGCTGGCGGACGCCGGCCTGGACCGCGTCGCCGTGCCCGAGGGCGTGGCGCGGGTGAGCCGGATCGCGATGGGTCAGGCCGCCAAGTACCAGGCCCTGATGCGCATCCACGGCAAGCCCGCCGTGCCCGACGAGACCGCCCGCCAGCTCATGGCGCCCCTCACCGCGCTGTTCGTCCGCGGATCGGCCGACGGCACCTGGCGCACGGACCTCGGCCCCGACACGCTGCTCGACCTCTACAGCGCGCTCCTGCAAGGCGCGCTGGGCCAGGCGCTGCACGCCAAGCTGGGCGTGGAGCCCGCCGCCGCCGCCGTCACATCGGTCTTCATGCACGGCGCGGGCACCCGGCGGCCGGTGAGCGACGGCCTCGTGAACAGCCCTTCTCCGGCGGGCTTCTGAGGCGCGCGGGCCGTCCGTGCGGTCAGCCGGCCGATACCGGCGCGTCGGTGCGGACCCGCCGGCGTTCCACGACCCGTGCGGACGCTGCCCGGGCCTAGGCGGACCCCGGTGCCGTGAAGGCGGACGTTGTGGGCACCCCAGGGGGTGCGGAACGCGGGCCCGGCGGCGGTCGCCCAGGTGCTACCGCAGGCGGTGGCCGGCGCACTCTTTCGGGTGACAGGAGCCTCCCCCGCCTCCCTCTCGGCCAGGTCCGCACCGTCAAGGGTACGAGCCCCCCGCCGTCAGCCGACCGATGCGCTCCAGCCCTCTTCCGTGGCGACGTGCAACGCGCCACGGTGCAGGTCGAGGCTGCTGGGGCCGGTGGCCTTCCCGGTACGGGCGAGTGCGCCGGGCCCCTGGAACGCGGCGTCGCCGACGCGGAAGGCGCGGGGCTCGGTGCAGCTGAGGGTGCGCAGCCGCCAGGGCGCGCCGGGCCGGCCCGGGAGGGCGAGGTGGAGCTGGGCCTCGGCGGGACGGTCCGTGCGGTAGCCGGTGCGGGCGGCCGTCCAGGCGGCCATGACGAGAGCCGCCCGGCGCGGCGGCTCCGGGGGCCGGGGCGTTCCGGTGAGCGGGGCGGGCGCTCGTACGGGGTCGTCGCCGGCCTCGATGAGGTCGTCGCGGCCCGCGCTCGACCTGAGGATCTCCGCGAACGAGCGGGCGAGGACCGGGCCGCCCCGGTCGGCCCAGGCGCGGATCAGCTCCCGGAAGGCCGCTTGCCGGTGCGCACGCGGTGCGGAGCCGGCGGCGAGAATCGCTGCCCCCGCCCCCTCGAAGACCCGGCACAGGGCGCGTACGGGAACACGACCGGCTTCGCCGGGATACCGCACCGAGCGGATCTCCCACATGACGTGGCGCAGCAGCACGGCGGCGGCATCCGCGTCGGCCCCCAGCTTCCCGTCCTGGGGCGGTGGGTCGGTCCGTCCCGACCGGTCGTCGCGGGGCGGAGTCACGGCGTCGGCGCGCCGGCCGGCGGCGGAGCGGTACCAGGAACGGTCGTCGCACCAGTACTCGGCGAGTTCCGCGCGGAGGCGGCCGCCCGCCCCCAGGGATATGACGATCCCGTCCGCCCGGGGGTCCAGGACCGCGCCCCGCGTGTCCGAAAGGCCGAAGGCGGCCTCGGTGACACGGTCCAGCGAGACGTTCAGCAGGGCGGGGTCCGCGGCCCCGCCCTCCTCGACGGCGAACCTGCGGGGAACGGCCAGTTGGAGCAGGGCGGTCAGATCCCTGCCGGCGCGTTCCACCCGCAGGTGGCTCACGGTGGCCGCCGCCAGGTCGTAGTCGGGGAGCAGTTCCTCGACCCGCTTCCCGGTCACCACCTGGGGCAGCGGCGCCATGACGCGTCCGCGGTAGTCCCGGCCCGGGACGTACGGCTCGGCCGAGGGGAGCAGCGGGCCGATGTCGTACCCGGCGATCGCGGCCTGCTCCGTCATCCACTCGCGGCGGCGCTCACTGATCCCCGCCATCCACCTCAGGGCGGCCAGCGCCCGCCGTTCCCGCTTCCCCGCATGGGCCGAGTGCGCGGCCCGGAAGAGCGGGAAGAGGTTGTTGTCCCACACGTCGGACACCGCCCGGATCGCCTCCCGGTCGTACCAGCGGGCGTCCGCCGCCGCCTCGGCGATCTGCGCCACCGAGCGGTCCAGGAGCGCCGCCAGTACGGCCATGGCCGAGACACCGTCCGCGCCTTCGGGGGAGACGCCGGGCGGCAGCGGGGCCGCGGGGGGTGTCATGCCCGCGATCGTCGCACACCCTCGTCCGCGCCATCCGGCGTCGTACGCCGCAACTCCATGGTGCCCCCGCGCACACCCCCGCCAAGAACTGTGGTGTCCCGCCACATACGCCCCTGACCTGGCCCTTCCTACGGTGTGGCGACACGTCCCCGTCCCCCGACCGTCCGGAAGTGGTTCCCATGGCCGACGCAGCATCCGCTCCCCCGCCTCCCTCGCACCTCCGGCGCATCGTCGCCGCCAGCCTCATCGGCACGACCATCGAGTGGTACGACTTCTTCCTCTACGGGTCGGCGGCCGCGCTGGTCTTCAACAAGCTGTTCTTCCCGGACTCCGAACCGCTCGTCGGGACCCTGCTGTCCTTCCTGACGTACGCGGTCGGCTTCGCCGCACGACCCATCGGGGCGCTGGTGTTCGGCCACTACGGCGACCGGCTGGGGCGCAAGAAGCTGCTGGTGCTGAGTCTGCTGATGATGGGCGGGGCGACCTTCGCGATCGGACTGCTGCCGACGCACGCGACCGTCGGCGTGGCCGCGCCCGCGCTGCTCACCCTGCTCCGGCTGGTGCAGGGGTTCGCGCTCGGCGGCGAGTGGGGCGGGGCCGTGCTGCTGGTGTCGGAGCACGGGGACGCGGAGCGGCGCGGGTTCTGGGCGTCGTGGCCGCAGACCGGTG
Source organism: Streptomyces sp. NPDC016469 (assembly GCF_040632905.1). NCBI lineage: Bacteria > Bacillati > Actinomycetota > Actinomycetes > Kitasatosporales > Streptomycetaceae > Streptomyces > Streptomyces sp. NPDC016469. The sequence goes on from NZ_JBEYCQ010000028.1 coordinate 63,877, forward strand.
CGCCGGCCGGTCAGTTGCTGGCCACCGGCGTGCTGTCGGCGCTGACCGCGCTGACCTCGGACGCCGCGTTCGAGTCGTGGGGGTGGCGCGTTCCGTTCCTGCTGTCCGGGGTGCTGGTGATCATCGGTCTGTGGATTCGTCTCTCTGTCGATGAATCGCCTCTGTTCAAGGAGGCCCTGGCCCGCGCCGACGAGCGGAAGGCCGCTTCGGGGGCCGCCGAGAAGATGCCGGTCGTGGCCGTCCTGCGGCACCACTGGCGCGATGTGCTGGTCGCCATGGGGGCGCGGATGGCGGAGAACATCAGCTACTACGTGATCACCGCGTTCATCCTCGTCTACGCGACGAACGCGGCGGACCTGAGCAAGCAGACGGCGCTCAACGCGGTGCTCATCGCGTCCGCCTTCCACTTCGCCGTGATCCCGCTGTGGGGCGCGCTCTCCGACCGGGTGGGGCGCAAGCCCGTCTATCTGGTCGGCGCGGTCGGCGTGGGCCTGTGGATGTTCCCGTTCTTCGCGCTGATCGACACCCGGAACTTCGGGAACCTGCTGCTGGCCGTCACGGTCGGGCTGTTCTTCCACGGGGCGATGTACGCGCCGCAGGCGGCGTTCTTCTCGGAGCTGTTCGCGACCCGGATGCGCTACTCGGGCGCGTCGATCGGCGCGCAGTTCTCGTCCGTCGCGGCGGGCGCGCCCGCACCGCTCATCGCCACGGCCCTGCTCGCCGACTACGACAGCTCGACGCCCATCTCCCTGTACGTGATCGCCGCCGCGCTCCTCACGGTGCTGGCCCTCCTCTGCGCCAAGGAGACCCGCCACCGGGATCTCGCCGAGGTCGGACCCGGGTCCGGGACGGCGGCCGAGGCGCCCCGGGACGCCGCGCGGGTCGTCTGACCCTGGGCTCCGGGAAGCGCGAGAGCCGGGCGGTCCGCCCGGCTCTCGCGTCGTCCCTACCGCGGGGTGGCCTCGAACCAGGTGGGCCCGTCGGTCAGTGCCTGCTTGATCCGCAGCAGCGCGAACTCGGCCAGGTCGGGCAGCGCGTCCACGGGGAACCAGCCCACCTCCAGCGACTCGTCGTCGTTGACCCGGGCCGTGCCGCCGGTCGCCCGGCAGCGGAAGGTGATGTCGAGGAACTGGCAGCGGTCGCCGTTGTCGTACTGGATGGGCGGCAGCGCCTGGGTGAGGACGACCCGCTCCGCCACGCAGCGCACGGCGGTCTCCTCGTACACCTCGCGCTCCGCCGTCGTCGCGGGCTGTTCGCCCGGCTCGGAGATGCCGCCGATCACGGACCACTCACCGGTGTCGGCGCGCCGGCCGAGGAGCACTCTGCCCTCGTCGTCGAAGACGACGGCGGTCACACCGGGCAGCAGGAGCAGCTGCTGCCCGGCGGTGGCACGGATCTCGCGGATGAAGTCAGGAATGGCCATGTGCCGACCCTACGTGGCGTGTCACCCGTTCAGCGGACACGTCGGGCGCGCACCGCCTGGGCGCCCGCCCACCCGAGCGCACCGAGCGCGAGCAGGATCAGGATGCCCTCGGGCAGCGGTCCCATCCGGGTCGCGGGGGTCAGCGAGGAGCGCAGCGGCACCTCGTCCACCAGGGCGTCCGGGGTGAACATCTTCGTCTTCTCGGCCACGGTGCCGTCCGGGCGGATGATCGCGCTGACGCCGCTGGTGACGGGGACGACGACGGAACGGCTGTGCTCGACGGCGCGCACCCGGGACATCGCGAGCTGCTGGTAGGTCATCTCGCTGCGGCCGAAGGTGGCGTTGTTGCTGGGCACGGCGATCAGCTGGGCGCCGTGCTCGACCGTGTCGCGTACGGCGTCGTCGAACGCGGCCTCGTAGCAGGTGACGAGCCCGGTGTAGGTGCCCGCGAGGTCGAAGACGCCGACCTTCTTGCCGGGGCCGAAGTCGCGCTGCACCCGGTCGACGTCCGAGCTGAAGACGCGGACGAACGAGCGCATCGGCATGTACTCGCCGAACGGCTGGATGTGCCGCTTGTCGTACGTGGCGACGGGGCCCTTGTCCGGCTGCCACTGGATGAGGGTGTTGCGCAGGGGGCCCGTGTCGGGCTCGATCACCGCGCCGATGACCGTCGGCGCCCCGATCGCCTTCACGGCGTCGTCGATGACGATCCGCGCGTCCGGGTTGCGGTAGGGGTCGAGGTCGGAGGAGTTCTCCGGCCAGAGGACGAAGTCCGGCTGCGGGACCTTGCCGGCCTTCACCTCCCGGGCCAGCTGCTCCGTACGCTTGGCGTGGTTGTCCAGGACCGCGCGGCGCTGGGCGTTGAAGTCGAGGCCGAGGCGGGGCACGTTGCCCTGGATCGCGGCGACGGTCGCGGTGCCGTCCTCCGCCGAGTCGTCCACGAGCGGCAGCGCCGCGAAGGCCGCCGCCACGGGGACGAGGACCGTCGCCGCCGCGACGGCGCTCGCCCCGCGACGGAGCTCGCCGGCCGACCGGTAGCGGGCGAAGCGGCGTACCGCCTCGAAGAGGCCGAAGCCGCAGAGCACCACGGCGAAGGAGAGGAGCGGGGTGCCGCCGAGCGCGGCGAGCGGCAGGAAGACGCCGTCCGCCTGACCGAAGGCGATCTTGCCCCAGGGGAAGCCGCCGAACGGCACCCGGGCACGGACCGCCTCGTCCAGCGTCCAGACCGCGGCCGCCCACAGCGGTCCGCCGGGGAGCCGGGAGACGGCGGAGATGCCGATGCAGCCGACCGCGACGAACAGCGCCTCGGCTGCGGCGAGGGCCAGCCACGGCACCGGGCCGACCTCCTCGCCGGTCCAGTGCAGCAGGGGCAGCATGAAGCCGAGACCCGCGAGCAGCCCGAGACCGAACGCGGCGCGGGCCCGGCGCTCGGACAGCACCCAGCCGAGCAGGGCGAAACCGGGCAGAACGAGCCACCACAGCGGCCGGGGCGGGAAGCTGAGGTACAGCATCACGCCGGAGAGGACGGCGGCCCCGGGCCGCGCGAGGCGCTTCGGCAGCCCGGCTGTCCGGAGGGCGGGGGCGGGGCTCTGCGGTTCGCCGACCTGGGCGATGGTGGTGCTCACCCGGCGGAGTCTACGGTGACCGCCCGGCCACGCGGGAGCCCTGTCCCGATGGCGGAATCCCGACCACCGCATCATTTCTCCGCATCTTCCGCCCATATGACCGATGCGGCCGTTAGCCTGTGCGCCAGTCCCCCGCCGACGGGCCGGCTCCGGCCCTCGCGTACGGGACGGTCACAGGCCGGGGGACGGACGTGATGGCTGAATCAGTGCGGCGGGGGCCCGAGCGGGGGAACGCTTCCGATGCCGCCGGTGCGCTGATCCTCGCCGCCTGCGCGGTGTGGTCGCTGATCAGCGCGGCGGGACGGGAGACCCGGCCCGAAGGGGTGCTGCTCGCCCTGCTCGCCGTCGCGGCGGGCTTCGCCTGCGGACGCATCTGCGGCACGCTGCTGCCGGTGGCGACCGCCACGGGCGCCGCGCTGGCCGCCCTGCTCCTGGCCCTTCTCTGGCGGCACGGGATGCCGGGCGCGACGGCTGCCGCGGATCACGCGCCGGGGCAGACCGGCGCCGCCGCGGCGCTGCTGGTCCTCGCCGCCGGGTGCGCGTGCTGCGCGGCGGCGGGGGCCGGGCGGCGCGTGTCGCGTACCGCCCTGCGGCTGCTGGCACTGGGCACCGCCGGCGCCTCGCTCGCGCTGGGCTCGGCGGCCGGGTTCGCGGCGGCGCTCGGGGTGCTGGTGTGCTCGCTGGCCGCCACCCGGACGCGGCGTCGGCTGCTCGGACTCGGCGGTCTCGCGCTGGTGGCGGGGCTGGTCGTCGGCACCTCGTGGGCCATGGCCGAGGAGGTCCTGCCCGAGGGGCTCACGGTCTCGCTGGAGGGCCCGCTCACCCGCAACCGGGTCGAGCTGTGGCAGGACGCCGCCCGTCTGACGGGCCGGCACCCCGTGCTCGGCATCGGCCCCGGCCGGTTCGACGAGCTGAGCCCGACCGCGCAGCACAGCCTCGGTTCGGACGGGAAGCCGCACTCGGCGCCGTGGCAGCAGGCCGCCGAGCAGGGGGTCGTCGGGGTGGTGCTGCTGGGCACCGCGTTCGGCTGGCTGCTGTACGCGCTGTGGCGCTCGCCCCGGTCCACGGCGGTGGTCCTGGCCGCGGGCGCGACGCTGACGGCACTGGCCGTGCTGGCGAGCGTCGGCAACGCGCTGAGCTTCACACCGGTGACGGCGGGGGCGGGGCTGCTGGCCGGGCTCGCGTCGGCCAGGCGGCCGATCGGCGCGGGCGAGCCCTGCGGGCCTGACAAGGAGGAGAGCGGGCAGGAGGACGGGGTCAGGCCCCGGCCGGGAAGCCCGAGGACGGCAGGTGCAGCCGGGCCCGGATGAACCGTACGCCCGCCTCGGCGTCGTCCACCGTGATGGTGAACGTACGCCCGTCGCCGAGCCGCAGCACCAGCCCCTCGCCCCGGCGCACGACGACGGCCGTGCCCTTCTCGGGGCGCCAGCGGTAGCCCCAGCCGCCCCACTGCCGGGGGTTCACGTGGGGCGTGAAGTCGGCGGCCACCACATGGGTGAGCAGGATACGGCGGCGCGGCAGCCCCATGTGGCCGCAGCGCACCTCCAGGGCGTCGCCGTCGACGCGGACGGCGACGTTCACGAAGGCGAGGGTGCCGAACAGCATCAGCAGGCCGGCGGCGACGCAGCCGATCACCGACATCAGCAGCGGGGCGATGCCGGAGGCCCAGTTGGAGCTGACGGCGAGCTGGACGCCCAGGGCCAGACAGGCGGCGCCCAGGACCGCGAGGACCCACTGGGTGCGGTTGGTGGCCCGGCCGACCCAGACCTGCGAGTGGGTGCCGGTTCCGGTGCGCTTCGGTTCTCCGGGGTGCTCCCTCATGCCGAGCAGCGTACTGAAGAACGGGCGCCGGGGGACGGTCGCGGGCGTGCGGACGGGGTCGTCCGTGGGTCAGTGGACGGAGCCGACGGCGGCCAGTCCGCGCCCTTCCGCGTAGGCCAGGGCGGCTTGCGGCAGCGCCGAGACGCGTCCGCTGAGGATGACCGCGATGGACGAGGAGGGTTCGGCCGACGGAGCGGGTTCGGCGCCGATCCGGCGCAGCGCCTGGGCGGCCACGGCCCCGGCGGACCCGTGCAGGGCGACCGGGCGCCGGCCCGGGCCGCCGACGGCCTCGCGGATGCGCTCGGCGACGAGCTCGTAGTGGGTGCAGCCCAGGACGATGGCCCGGACGTCGGGCGGGGTGAGCGCGGCGGCGGCGGCGATCGCCTTCTCGATGGCGTCCTCGTCCGCGTGCTGCACGGCGTCGGCGAGGCCCGGGCAGGGCACCTCGGCGACGGCGGCGGACCCGGCGAACTCGCGGATCAGTCCGCGCTGGTACGGGCTGCCGGTGGTGGCCGGGGTCGCCCAGATCGCGACGGAGCCGCCGGCCGCGGCGGCGGGCTTGATCGCGGGGACGGTGCCGATGACCGGCAGGCCCGGTTCCAGCTCGGCGCGCAGCAGCTCCAGCGCGTGCACGGAGGCGGTGTTGCAGGCGACGATCAGCGCGTCGGGCCGGTGCGCGGCGGCGGCCCGGGCCACCGCGAGCGCGTGGGCCTTCACGCCTTCGGGGGCTCGGCCCCAGGGCATGTTGTCCGGGTCCGACGAGAGCACCAGATCGGCGTCCGGCCGCAGCCGGCGTACTGCGGCGGCGGCGGCGAGCAGTCCGATTCCGGAGTCCATGAGCGCGATCTTCACCCGGTCACCATAGTCGACCGCCCTTGCGGTCCCCGCTCAGTGGTGCAGACTTCCGCCAATGAGCGCCGTTGCCTGGATCGCCGTGGGTTCGCTTCTCGCATGGGTGTGGCTGCTGCTGGGCCAGGGGTTCTTCTGGCGCACCGACCAGCGGCTTCCGAGCCGTGCGGCCCCGGAGCGCTGGCCCTCGGTCGCCGTCGTCGTGCCGGCGCGCGACGAGGCCGCGATGCTGCCGGTGACCCTGCCGTCGCTGCTCGCGCAGGACTATCCGGGGAGCGCCGAGGTCTTCCTCGTGGACGACTGCAGCAAGGACGGCACGGGTGACATCGCCCGTGCCCTGTCCGTGAGGTACGGAGGGCTGCCGGTGACCGTGGTCTCGCCGGGCGAGCCCGAGCCCGGCTGGACGGGCAAGCTCTGGGCCGTACGCCATGGGATCGCGCTGGCCCGGGCCGGGGAGCCGGAATACCTGCTGCTCACGGACGCCGACATCGCGCATGAGCCGGACAGCCTGCGGGAGCTGGTGGCGGCGGCGGAGACGGGCGGCTTCGACCTGGTCTCGCAGATGGCGCGGCTGCGGGTGGCGAGCGTCTGGGAGCGGCTCGTCGTGCCGGCCTTCGTCTACTTCTTCTCCCAGCTCTATCCGTTCCGGTGGATCAACCGGAAGCGGGGGCGGACGGCCGCCGCGGCCGGGGGCTGTGTGCTGCTGCGGACGGAGGCGGCTGTGCGGGCCGGGGTGCCTGGCTCGATCCGGCAGGCCGTGATCGACGACGTGTCGCTGGCCCGGGTGGTGCGGCGCTCGGGTGGCCGGATCTGGCTGGGGCTCGCGGACCGGGTGGACAGCGTGCGTCCGTATCCGTGCCTGGCCGATCTGTGGCGGATGGTCTCGCGGAGCGCGTACGCCCAGCTGCGGCACAATCCGCTGGTGCTGCTGGCCACCGTGCTCGGGCTGGCGCTCGTCTACCTCGCGCCGCCGGTGACCCTGGTCGCCGGGGTGCTGGGCGGGGGCGCGGTCGCGGCCTGGGCCGGGGGCGTCGCGTGGGCCGTCATGGCGGGGACGTACATGCCGATGCTGGGCTACTACCGGCAGTCGCTGTGGCTGGCCCCGCTGCTGCCGTTCACCGCGCTGCTGTATCTGCTGATGACCGTCGATTCGGCGGTGCAGCACTACCGGGGACGCGGTGCGGCCTGGAAGGGGCGTACGTACGCCCGTCCCGAGGCCGCACCGGATCAGTGACTCAGCGCCACCCGGGCCGGGTCACTTGCGGCCCGGGGTCCAGTTCATGCCCCACCCGTAGGCGTGGTCGATGGTGCGCTGCGGACTGACGCCGCGCTGCGGCACCAGGTAGCGGGCCTCGCGCTGCACGGTGAGGTCGTTCCCCGTGTTGGTGATGAGCGCCAGCGCGCAGACGGTCGACGGGACCGTGCACTCGTCCAGCGAGAAGTCGATCGGCGCGCCGTGCTGGGGCTGGAGGGTGACGGTGGCGTGCAGGTCGGCGAAGCTGCGGGCGCCCTCGTAGATGGTGACGAAGATCAGGACCCGGCGGAGCTGTGCCTTGTGGTCGAGGTTGATCGTCAGGTTCTCGCCGGTGGAGACGGCACCGGTGCGGTCGTCGCCGTCGAGGTGGATGAACGGCGGCTGGTGGAGCGCACCGAAGGCGTTCCCCAGGGCCTGGACGACTCCCTTGCGGCCGTCGGTCAGCTCGTACAGGGCGCAGAGGTCGAGGTCGAGGTCCGAGTGGTTCGCCACGGCCCGGCCCAGCTTGCTGCCCCAGCCCTTGAACTGCTTGCGCACCTCCCAGTTGAGGTTGACGCGCATGGCGCCGGACGTGCCGCCCTGCTTGGTGAGCGAGACGGACGGCGACTCCTTGGTGAGCGTCACCTTGGTCAGCCGGACGGGCTGGGTGACGGGCGGTGCCGGAGGAGCCGGGGGGGCCGGCGGGGCCATCGGGGGTGCCATCGGCGCGGCGAGCGTCGGCTGTTGCGGCTGCGGGTACTGCGGAGGCGGCGGGGTGGCGGTGACCCGGGTGGCCGGGTGGGGCTGCTGGGGCTGGGGGGCCGGGTGTGGCTGCTGGGGTTCGTCCACGGAGATACCGAAGTCCGTGGCGAGCCCTTCGAGCCCGGAGCCGTAGCCCTGGCCGACCGCCCGGAACTTCCAGGCGCCCTGCCGCCGGTAGAGCTCACCGAGGATGAAGGCCGTCTCCACGGTGGCGTCGGAGCTGTCGAAGCGGGCGAGTTCGGCGCCGTTCGCCGCGTCCAGGACGCGGACGTACAGTCCGCTCACCCGGCCGAACGTGCCGCCGTCGGCCGAAGCGGCCAGCACCACGCGGTCGACGGCCGGCTCCACCCGTGCCAGGTCGACCGCGAGGGTGTCGGTCGCCGCGCCCCCGGCGTTGCGCTTGCCCTCGTGGCGCACCGCGCCGGAGGAGTGGGCCGGCTGGTTGTAGAAGACGAAGTCGCCGTCGTTGCGCACCTTGCCCGAGCCGAGGAGGAGAAGTGCGGAGGCGTCCACATCGGGTGTCCCCGGGGCGGTGCGCCACCCCATTTCGACACGCACGGCCTGGGCCGCCACTGGGACATTGGTTCCCTTTTGCATGGTCATGCTCGCCCCCATCACGAGTCCGCTTCCGAGACCTTTCCGGGTCAACCTAATGCCGTACCCGCCTCGGGACCCACCGAGGGGCGGGTACGGGCGCCCGGACCCGTGCACGCGGCGCCCGCCCACATCCTCACGGCATGAAGTGGCGGTGTCCTCCAGCCGCGCGCCCTCCTCGCCGCTGTGGACGACACCCTTCGCGTCCAGTCGGGGAGGGAGGGCCATCGGCTCCACCATGGTGACGTCGGACGGCCGTTGGTTCTCCGGGCCGTCGGGCCCCCAGCGCAGCAGGCGCCGTGAGCGGGCGATCCGGTAGGCGGTGTCGCCGGCCTCGACCTCATCGCGGCGGCCCGCGCGCAGCCGGTCGGCCGCCTCGGCGCGGCCAGTCTGTTGCGCGATGCCGCGTCGAAGGCGTCGGCCTCGATCGCGGCCTCGGCGGGCTCCACCGGAATCCTCACCAGCACCGGCCGGCCGGCGGGGCGCGCACCGTGTTCGTTCATGGCGTCATCCTGGCGTCAACCGACGGCGTGTACGCGGCTTTCGCCGGATCGTCCTCCGTAAGTGCCGTCCGGGATCGCCGGGTTGCCACTCGCCGCCCACGGCGGGTGAGGCTCGGGGCCGAGCCTCACCACTCCCGGTGCGCCTCATTGCCGCCCGGTGGGGCACTCACCGGAATTGCGCTCTGGAAATCGGCGAGTTCGAGTGAAGCCCGAATGCCGGGGCCGGATGCGAAGTGCATCCCTCCGCGCACACGTACGACGCGGCCCTGTTCGTCGGTCCACGCCTCGGCGCCGACCGGGGCGGCGGGGCGGAGATTGCGGCCGAGCAGGGCGCGTCATCCGCCGCGGCCGGCCGTTCCCCCACCGCCGCGCGGCCGGATTCGGACCGCGCGGTCGAGTCCGGTGAGCATGCGGTGAGCACCAATGTGAAGAGCACCGGAATGAGAGCCATGGATCGGCGGTGATTCACAGGGCGATTCCTCCGCGTACGGGCCTGCGAAGACAACGATGTTTCAGCAGGTCAGGCCGGTAGAGGGAAGGTAAAACCGATGACCATAAAATTGGGACTCCCCAATCTGCACATCGTGGGCTTAACTTAGGTGTCATGACCTCCCCCCGCTCCACCTACGGTGGCGGCTACTACGCCGCGCCGTCGTTTGCCGACACCCCGATCTACGACTCCCTCGTCGCGGAGCGGGGCACCCCTCAGATCGCACCGATCCGAGTGCCCGCCGCCTACGACACCGGCAACAGCTATCTGCCGGCGCTCCCGTCGGCCCTGCCGGCGCTTCCCGCGGCCCCCTCCCAGCCCCAGCAGTCCTACGGCTACCCCCAGCCGACGGCGCAGCAGGGCTACGCACCGATGCAGCCCGCGCAGCTCCAGCACGCGCCGGCGCCGTACATCCCGCAGCAGCCGGCCGGTGGCCGCGGCATGTACCAGGCGCCCCCGCCGCAGCAGCAGCGTCCGGCGCCGACGTCGGGTTACGAGTCGATGCGCCCCGCCGCGCCCCGGCCCGTCCCGGCGCAGTCCCCGTACGAGGACCCGTACGGCCGGCCCTACCAGGGCGGCCGGGGCTACTAGAACCTTCGGCCCGGATCAGGCGGCGCACGGCCCGGGGCGGGGTGCCCGGCAACACGGGCCTGTGCGCCGTTCCGCGTTCCGTGCCCGGTCCGGGGCGCCGGGAACTCGCGGGGACGGGCCGCGCGTTGAGCACGGTGGGCCGCCCACACCGCGCGGCCTCGGCGTGTGGACGGCACCGTACCGGGTGGGGACGGGTGCGGAAGGGGGTGCGGGGACCGTGCGAGCGATGGCGGGTGTCTGGCGCTGGCGGCACAATCCGCTGCGCCGGGCGACGGACCGGTACGAGGCGTGGCTGGCCCTGGCCGCCTTCCTGATGCTGATGCTGGCGGCCCCCGCGGTCGGCTGGCTCTGCGGGGCCCGGACGGACGCGGCGCTCCAGGCGTCGGTGCGCGCCCAGCGGGCGGACCGTCACCTCACCACGGCCGTCGTGGTGCGGCGGGTGGCCGGCGCCCGTCATGTCGCCGACCCCGAGATATCCGGCGGCGCCATGACCCGGACCGAAGTGGTGGCCCGGTGGCACACCCCGGCCGGCGCGGCCCGCACGGCGACGGTGACGACCGCCTCGCGCAACGCGGCGCCGGGAGCCCGGGTCCGGATCTGGACCGACCGCGCAGGCGACCCGGCGCTCCGTCCGATGGACATACCGACGGCGCACACGCACGCCGCGCTCGCCGGGTTCGGGGCCGCGATGATGTCCGCCCTGCTGATCGAGTGCGTCCGCCGCCTGGTCCTGAGGCGCATGACATGGCGGCGGTACGAACGGCTCGACCGGGCCTGGGCGGCGGTCGGGCCGGACTGGGGCAGGACGGGCACCGGCAGCTGACCGGAGCCGGGCCGAGTCTCCCGGCTCCGGTCTCCCGGGCAGGCGCCGGGACCTGCGCATCGGGTCAACTCCCGGCGTCCGCGCGCGCTACGGTGGACCGGCCCGCCCGTCGCTCTTCGGCAGGCGGACCCCGGCTGGTCGCTGCCGCGAGGCCGGTGACACGGGCATCACACACGCACGAGGCGGGGGCACGACAGCGCCATGGCACAGGGCACGGTCCAGGTGACGCACACCGGCACATCGCGGTGGCGGCGCCGCACGGGCGAATACACCTCCCTCACCGCGGCGCTCGAAGCGGCGGCGGACGGTGATGTGCTCACCGTCGCGCCCGGCACGTACCGGGAGAACCTGGTCATCGCCCGCGCGGTCACGCTGCGGGGCCCGGAGGGTTCCGTCGGCTCCGTGCGCATCGCTCCCGCCGACGGGGTGCCGCTGACGCTGCGCGCCTCCGCCGTCGTCCAGGACCTCCATGTGGAGGGGCAGGACTCCGCGGCCCCGGCCGTGCTCGTCGAGGACGGCGCACCGGAGATAGCGGACGTACGGATCGTGACCCGCTCGGCGGCCGGCGTCGAGGTGCGCGGCGCGGCCCGGCCCACCGTGCGCCGGTGCACCGTCGACAATCCGGCCGGCGTCGGCATCGCCGTGCTCGACGGCGCGGGCGGGGTGTTCGAGGAGTGCGAGATCGTCTCGGCCGGGCAGTCCGGGGTCGCCGTGCGCGACGGCGGACACCCCCGGCTCGAACGCTGCCGGGTCCACCACGCCTCGGGCGCGGGCCTGTCCGTCACCGGCGAGGGCAGCGGTCTGGAGGCGCTGGGCTGCGAGGTGTACGAGATCAAGGGCAGCGGGATCCAGGTGACCGCCCGCGCCTCGGCCCATCTCACCGACTGCACGGTGCACCGCACCTCGGCGGACGGCGTCACGCTGGACACCGACGCGGTGCTCACGCTCGCCGACTGCGACATCCACGACATCCCGGAGAACGCGGTGGATCTGCGTTCGCGGGCGGTTCTGACGCTGACCCGCTCGACCGTGCGCCGCTTCGGCCGCAACGGGCTCTCGGTGTGGGACCCCGGCACCCGGGTCGACGCCAACCAGTGCGAGATCCACGACAGTACGGGCGACTACCCGGCGGTCTGGGTCAGCGACGGGGCGACGGTGATACTGGATTCCTGCCGGGTCCACGACGTGCCGGACGCCCTGTTCGTCCTCGACCGGGGCTCCCGCGCCGATGTCGTGGACAGCGATCTCTCCCAGGTCCGCAACACCGCGGTGTCGGTCAGCGACGGGGCGACCGCGCAGCTGGACGACTGCCGCATCCGGGAGGCGTCGACCGGCGCCTGGTTCCGGGACCACGGCAGCGGCGGCACGCTGAACAACTGCACCGTCGACGCCGCGCAGACGGGCGTGATCGTCACCAAGGGCGCCGACCCGGTGATCGAGCGGTGCACGGTGACCTCGCCCGCCGAGGCCGGCTTCTATGTGTCGGCCGAGGGCCGGGGGACGTTCAACGGCTGCCGGGTCACGGGCAGCGAGGGGTACGGCTTCCATGTGATGGAGGGCTGCCGGACGACGCTCACCCGGTGCCGCACCGAGCGGTGCGCGCGCGGCGGTTACGAGTTGCCGGAGGGCACCGGCCTCCTGGGCGGCACGGGAAGCGGGCCGGTCGTGGAGGACTGCACGAGCGACGAGAGCGGGCTGCGCACCGCCACTCCCCCGCCGGCCCCGGTCCTGACGGCCACGCAGACCTCGCCCGGGCTGCTCGGTTCGGTCCCCGCACCGCGCCCCGTGGAACCGGCGCCGCCCGCCGAGCCCGCGCGCACCTCGGGAGAGGTCCTGGGCGAGCTCGACGCGCTGGTCGGCCTGGACAGCGTCAAGCGGGAGGTGCGGGCGCTCACGGACATGATCGAGGTGGGGCGCAGGCGCCGGGAGGCGGGCCTCAAGGCCGCGTCGGTCCGCCGCCATCTCGTCTTCACCGGATCCCCGGGCACCGGCAAGACCACGGTGGCGCGGCTGTACGGCGAGATCCTGGCCGCGCTCGGGGTGCTGGAGCGCGGCCATCTGGTCGAGGTGTCCCGGGTCGACCTGGTCGGTGAGCACATCGGCTCCACCGCGATCCGTACGCAGGAGGCGTTCGACCGGGCGCGCGGCGGGGTGCTGTTCGTGGACGAGGCGTACGCGCTGTCGCCCGAGGACTCCGGCCGGGACTTCGGCCGGGAGGCGATCGACACGCTGGTGAAGCTGATGGAGGACCACCGGGACGCGGTGGTGGTCATCGTCGCCGGGTACACCCAGGAGATGGAGCGGTTCCTGACCGTCAACCCCGGGGTCGCGTCCCGCTTCTCGCGGACCATCACCTTCAGCGACTACGAGCCGGCCGAGCTGCTGCGGATCGTCGAGCAGCAGTCCCAGGAGCACGAGTACGACCTGGCGTCGGGCACCGGTGAGGCGCTGCTGAAGTACTTCACCGAGCTGCCCAAGGGGCCGGCCTTCGGCAACGGGCGCACCGCTCGCCAGACCTTCGAGTCGATGGTCGAGCGGCACGCCGGCCGGGTCGCCCAGCTCGCCGATCCGAGCACGGACGACCTCACTCTGCTGTATCCGGAGGACCTCCCGGAACTGCCCTGACGCCCTCGCCGACGGGCTCCGCCTGCTGGGGCAGCACCGGGTCGAGCCGTTCCAGCAGGGCGGCGCGCTCCTCGGCGAAGACGGGGTCGGCCTGGTAGTCGGAGTGGCCGAGCACCGGCTCGGGCAGCGGGTGTTCGGGCGTCCGGCCGTAGACCAGCGGGTCCCTGAGCGGGCCCCGGTCGACCTCGGGGCCGGATTCCTCGCCGAGCCGCATCGCGCCGCCGATGGGGTCGGTGGCCCGCCACAGATTGCGCCAGCAGTGCACGGAGCGGTGCAGCCCGTGGAGCTGCCCGGCCCCGAAGTACGCCGGGAACCAGCGGGCGTAAAGCCGTTCGATCGGCGATCCGTACGTGAGCAGGGCGACCCGGGAGCGGGTGCGGGCGGGCAGCTGCCAGACCGCGGAGGCCGCGAGCACGCTGCCCTGGGAGTGGCCGGAGATGACGAGCCGTCCCCGGGTGCGGCCGGTCCAGCCGGACATGCGGGAGGCCAGGTCGGGCACGGCGCGCTCCGCGTAGCAGGGCGGCGCGAAGGGGTGGGCGGCGCGCGGCCAGAACGTTCCCACGTCCCAGAGGATGCCGATCGTGCGCCGGGCGGACGCGTCCCGGTAGGCGCGTCTGCCGCAGGCGACGAAGACGAGGAAGCCGAAACCGATCAGCCAGGAGCCGGTGGACTGCGCCGCCTCGGCCACCGATTCGAGAAACGGACCGCTGCCCTCCAGCGCGAGTCCGGGGACCTCGCCGGCGGCCCAGGACCCGGCCACCGCCCCCGCGCCCAGGAACAGGGTGGCTCCGGAGACGATCCCCACCATGCCGGGTGCCGAGTCGGTGAGCGCGGCTGTGGCCCGGATGCGGGCGATCCGCTGGGTCCGTGCCGGGTCGGGGAACGGCTCCCCGTACTCCGCGTCGACCACGGGTTCCAGCCTGCGGGCCGCCAGCCAGGTCCGTACCCCGAGGACGGCGCCCGGCACCAGGAGCAGCAGGAGGAGGACGGGGATGACCGACGCCTGCCAGCTGAGCAGCACCGGTGGCCCCTCTATCAAAGCGCTGCGCCCCATGCCCGGGCTGCCGGGTCCGTCGAGCCAGTCGGCGACGCGCTGGGCGACGCCGCCGGTCATCACGCCGCCGAGCGCGCAGGCGAGCATCGCGACGGCCGGTCCGCCGAGTCCGCGCAGGACGGTGCGCGGATCGGGGCAGCACCGGTACAGGTAGAGGGAGATCGCCGCGAGGAGGACCACCAGGATGCCCTCGGCGACGCTGACCGCCCGGAACAGCGTGACGTCCCCGGGAAGCCTTCCGGAGGAGGTCCAGCCGGGGCGCGGCCAGGCGGCGTGGACGGCGGCGAGGGCGAGGAGAGCCAGCGCGGCGCCGGGCAGCCAGGTGATGGCCGCCCGGTCGAGCCGGTTGTCGAGGCGCCGTTCGCTGCGGCCCCGGCGGCAGACCACCCAGAGCACGACGACGAGCCCGGCGGCGAGGGCCCCTTCGATGAGCCGGCCGAGGAGCGGGGCGACCGGTCCGGGGACGGCGCGGTCGTGGCGGGCGGCGGCCTCCGTGACGGCGGCGGCGACGGTGAGGAAGCCGGCCGCGGTGTGGGCGGCACGCAGCCGGGCGACGAGGCGCCGCCCGTACCAGAATCCGGGACGTCCGAGCGCGGGGCGGACGGGGTGGGCGGCGGGTGCGGGGCCGTCGTCCTCCGCGTCGTCCGGGTCCGCCTCGGTCATCGGGCGCTGGGACTCGTAGGCGCTCCAGGTGCGGTTGGACAGGAACCAGAGCAGCCCGACCAGCGCGGCCGGCACCAGGGCGGCCAGTGCGAGGCGGCGGCCGGGCTGGGACCACCAGCCGCCCTGCTCGGCGGAGAGGAAGCCGAGCCAGGAGCGCTTCTCGGAGCAGGCGGCGACGCCCGCGCACTGCCAGGCGGTGAGGTCGAGGGCGACTTCGCAGGCGGCGGCGGTCAGCAGCACGGTGAGGCTGAGCGCGATGAGCCGCACGAGGACGCCGTACAGCCGGATCGCGCGGGGGCGGCGCCGGGCGGTGGGGCGCATCCAGTGGGCGAGGTTGATCACCATGAACGGGAGCAGCAGCAGCCACAGCGCGCGGGAGCCGTTGCCGGAGGTGAGGTTGGACCAGCAGTACGCCTCGGCGATGGGCTTGTCGCGGTACCGCTCGGGGTGCTGTTCGGCGTCGACGTCGGCGGAGCGCCGGTAGATGGCCGCGGTGGTGTCGCCGGTGACCCGGACCGTGCGCGGGTCGACCAGCATTTCCTGGGGGGTGGTCCCGCCCACCCCGTGGACCAGTAATTCCAGCGCGGGGCCGGGGCTGCGCGGGGCAGGGGTGGGAGGGGGCACGTGCGTCTCGCTCTCGCCGGGGGGGAAGGCGGCTGATGGCCGGTCACCGTTACTGACGAATCTCCCCCGGGCGGGGGCCCGCGACACCGCGCGTGGCAGGATGAGTCCGTCGATGCGGACTCCTGTACGGCCAGACGGAAGGGCGAGGCCCGGCGTTGAGCGAGAATCAGAATCTGCTCGCGGAGCAGCGGCGCGCGCTGATCCTCGACGAGGTGCGCCGGCGCGGCGGGGTCCGGGTCAACGAGCTGACCCGGAAGCTGAACGTCTCGGACATGACCGTCCGCCGGGACCTGGACGCGCTGGCCCGGCAGGGTGTGATCGAGAAGGTGCACGGTGGCGCCGTCCCGGTGGTCGAGGCGAGCACCCACGAGCCCGGTTTCGAGGCGAAGTCGACGCTGGAGCTGAGCGCCAAGGAGGACATCGCCCGGGCCGCCGCCGCGATGGCCGTGCCCGGCAGTGCGATCGCCCTGTCCGGGGGCACCACGACGTACGCGCTGGCCCAGCATCTGCTGGAGGTGCCGGACCTGACGGTCGTGACGAATTCGGTGCGGGTCGCGGATGTGTTCCACGCGGCGCAGCGGCCCGGCGCTCCGGGCGGCCGGCCGGGTGCGGCGACGGTCGTGCTCACCGGCGGGGTGCGTACCCCGTCCGACTCGCTGGTCGGCCCGGTCGCGGACCGGGCGATCGCGGCGCTCCACTTCGATGTGCTGTTCCTCGGGGTGCACGGGATCTCGGTGGAGGCGGGGCTGTCCACGCCGAACCTCGCCGAGGCGGAGACGAACCGCCGGTTCGTGCAGTCGGCGCGCCGGGTGGTGGTGGTCGCCGACCACACCAAGTGGGGCACGGTGGGCCTCAGCTCGTTCGCCTCGCTGGACGAGGTGAGCACGCTCGTCACGGATGCGGGGCTGCCCGCGGGTGCGCGGGCGGAGATCGAGGAGCATCTGCCGGGCCTGCTGGTGGCCGGCGACGAGTCCGCCGAGGGCTGAGACTTCCGCTCAGCTCGCGGCAGGGCTGTCACGCCCTAGGATCTCGGTGTGGCCGTGTTCCGGATCGAGCGTTTCACCTCCCTGCCCGCAGCCGAGTCCTGGCGCCGGGTGACGGACTGGGAGCGGCATGCCGCGCAGGTGCCGCTGACCACGATCACGGTGCCGACGGGGCTGCCGACCCGGGTCGGGACGGTGTTCGTGGCGCGCACCGGGGTGGGTCCGCTGGCGTTCGACGATCCGATGGAAGTGGTCCGCTGGTCGCCGCCGGCCGGGAGCCGGGCGGGGATGTGCCGGCTGGAGAAGCGCGGCCGGGTGGTGCTGGGCCGCGCGTCGATCGATGTGTATCCGAACCGGGCCGGCTCGCATGTGGTGTGGGTGGAGGAGCTGGGCGTACGGCTGCTGCCGCGCTGGGCCGACCCGTTGCTGGCCGGTGCCGGGAGGCGGGTCTTCGGCCGGGTGCTCGACGCCATGCTGGACCGTCCGGCGGGCCGGTACGGCTGAGGGGTCACCCCTCCGGCCAGCTGCCGGTGGCCAGGAACTGGTCGATGGTCCGGGTGTACGGGGCGATGTCGAGGCCCTGCGCGGCCAGCCAGGAGTCGGAGTAGTACTTGTCGAGGTAGCGGTCGCCGGGGTCGCAGATCAGCGTGACGACGCTGCCCCGCTCGCCCCGGGCGACCATCTCGGCGATCAGTTTGAAGGCGCTCCACAGGCCGGTGCCGGTGGAGCCGCCGGCCTTGCGCCCGATGGCCCGTTCCAGGGCGCGCACGGCGGCGACGCTCGCCGCGTCCGGGACCTTCATCATCCGGTCGATGGCGCCGGGGACGAAGCTGGGCTCCATGCGGGGCCGGCCGATGCCCTCGATGCGGGAGCCGCAGTCGCTGGTGGCGTGCGGGTCGTGGTGCGTCCAGCCGTCGAAGAAGCAGGAGTTCTCCGGGTCGGGCACGCAGATCCGGGTGTCGTGCTGCATGTAGTGCACGTAGCGCGCGATGGTGGCGGAGGTTCCGCCGGTGCCGGCGGTGGCGACGATCCAGGCGGGTTCGGGATAGCGTTCGAGCCGCAGCTGCTGGTAGACCGACTCCGCGATGTTGTTGTTGCCCCGCCAGTCGGTGGCCCGCTCGGCGTAGGTGAACTGGTCCATGTAATGACCGCCGGTCTCGGCGGCGAGCCGGGCCGATTCCTCGTACATCCGGCGCGAGTCGTCCACGAAGTGACAGCGTCCGCCGTGGAATTCGATGAGCCGGCACTTCTCCGGGCTTGTGGTGCGGGGCATGACCGCGATGAACGGCACGCCGATCAGCTTGGCGAAGTACGCCTCCGAGACGGCGGTCGAACCGCTCGACGCCTCGATGACCGGTTTGCCCGGCCTGATCCAGCCGTTGCAGAGCCCGTAGAGGAAGAGCGAACGCGCCAGCCGGTGCTTGAGGCTGCCGGTGGGATGGGTCGACTCGTCCTTGAGGTAGAGGTCGATGCCCCAGCGCTCCGGGAGCGGGAAGAGCAGCAGATGAGTGTCGGCGGAGCGGTTGGCGTCGGCCTGGACCTTGCGGACGGCCTCCTTGAGCCAGGCGCGGTAGGCCGGGTCGGAGCGGTCGATGTCGACGGTCGGCGCGGCTGCGCCGCCGTGCCCGTGCTCGGTGGTGTCCATCTGCGCGCTTCTCCTCGTACGACCGGTCTCGGCGGGGCCCACGATATGCCCCCCACCTGCACAAACGTTGACTTTGATGGTCCATAGCAGTGCCTTGGTGTCGCGGACCGTACCCATGCGCCCCCGCGCGGCCCGAATGCGCCGTTTATGTACCGTCCCGCTCTGGTGTGCACGCCCCCGGATGGGCACACTTCGTCTCAGAGGTACGTCGAAGGGGGCGAAGGGGCCATGTCGGAAACGGAGTTCAGGGCGACGGGCGTGACGGAGTTCAGTGCGACCGGTGTGCGCATCGACCGGTGGGCGCGCTCGGTCACCAGGGCGGGGCAGGTGACCGTGAAGGATGGCCGGGTGGCCCTCCTGACGAGTTACGGGCGGGAGATCGACAGTGCGCCGGTGGGGACGGTGAGCGCGGGCAGACCGTGGTTCGCGGGGGCGGACGCCACGGTGGCGCGGGTCAACGGGAGGCGGTACCGGCTGACGATGCGGCGACCGGACGGCAAACCCGGTGACGCGGCACCCTCGCGCCGGTTCCTGGAGGCGCTGTACAGCGCGGGGGGCCGTCGCTCCTGAGGCCGGTGGGGTGCGGGAGACCGCGAGTTGCGGAGCCGTGTGCCCTGAGCGACATTGGAGTCGCGTCACTCATGGTGTACCGGCGGTGACACTGTGATCCAGGCCGCCGGCCCGGACTCAGCAGCGAGCCATGTGCTGGATCCGTCCCTTCGTCTTCTTCCGGACCTATTTCGGGGAGTCGCAGCCGTGATCAGCGAGCCAAGCAGGCACTGCACGGTGGAGCTCCAGGCCCTGCCGTCGCGGATCGGTCAGGTCCGCAGAATCATCTCGGCGCAACTGCGCTACTGGCATCTCGATTCCCTGATCGACCAGGCAGCGCTGGGCGTCACCGAGCTCCTCACCAACGTCCACCGGCACGCACAGCCGGACAAGTCATGCACCGTCGAGATCGAGTTGCTCCTCGACCGGCTCACGGTGTCCGTCCACGACCACGATCCACGGCTGCCGACCGTGCGCGAGGCCGACGACTCCAGTACGTCGGGGCGCGGGCTCGCACTGATCGCCGCGGTCAGCGAGAGCTGGGGGGCGCGCCCCCGGGGCGGCGCGGGGAAGGTCGTGTGGTTCACGCTTCCCGCACCGGCGCCGCTCGCCCCGCCGTCGCACATGGTGCACGGGGCGACCACGGACGGGCCGTTCGATCTGAGCGCCCTGAAGCATCTGGAGGGGTCACCGCCCTCGACGTCGCGGTCGGTCGTGGTGGGCTGACAGGACAGGAGCGGGGCATCCCGACCGGGGGTGCCCCGCTCGCGTATGCGCGACAGCGGTCCCTTTCTGTACCTACTAGTATGTACACTGCTGGCATGAGCACTCCGGACCGTCTGATCGAAGCCACCCGGGAGCTCCTGTGGGAGCGCGGTTACGTGGGCATGAGCCCCAAGGCCATCCAGCAGCACGCCGGTGTGGGCCAGGGCAGCATGTACCACCACTTCACCGGCAAACCGGATCTGGCCCTCACCGCCATCCGCCGCACGGCCGACGAGCTGCGGGAGGCCGCGGACCGGGTGCTCGACGCGCCCGGGTCGGCGTACGAGCGGATCGCGGCCTACCTGCTGCGCGAGCGCGACGTGCTGCGCGGCTGCCCGGTGGGGCGGCTGACCATGGACCCGGACATCATCGCGAACGACGAGCTGCGGGAGCCGGTGGACGAGACCATCTCCTGGCTGCGCGGCAGGCTCGCCGGGATCGTCCGCGAGGGCGTCGACCGGGGCGAGTTCGCCTCCGGCGTGGTGCCCGAGGACATCGCCGCCTCGATCGTCGCGACGGTGCAGGGCGGCTATGTGCTGGCCCGCGCCTCGGGTTCGACGGACGCGTTCGACGCGGGCGTACGAGGACTGCTGACCCTGCTCGCCCCGCCCGCCTGACCCATCGACCGATTCAGGAGCAGCCGCGCATGCGCATCACCAGGAACCGTCCCGACACCCGGCCGGGTCCCTCCGCACACTTCAACGGGGCGGTGTGGCTCGACGAGATCGCCGCTCCCGAACCGCCCTCCCGGCTGCGGATGTTCAGCGTGCACTTCGCACCGGGCGGCCACACCTCGTGGCACACCCACCCGCACGGCCAGGTCCTGCACGTCACCGGGGGCGAGGGCCTGGTGCAGCGCAGGGGCGGCCCGGTCGAGACGATCCGGGCCGGCGACACCGTATGGATCGAGCCGGACGAGTGGCACTGGCACGGGGCGTCCCCACGCACGTTCATGACCCATCTCGCCGTGGTCGAGGCCGCCGAGGACGGCAGCACCATCCACTGGCACACCGACGCCCGCGTCGCCGACTACCCGGCGTCCTGAGGAGCCCTCCGATGCATGCCATGCAGTACGAGATCACCCTGCCGGCCGATTACGACATGGGCGTCATCCGCCACCGGGTGGCGACCAGGGGCCATCTCCTGGACGACTTCCCCGGGCTCGGGCTCAAGGCGTATCTGATGCGGGAGCGGGGCGACGACTCGCCGGTCAACCAGTACGCGCCGTTCTACCTGTGGACCCGGCCCGAGGGCATGAACGCGTTCCTCTGGGGCTCCGGATTCCAGGGCGTGGTCCAGGACTTCGGGCGCCCCGTGGTGCAGCACTGGACCGGGCTCTCGTACGAGGAGGGGCCCGCGGCCTCCGCAGTCCCCCGCTCGGCGACCCGCCACCGCTCGCCCGTACCGGCGTCGCTCTCCCCGGCCGACGCGGTGGAAGCGGCGCTGGAGGAGAGCCGCCGGCTCGCGAAGACACCCGGTGCCGTCGCCTCGGCCCTGGCGGTCGACCCCCGCCACTGGGAGCTCCTGCGCTTCACTCTCTGGGACCACGACGCCCCGGCCGCGCCCGGCGAGCGCTACCGGGTGCTCCACCTCAGCCGCCCCGAGCAGGACCTGATCACGAAGGGGCGCCAGTGGTAGCCGCCGTCCGAACCGTCCTCGGTGACATCGCGCCCGAGCGGCTGGGAGTCTGCGACGCCCACGACCACCTCTTCCTGCGCAGCCCGGTGCTGCCGGGCCAGGAGCTGGACGACCCCGTGTCGGCGGCCGACCGGCTGCGCGCCTTCCACGCGCTGGGCGGCCGGGCCGTCGTGCAGTGGACGCCGCACGGCATGGGGCGCGGGGCCGACGTCCTGGCCGAGCTGTCCCGGACGACGGGCACGCACGTGGTCGCCGCGACGGGGCTGCACCAGGCGGCGCACTACCCGCCGGAGCTGCTGGACCGGATCAAGGACGACCTCGCCGCGCTCTTCGTCGCCGAACTGACCGAAGGCATCGGCGCCACCGGGGTGCGGGCGGGCCTGATCAAGGTGGCCGGCGCCTTCCACACGCTCGACGCGCACGCCCGGCTCACCATGACCGCGGCGGCCGGGGCCCATCACCGCACGGGCGCGCCGATCGCCGTCCACCTGGAGCTGGGCACGGCCGCGCTCGACGTCCTGGAGCTGCTGTGCGGGGAGTTGGGCGTCCCGCCGCACCGGGTGATCCTCGGCCACCTCGGCCGCTCTCCGGACGGGGCGGTGCAGCGGGAGGCGGCGCGGGCGGGCGCCTTCCTGGCGTTCGACGGGCCGTCGCGGGCCAACCACGCGACGGACTGGCGGCTGCCGGAGGAGCTGGCGGAGCTGGCCGGGGCGGGGGTCACCGGGCAGTTGCTGCTCGGCGGTGACACGACGGTCCCGGAGACCCCCGGCATGCCGTACCTGCTGCGCCGGCTGCGGCCCCGCCTGGAGGAGGTGCTGGGCGCCGAGGCCATGGAGACGGTCCTGGTGGCGAATCCTGCGCGGGCGTTCGCGTTCGAGGCGCCGGTGCGGGGGGCCTGAGGGCGTTCGAGGCCGCGGCCCCGCACCGCCCTCTCAGGCCAGCGCCCCCAGCGGGTCGTCCAGGACCGGCTGCCAGGCCAGCTCCGCCGCACCCACCAGGCTGTTGTGGTCGAGGGTGCAGGGCAGGATCGGCACGCTCCCGCTGCGGCCCCAGAGGCTGCGGTCGGCCACCACCGCCCGCAGCCGCTCCGGGTCGGCGTCGAGCAGGGCGCGGTGCAGCCCGCCGAGGATGATCCGGTCCGGGTTGAGGATGTTGACGAGACCGGCGAGCCCCAGGCCGAGCCGGTCGATCAGCTCCTCGGCTGCGGTGCGCACGACCGGGTCCGCGTACTCGTTGCGCAGCAGGTCCCCGGACTGCTTGAGCAGCGACTCCTCGGGGCCCGGGGTGCGCCCGGCGGCGGTGAGGAAGGCGAGCGGGTCCGTCTCGACGTCCAGGCAGCCGCGCCCCCCGCAGTGGCAGGGGCGGCCCTCGGGGTTGACGGTGAGGTGGCCGACCTCCAGGGCGAGCCCCGAACTCCCGGTGTGCAGGCGGCCGTCGAGGACGAGCGCCCCGCCCACGCCCCGGTGTCCGGTGGCGACGCACAGCAGGTGCTGGGCCTCGCGCCCGGCGCCGTGCCGGTGTTCGGCGAGCGCGGCGAGGTTGACGTCGTTGCCGGTGAACGCCGGTCCCTCGATGCCCGCTTCGCGTACGCAGGTGGCGAAGATCTCGCGGACCGGGGCGCCGGCCGGCCAGGCGATGTGGAGCGGGTTGAGGGCGGTGCCCTCCGGCTCGGCGACCGCCGACGGCACCGCGAGCCCGGCCCCGACGCACCGCAGTCCGCTGTCCCGGAGCAGCCGTGCGCAGTGGTCCACGACCTCGCCGATGACCTGGGCCGGGTCGGCGGTGATGGTGACGCAGCCGGGGGCGGTCGCGACGAGCCGGCCACCGAGGCCGACGAGCGCGGCGCGGAAGCCGTCCGCGTGCACCTGGGCGGCGACGGCCACCGGACCGGACTCCCGTACGGCCAGCCGGTGCGAGGGCCGGCCCTGCGAACCCGCCGCGGAGCCGGGGCTGGAGTCGACCCGGATGAGGCCGAGGGCTTCCAGTTCGGCGGCGACCGCGCCCGCCGTCGCGCGGGTGACCCCCAGCTCGGAGGTGAGGACCGCACGCGTGGGCGCGCGTCCGGTGTGGACCAGTTCCAGGGCGGGTCCGAGCGCGCTGCGGCCCCTCTCCAACTTCGTCCGGGTGGTGGTCGCCTTGCCGTTCATGGGGGCGAGTCTCCCATGATCCGGAGGTTCCTCCGACGCCGTGGTGGCCGACTTGCCCCGGGTGACCGGCCCCCGCGCACTCCGGGGCCGAACGCTTCGGGCCGGGCGGGGCATCCGTCTTGCACCGGCCGCCGGACCACCCCTATGCTGAGTTTGTGCCGCAACTAAACAAACTGCGGACGGCACTCCCGGGGGGACTTGGCGGCAACACCGCCCCGCTCTCGTCGGCCCGTCTCCGTACCGCGCTGACCGTGTTCTTCGCCCTCGACGGTTTCCTCTTCGCCGGCTGGGTGGTCCGCATCCCGGCCATCAAGCACCAGACCGGCGCCTCGGCCGCCACCCTCGGCCTCGCGCTCCTCGGCGTCTCCGCCGGTGCCGTGGTCACCATGACGCTCACCGGCCGGCTCTGCCGCCGGTTCGGCAGCCACGCGGTGACCGTGGTCTGCGGTGTCCTCCTCTCCCTCAGCATCGCGCTGCCCGCCCGGACGCACTCGGCCCTGTCGCTGGGGCTGGTGCTCCTGCTCTTCGGCGCCGCCTACGGCGGGGCGAACGTGGCGATGAACAGCGCGGCGGTGGACCTGGTCGCCGCACTGCGCCGGCCCGTGATGCCCAGCTTCCACGCCGCGTTCAGCCTCGGCGGGATGCTCGGCGCGGGGCTCGGCGGGCTCGTCGCGGGCGGCCTCTCGCCCTCCGTGCACCTCTCCCTCCTGACCGGAATCGGACTGGTCGTCACCGCGCTCGCGGGCCCGGTCCTCCTGCGGCACCCGGCGCCCGTGGCCCCGGAGCGGGCGGACTCCCCACCCGCCGGCCGGTCCGCGCAGCGGCTGTCGGGGCGGGCGCGCAAGGTGGTGCTGCTCTTCGGCCTGATCGCGCTCTGCACCGCGTACGGCGAAGGCGCGCTGGCCGACTGGGGCGCCCTCCACCTGGAACAGGACCTGCATGCCCGTCCCGGGGTGGCCGCCGCCGGATACTCGCTGTTCGCGCTGGCCATGACGGCGGGCCGGCTCAGCGGCACCGCCCTCCTCGAACGGCTCGGGCAGACCCGCACACTGGTGGCGGGCGGCGCCACGGCAGCCGCCGGCATGCTCCTGGGCTCGCTCGCCCCGACGGCCTGGCTGGCGCTGCTCGGCTTCGCGGTCACCGGGATCGGCCTCGCCAACATCTTCCCGGTGGCGGTCGGCCGGGCCGGCGAGCTGGCCGGACCCGGCGGGGTCGCGGCGGCCTCGACGCTCGGTTACGGCGGGATGCTGCTCGGGCCGCCCGCGATCGGGTTCCTGGCCGACTGGTTCTCGCTGCCGGTGGCCCTGACCACGGTGGCGGTGCTGGCCGGTGCGGCGGCGGCCCTGGGTTACGGCGCCCGCAAGGCGGCGCACATGTGACCGCCGCGGACACCTGTTCGTCGCCCACGAGGGCGCCTCGGTCGCCGGTGCCAGGCTGTTCCGGCCGGCGGCGCCGGGCGTCCTCGTGTTCCCGCTCGGCGACCGGGGCGGAGTCCTTCGACCAGTCGCCGGCGCCGGGCTGGTTCGTTCGGCTGGTACGCGGCGCCGCCCCGCCGGAACCGTACGATCCGTCCCCGGGGCACTTGACCGGCCCGCCCTCCGGGGTCCGCCCGGGTGGCACAATCCGGCCATGAAGACCACGGAACACATAGCGGCCCTGGCCGCCGAGGGCCGCCTGCTGGCGGACGCGGCCGAAGTGGCGGGCCCCGGGGCCCCGATGCCGACCTGTCCCGACTGGCGGGTGCGCGATCTGCTCAGGCACACCGCCATGGTGCACGCCTGGGCCGCCGCCTTCGTACGCGAGGGACACACCTCGTACGTCCCCGACGGCGGCGAACCGGAGCTGGACGGGCCGGAGCTGCTGGCCCACTTCCGCGAAGGGCACCGCCTCCTGGTGGAGGCGCTGGAGAACGCGCCGCAGGACGTGGAGTGCTGGTCCTTCCTCCCCGCGCCCTCACCGCTGGCCTTCTGGGCCCGCCGCCAGGCCCATGAGACGACGATCCACCGGGTGGACGCCGAGTCCGCGCGCGGCGGCGACCTCTCCCCCGTCGCACCCGCCCACGCGCTGGACGGCATCGACGAACTGCTGCGGGGGATGCACGCCCGCCCGAAGAGCCGGGTGCGCACCGGGAGCCCGCGCACGCTGCGGGTGCGGGCGACGGACACGGACACCGTGTGGACCGTGGGGCTGTCCGCCGAGCCGCCGGCGGCGGTGCGCGAGGAGGCACCGGCCGGCTCGCCCGCCGTGGACTGCGAGCTGAGCGCGCCGGCCGGGACGCTCTACCTCGCCCTCTGGAACCGGCTTCCGCTCACCGCCCTCGCGGTGAGCGGCGACGAGGAGTTGGCCCGGCTCTGGCGCGACAACTCATCGATCACCTGGTCCTGACGCCGTACCGGAATCAGCCGCGCCGGCCCAGGAGGCCCACCGTGCGGGCCAGTTCCGTGACGGCCTGGCGGAAGAAGACCTCGCGGGCCTCCACCACCCGGTTGAACTGGCCGAACACCTCGAAGGAGATCAGCCCGAACAGCTGCGACCAGGCCGCGACGAGCGGGGCGGCCACCGCCGGTGCCAGCCCGGGGGCCAGATCGGCGGCGAGCCGTTCGGCCTCCGGGCGCAGCTCGTCCGGGAGCGGCGGAAGCGCCAGGCCCTCGTCACGGCGGGCGTCCTCCACGATGGCGATGAGCACCATGCCGACGCGCGCCGCGGGGCCGACGGTGTCCTGCGGTGCCGAGTAACCGGGCACGGGCGAGCCGTAGATGAGCGCGTACTCGTGGGGGTGGGCCAGCGCCCAGTCGCGTACGGCGCAGGCGACGGCGACCCAGCGGGTGAGACCGGTGGCGGGGGCGCCGGGCTTCCCGGCGGCGGCGCGATCAATGGCGGTGCGATCGGCGTGCTCGGCGGCCTCGCCGACCGCGTCGTACGCGTCGACGATGAGGGCGGTCAGCAGGTCGTCCCGGCTGGGGAAGTAGCGGTAGAGGGCCGAGGAGGCCATGCCCAGCTCGCGCGCGACGGCGCGCAGTGACAGCTTCGCCGCGCCCTCGGCGGCGAGCTGTTTCCTCGCCTCGTCCTTGATGGCGGCGGTGACCTCGATACGGGCCCGTTCCCTGGCTCCCCGGATAGCGCTCATGAGCCTCAGTCTGCCATGTGCACAGAGCAGCGACCAATAACGAGAGCAGTGCTCTTGCTTTTGAGCACCGCATCCGTGCACACTGATCTCAAGCGAGAGCACCGCTCTCGGAAATGCTCTATCCGCTATGGGGGTCACACCATGTCGCCGTCTCAGACGCAGCCGTACTACCTGCAGGGCAGCCCGCTCACCGTCCGCTTCAACAGCCTCGTCGGCTGGCTCGCGCGGCACGGAATCAGCCTGCTCGGCTCGCAGGAGCTGTCGGTGCGGGGCCGCAGGAGCGGCAAGATGCAGCGCGTCCCGGTCAACCCGCACACCTACGAGGGCGTGCGGTATCTGGTCTCCGCCCGTGGCCACTCGCAGTGGGTGCGCAACATGCGGGCGGCGGGCGGCGGGGAGCTGCGCCGCGGCCGCAGGACGCGGGCCTTCTCGGCCGTGGAGATCGCGGACGACGCGCACAAGACGGCTGTCGTCCGCGCCTACCTGGAGCGGTGGGGCTGGGAGGTCAACCAGTACTTCCAGGGCATCACGGCGAAGTCCACGGACGCCGAGATCCTGGCGGCCTGTCCGGACCACCCCGTCTTCCGGATCAGCGAAGAGGACTGACGCGCCGGATGGCACGTCAGCCCCGGAGAGCCCGCGTTCTAGCGGTCCATCGCCGAGAGCGCCCGCTGGGCCAGCGGGTGCGAACGGACCAGCTCGGCCAGTGAGGTCGTGCCGCGCGTGATGCCCGCGAACGCGTTCCACGCCGGGCGGAAGCCCGTCAGGACGGCGTGCAGCAGGCCCGGGCGCCGCTCGAACAGCTTCAGCATGCGCCGGCCGACGCTCATCTCGACGCCGAGCCCGGCCTTGATGGCGAAGGCGTAGTTGAGCGCCTGGCGGCGGGCGTCCACCGCGTCGTGCGCCTCGGCGACGCGGACCGCCCACTCACCGGCGAGCCGTCCCGAGCGCAGCGCGAAGGAGATGCCCTCTCGGGTCCACGGCTCCAGCAGGCCGGCCGCGTCACCGCACACCAGCACCCGGCCGCGCGAGAGCGGCGAGTCCTCGCTGCGGCAGCGCGTGAGGTGCCCGGAGGAGATCTTGGGCTCGAATCCGGCGAGGCCGAGGCGCGCGACGAAGTCCTCCAGATACCGCTTGGTGCCGGCGCCGTCGCCGCGCGCGGAGATCACGCCGACCGTCAGGGTGTCGCCCTTGGGGAAGACCCAGCCGTAACTGCCGGGCATGGGGCCCCAGTCGATGAGGACGCGGCCCGCCCAGTCCTCCGCGACGGTGGGCGGCACCGGGATCTCCGACTCCAGGCCGAGGTCGACCTGGTCGAGCTTCACCCCGACATGCGCCCCTATCCGCCCGGCGCTGCCGTCGGCGCCGACCACCGCACGGGCCAGGACGGTCTCGCCGCCGGACAGCACGACGGCGACGGTGCGCCGGTCGGGCACCGCGGCTCCGTGCTGCTCCACCCGCGAGACGGTTGCGCCGGTGCGCAGCTCGGCACCGGCCTTCTGTGCCTGCTCGACGAGCCCCGCGTCGAACTCGGGGCGGTTGATGAGGCCGAAGAGCATCCGCTTGGAGCGGCGGGTGCGCGCCAGTCTGCCGTTGAGCGAGAAGGTGACCGCGTGGATCCGGTCCCGCAGGGGCAGTTCGAACCCGGGCGGCAACGCGTCGCGCGAGTATCCGATGATGCCGCCGCCGCACGTCTTGTACCGGGGCAGCTCCGCCTTCTCCAGGAGCAGTACCTTGCGGCCGGCGACGGCCGCCGCGTATGCCGCGGAGGCTCCCGCCGGTCCGGCGCCGACTACGACGACATCCCACACGGACGACTCTTCGTGCTCATGTCCGGCGTCTGCGTTCTCGCTGCTCACGATGTGCTTCTGCTCCCGATCCCACCAGTGGCCCAAGCTGCTCACGGCATCCTACGGCGCGTTCTGGCCGAGATCCGCTGTGGGAGGATCGGCCGAGTCTCCGACGTACCCGCGACGCCGCACTCCGGGCGGGCGAGTAACCGGAAACGTACACATAACGTCGCACCTACCAGGAGCGTGCCCCATGACCGGCCATCCGATTCCCGAGACCGTCGCCTCACTGATGCCCCGCGCCAAGGCGGAGCTGACCGAGCTGGTGGCCTTCCAGTCGGTGGCGGACCCCGCGGTCTATCCGAAGAGCGAGTGCGAGGGCGCGGCCGAGTGGGTCGCCGCCGCGCTGCGTGCGGAGGGCTTCCAGGACGTGGCCCTGCTCGACACCCCGGACGGCACCCAGTCCGTCTACGGCTTCCTGCCCGGTCCGGCGGGCGCCCCGACCGTGCTGCTCTACGCGCACTACGACGTACAGCCGCCGCTGGACGAGGCCGCCTGGATCTCCCCGCCGTTCGAACTGACGGAGCGTGACGGGCGCTGGTTCGGCCGGGGGACGGCCGACTGCAAGGGCGGCTTCATCATGCATCTGCTCGCACTGCGCGCCCTGAAGGCGGACGGCGGAGTCCCCGTCTCGGTCAAGGTGATCGTGGAGGGTTCGGAGGAGCAGGGCACCGGCGGCCTGGAGCGGTACGCCGAGGCGCACCCGGGACTGCTCGCCGCCGACACCATCGTGATCGGTGACACCGGCAACTTCCGGGCGGGCCTGCCGACCGTGACGTCGACGCTGCGCGGGATGACGATGCTGCGGGTCCAGCTGGACACCCTGGAGGGCAATCTGCATTCCGGGCAGTTCGGCGGTGCCGCGCCCGACGCGCTGGCCGCGATGATCCAGCTGCTCGCCTCGCTGCGCGCCGAGGACGGCTCGACCACGGTCGACGGCCTGACCGCGGACGAGGAGTGGGACGGTCTGCAGTACCCGGAGGAGGGGTTCCGCAAGGACGCCAAGGTCCTCGACGGGGTCGGGCTCGTCGGTACCGGCTCGGTCGCCGACCGGATCTGGGCGCGGCCGTCCGTGACCGTGATCGGCATCGACTGCCCCGCGGTGGTCGGTGCGACCCCGTCCGTGCAGGCGAGCGCCCGCGCGCAGATCAGCCTTCGGGTGCCGCCGGGGCAGGACGCGGAGCAGGCCACGAAGCTGCTGACCGCGCACCTGCTCGCGCACACCCCGTGGGGTGCGAAGGTCTCGGTCGAGCAGGTCGGCCAGGGACAGCCGTTCCGCGCGGACATCGCCAGCCCGGCGTACACCGCGATGGCCGACGCCATGCGGGTCGCGTACCCGGGCCAGGAGATGCAGTCCTCCGGCATGGGCGGTTCGATCCCGCTCTGCAACACGCTGGCCGGGCTGTACCCGGACGCGGAGATCCTGCTGATCGGGCTGAGCGAGCCGGAAGCGCAGATCCACGCGGTGAACGAGAGCGTGTCGCCCGAGGAGCTGGAACGGCTGTCCGTGACCGAGGCGCTGTTCCTGCGCAACTACGCGGCGTCGAAAGCGGTCTGAGTCCTCGTCGGGAGCCGGGCTACGCGTTGAGCGAAGCTCGCCGAGAGCGTAGATCCATGCGGTGACCGGACGCGGCCGCTTACGTTCGCCGCATGGATCTCGTAGAAGTGCTTCCGCGGTTGCACATGTTCCGCTTCCCGATCGGCCAGGCGTACCTCTGGCGCGACGGGACGGAGCTGACTCTGATCGACGCGGGCGACGTGAACGCGGCGCCCGCCATCGAGGAGGCGGTGCGCGGCCTCGGCCACGATCCCGCCGACCTCGCCCGGATCGTCATCACCCACGGCCACCGTGACCACTACGGCGCCGCCCAGAAGCTGGCCGACCGCCACGGTGCCGAGATTCTGGCGCACCGGCTGGACGCGCCGGTGATCCGGGGCGAGGAGGAGGTCGGGGAGCCGGTGCTCCTGGACTGGGAGCGCCCGCTGTACGAGCACGCGCTGACCGTCCCTCCGGCTCCCCCGACCCGGGTCGACACCGAGCTGTCGGACGGGGCGGTGCTGCCGTTCGGGGGCGGGGCGCGGGTGGTCCACTCCCCCGGGCACACGCCCGGCTCCATCGGAGTGCATCTGCCCGGGCACGGCGTGCTGTTCACGGGCGACTGCGTGGCCGGGGTGGGGCAGGTGATGCTGGGCGTCTTCAACATCGACCGGGAGCAGGCCGTGGCCTCGTTCCGGCGCCTGGCCGCACTGGAACCGGCCACGGTCTGCTTCGGCCACGGCGACCCCCTCACCGAGGACGCCGCCGCGGTCCTGCGGGCCTCAGCCGACGGGGACGCCGGCCTCCAGGTTGAGCACGGCTGAGCGTTCGCGGGCCCGCAGCGCCCAGCACAACCGCTCGTAGCGGGTGGGCGGCAGCAGGGTGGCCGCCTCCGCCTCGGTGACGAACCGCCAGCCGCGCAGTTCGGAGCCGGGGAGCAGCAGCCGTTCCGCGTCCGCCCGGGGCAGCAGTCCGCCGTCGAAGAGGAGGCGCAGACCTCCGTACCCGGGCGGGTCGGGCGCCTCCCAGTCGATGACGAGCAGCTTGGGCACCCGTTCGAGATGGATGCCGATCTCCTCGGCAACCTCCCGGATCCCGGCCTGGGCGGGGGCCTCGCCCGCCTCCACGACGCCGCCGGGGAACTCCCAGCCGGGCTTGTACGTGGGGTCGACGAGCAGGAACCGGTCGTGCTCGTCGAAGAGGAGCACCCCGGAGGCGACGGTCTCCGCGGTCGGCTCGGGGGTCTGGACGATCTCGCAGGCGGGCGCGGCGCCGGTGCGCACGGCCTCCGCTATGCGCTCCGCCGTCTCGCGCGGGGTGAGCGCGCTGTTGTCGATCGTGTGGGCGTCCCCGGTGATCCAGCCGAGGGCCGATCGGTACGGTTCGATCCGGTCGTACGCCCAGCGGCCGGTCGGGTCCACGCCCTCCACGTCGCCCGGGTACTGCGCCCGGTGGGCGATGCGGGTGCGCAGGATCGTTTCCTCAGGTGAGAGCAGCACATGGCACACCGGTATGCGCCGGGCGGCCAGGCCGCCGAATATCTCGTCGCGGTACTCCTGCCGCAGGAGCGTCATCGGCACGACGAGAACCCCGCCCAGCTCGGCGAGGAGCGCGGCGGCGGTGTCCACCACGAGGCGCCGCCAGATCGGCAGGTCCTGGAAGTCCGTCACCTCGGCCATTTTCTTCTGGGGCAGCAGGCTTCCGAGCCCCGTCCCGGTGAGTTCCGGGTCGTACAAGGTGCTGTTCGGGATCAGATCGATCAGTTCACGCGCGGCGCTGGTCTTTCCGGCGCCGAACGCACCGTTGATCCAGACGATCACGGTTCCCCCTCTTCCGTAGCAGCCCCCTGTGGCTTGCCCGCAACACCCTGCCGCGAAAACACGCCCGAGGTGATGCGTTGCGCGGACGGGACGACGGAGGCCTCTACGGATTACGGCGTATCACCCCGCCAGTCCCACTTGTCCGGCTCGTCCGGGCGCGGCCCGTACTCCGCGCGGCCGCCCGGCCCGTACGCGCCGATCTCGGTGACCAGGGCGGAGCCGTCCGCGAGGGCCACCGGCGTCCACCCCGTGACGTCCAGGAGCAGTCCGTCGAGCGGCCCGCCGACCAGTTCGCGATACTCGCGGCCGGGCCGGGGGCCCGGGTCGGGGTCTTCGTGGTCGGCGCCGTACACCCGCCGTCGCATGATCTCGTCCATGCGTGCAGGATCGCACCCGCCACTGACAACGGCGGGCCCGCGCGGACCGTGGCGGGCCACCGGCTTCACGTGGGGGCCGCCGCCGCGGCCGTCCCCGTTCGGCCCGCAGGGTCCGGGCGGGGACGGCTGGGCGAGGAAGCGAACCGTCATCCCGGCGGCGGCCGTTCTCTTCCTCATCGGTGTGGGCATGGGCGCCGCCGGCGGGGATTCCGGGGCGGACAGGACCGAGGCGGCGGCGAAGTCCTCGCCCGCGCCGACCGTCGCCGCCACGGTGTCGGTCACGCCCGCGCCGGAGCCCGCCGTGACCGAGGCGGTCAACGCCGGCCCCAAGGCGGTCCCGACGGTCACGAAGACGAAGACCGTCAAGGTCACCGTCGCGCCCGAGGCCCCCGCCCGCACCTCCGACGACTCCGGTTCGAGCGACTCCGGTTCGGGCGACTCCGGTTCGGGCGACGGGGGTTCGGGCGACTCCGGTTCGGGCGACGGGGGCTCGGGAGGCGGCGGCTCGGCGTACTACGCCAACACCGCCGTCCGCGCGGCCGGCGCGGCCCCGATCCACCGGAGCGGCCCG
This sequence comes from Streptomyces sp. NPDC016469, assembly GCF_040632905.1. NCBI lineage: Bacteria > Bacillati > Actinomycetota > Actinomycetes > Kitasatosporales > Streptomycetaceae > Streptomyces > Streptomyces sp. NPDC016469. The sequence goes on from NZ_JBEYCQ010000028.1 coordinate 96,567, forward strand.
GGGTACGGCCCGCGCCTCGGCCGCGACGGGGACGGCGTGGCCTGCGAGTAGGGCGTGATGCTGGAGTGCCCGGCCGTTCCGCCGGGCACCCCTCTCACCCCTTCCCGGACCCCAGCGTCAGTCCGGCGATGAAGTGCCGCTGGAGCAGCAGGAAGACGACGAGGGTCGGCAGCGCGACGATCACCGAACCGGCGGCGAGCAGGTTGTAGTCGGTGAAGAATTGCCCGCGCAGGTTGTTCAGCGCGGAGGTGATGGGCAGTTTGTCGCCGTCGGAGATGAAGACCAGCGCCCACAGGAAGTCGTTGTACATCCAGGTGAACTGGAGCGTGCCCAGCGCGGCGAGCGCCGGGCGGCACAGCGGCAGGGTGATCCGCCAGAACCGCGTCCACACCCCTGCCCCGTCCACCACGGCCGCCTCCAGGATCTCCGGCGGGAGGGTGCGCATGAAGTTGGCCAGGACGAAGACGCAGAAGCCGATCTGGAAGCCGATCTGCACCAGGATGACGGCCCAGAAGGAGTCGAACATCGTCATCGAGTCGGACATCCAGTACGGCAGCGGGATCCGGTTGAAGACGACGTAGAGCGGGGTGACGATCACCTGCTGCGGAAGCAGGTTGCCGGCCGCGAAGAGCATCAGCAGGACCAGCCCGCCGCGCATCTTCAGCCGGGCGAGCGCGAAGGCCACGAACGAGGCGAGGAACAGGGTGATCAGAACGCCCGGCACCGCGATGATCAGGGTGTTGACGAAGTACTTCGTCATGCCGGAGTCGGTGAACGCCTGCCGGTAGTAGTCCAGGGAGAGATGGCGCGGCAGCGAGAAGTAGCCGTACTCGGAGGTCTCGTCGTACGGCCGCAGGGACGCGTACACCGCGAGCAGCAACGGGGCGAGGAAGGCCAGCGAGACCGCCATCAGGAAGGCGTGCACACCGAGCCGGCCGGGGCGGAGCCGACGGCGGGCCCCGGCAGGGGCGGCCGGGACCGCACGGGTGGTCTGCGGGGTGGTCATCTGTCTTTCTCCCCTCGGAGCTCCTGGACCAGGTACGTCACCACGAATCCGAGGGAGACGGTCAGCAGGACGACGGCGATCGCGGAGCCGAAGCCGATGCGGCTTGCCTCGCCGATGATGTTGTCGGTGACGAGCACGGACAGCAGTTCGAGGCCGTTGCGGCCGTGGTTGACCGCGTACACGATGTCGAAGGCGCGCAGCGACTCGATCACGGTGATGACGCCGACGATGACGTTGACCGGGCGCAGGGTCGGGAAGACGACGCGGAAGAAGGTCTGCGCCTCGCTCGCCCCGTCGATCGCCGCCGCCTCCTTGAGGGACTGGTCGACGGCCTTGAGCCCGGCGAGGTAGAGGATCATCACATAGCCGGTGTGGCGCCAGGCGGCGGCCAGCAGGATCATCCAGATGTTGAGGTCCGGATCGCCGAGCCAGTCCGTCGGGGTCTCCGTGTCGCCGATGACGGCGTTGAGCGCGCCCTGGTCCCGCGAGAACACGAGCTGGGCGATGAAGCCGACCACCGCGAGCGAGAGCACGACGGGCATGTACAGCGTGGACTGGTAGAACCGGCTGAACCGCACGCCCCGGTCGATCAGCACGGCCAGGAGCAGCCCGAACGGGGTGGCGACGAAGCCGAGGAAGGCGAGCCAGAGCAGGTTGTGCCGGGCGGCGGGCCAGAACTGCGGGTAGTTCGTGAAGAGGTCCGTGTAGTTGCGGGTCCCGACCCACTCGATGTCGCCGATCCCGTCCCAGCTGGTGAACGAGAGGACGACGGAGGCCAGGGTCGGGCCCCAGACGATGGCGAGATCGAGCAGGACGGGCAGACCGAGCAGCACACCGAGCACGACGAGGTCGCGACGGGTGTACCGCCGTGTGCCCCGACGTCCGGTGCGCCTCCCCGAGATGAACGGCACGGTGGGTACTCCCGGTTCAGTCCGAGGCGAAGATGGACTTCTTCTGCCGTTCGATGTCGTTGACCAGGCCGTCCACGTCGTTGGGGCTGCTGATGAACTTCTGGATCGCGGGGATCATGACCGTGGACGCGAAGTCCGGGCGGGTGTCGCGGTCGAGGAACTGCGAGATCTGCTTGGCGCCCGAGACGAGTCCGACGGCCTTCTTCTGGATCGGGGTGTACGCGGAGGTGTCCGCCTCGTCGCTGACCGCGATGTTGTTGGGGTCGCCCTTGAGGTAGATGTCCTCGGCCTTGCCGGTGGCGAGCCACTTCAACAGGTCCTTGGCGCTCTCCAGCGTCTTCTTGTTCTTGAGGTTCTTGGACTTCTTGGCCAGCAGGAACCCGTCGATCGGTGCCTCGACGGCGTCCTGGCCGTGCTCGGGGTTGATCACGGGGAACGGGAAGAAGTCCAGGTCGCCCTGGTCGTCCTTGGGGAACTGCTGCCCGGGGTGCGGCAGGCCGAGCACGGTCATGCCCGCCTCGCGCTTCTGGAGGCTGGTGGCGGACTCCTGCCAGGTACGGCCGTTGGCGCCGGGCTGACAGTACGGGAGGAGGCGCCGCCAGGTGTCGAAGACCTCCCGGACGCGCTTGTCGGTCCAGGCTTCCTCACCGGCCATGAGGCTCTTGTGGAATTCGTATCCGTTACTGCGCATGTTGATGTAGTCGAAGGTGCCCATGGCCGGCCAGCCGTCCTTGTCGCTGAACGCGATGGGGTCCAGCTTGTCCTTCTTCATCTGCTTGGCGAGCGCCACGTACTCGTCGAGCGTTTTGGGCGCCTGATATCCGCGCTCCGTGAACAGGCTCTTCCGGTGGAAGACGGCCCACGGATAGTAGTAGTACGGGGTGAGGTACTGCTTGCCGTCCTCGCCGGTGGACTGGTCCTTCAGGGCGTCGGAGAATCCCGTGTAGTGCTGCCAGTTGTCGCTGATGTCGTACAGCAGGCCCTTCTTCGCGAAGAACTGCATGCGGTACCCGGCGAACCACATGAAGACATCGTCGGGTTTGCCCTGGAGATAGCGGTTGATGTTCTCCTGGAAGGTGTTGTGGTCGACGGTGTTGACCTCGACCTTCCGGCCGTCCGACTGCGCGGCGTACGCCTTGAACGCGTCGGCGAACGCCTTCTTGGGAACGGGGTCGGACCCGTTCGATCCCAGGGTGATGGTCTTGCCGTCCCCGGCGGGGCCTCCGCCGCACGCGGTGAGCAGGGCGGGAAGCGTGACCGCGCCGGCACCGAGCGCCGCGCCTCGCAGCAGACTCCGACGGGACATCCGATGTCCCGCGACACTGCCGGGCAGATCCGATCTGTTGTACGTGTGTGCCATGACCCCGTCCTCCGGAAGGCAACCGAACACAACCGAACGTGCGCTTGGATCACACTCCCAACATGGGGCACAGTCAAGGGTTTTGACGAGATGTGGCCGACAGGCCGCCCGCCCTCTTCCAACAGACTCCAACACGCTCTAACGTATTCGCTCGTCTTGGCGTGCACATGTCGCCGCCTGTTCCGGCACGAGTACGGAGGAACGTAACGATGCGTCATCTTCCAAGCCGTCCCACCCGAGCGAGCCGCCACAGAGTCCTCGGAGCCCTGGCCGCAGGCCTTCTGTGTACGGCGGGGGCCGTGGTGCCCGCCGCCGCGGACTCCCCCGCACCTGCACCGGCCGCTGGGACCCGGGCCGCGAATGGTCTGGCCCTGACCCCGCCCATGGGCTTCAACAACTGGAACTCCACGCATTGCCGTGCGGAGTTCGACGAGGCGATGGTCAAGGGCATCGCCGACATCTTCGTGGAAAAGGGGCTGAAGGACGCCGGGTACGAGTACGTCAATCTGGACGACTGCTGGGCGATGCCGGAGCGGAATGAGGAAGGAAAGCTGGTAGCCGATCCGGTGCGCTTTCCGCACGGCATCGAAGCGGTCGCGGACTATGTGCACGCAAAGGGCCTGAAGCTGGGGATCTACACCAGTGCCGGCACCAGGACCTGCGACAGCGTGGGCCTCCCCGGCGCGCTCGGCCATGAATTCAGCGACGCCCAGCAATTCGCCGACTGGGGCGTCGACTATCTCAAGTACGACAACTGCAACAACCAGGGCGTGGACGCCAGGGAGCGCTATACAACGATGCGCGACGCACTCGCCGCGACCGGCCGCCCCATCGTCTACAGCGTGTGCGAATGGGGCCAGAACAAGCCCTGGGAATGGGCCGCCGAACTGGGCAATCTGTGGCGCACCACGGGTGACATCAACGACAGCTGGGGCAGCATGCTGTCGATCATGAAGCAGAACCTCCCGCTCGCCGCCGCGGCCGGCCCGGGGCACTGGAACGACCCCGACATGCTGGAGGTCGGCAACGGCGGGATGACGGACACCGAGTACCGCACCCACTTCTCGATGTGGTCGGTGATGGCGGCGCCGCTGCTCATCGGCTCCGACCTGCGCACCGCCTCGCAGGAGACGTTCGACATCCTCTCCAACGAGGAGGTCATCGCCGTCGACCAGGACCCGCTGGGCCGGCAGGGCGAGGTGCTCTCCTCCGAGGGCGGACGCTGGGTCGTCGCCAAGGAGATGGAGGACGGCTCCCGGGCCGTGGCGCTGTTCAACGAGACCGGCAGCGCCCAGCGGATCTCCACCACGGCCGCCGCGGTGGGCCTGCCGCGCGCCTCCGGCTACACCGTCCGCGACCTGTGGGACCACACCACCCGCAACACGGCGGGCGCCCTCTCGGCGACCGTGCCCGCGCACGGCACCGTGCTGCTGCGCGTCACCGCCGGCCACCGCTGGGCCGCACACCCCCCGGCCGTCGAACTCGCCCTGGAGGGCAGCCCGCTGATGGAGGCGGGCCGCACCGCCGCGCTGACGACCGAGGTCACCGACCTGGGCCGCACGCCCGCGCTCACGGTGTCCGCCGCGCTCACCGGCCCGGCCGGCTGGCGGGTCGAGGCCGCATCGGCGACACGGACCGCCGCACTGTCCACCGGCCGCGCGCTGGCCACCCGGTGGTGGGTGACGGCCCCCGCCGGAACGGCCCCCGGCAGCTACGACCTGACGCTCACCGCCCGGTACCGCTCCCCCACCGGTGAGCGGATCCGGTCCGCCGTCCCGTTCCAGGCCCATGTGGTGGTGCCGCCCCCGGCGGGCGGCGGCTACCTCAGCGACCTGCCGCAGCTCAGCGCCTCCAACGGCTACGGCCCCGTCGAGAAGGACACCAGCAACGGCGAGAGCGCCGCGGGCGACGGCCATCCGCTGACCATCGGCGGCCAGGTGTACGCCAAGGGGCTCGGCGCGCACGCGGCGAGCAGCGTCGAGTACTACGCGGGCGGCGCGTGCGGCACCGTGTCGGCGCAGGTGGGGGTGGACGACGAGAAGGGCACCAAGGGCAGCGTGACCTTCGAGATCTGGGCGGACGGCGAGAAGGCCGCATCGACCGGGGTCCTCACCAACGCGATGGCCCCGCAGCCGCTCTCGGCGGACGTGACCGGGGCGCAGGTCGTCCGGCTGGTGGTGACGGACGCCGGCGACGGGGTCGACTCGGACCACGCGGACTGGGGGGACCTGCGGATCATGTGCTGATCCTCGACGGGGGCGGCGTCCACCTCGGACGCCGCCCCCTCACCGCACTCGCTCCGGAACGCCCGTCCGCGCGGCCAGCGCGGCCGCCGCCGCGCCGACCAGGCCCGCGTCGTTGCCCATGACCGCGGGCACCACCGTCAGGTGCTGGACGAACGAGAGGGTGGCGTACCGGCGCAGGGCGGTACGCAGCGGTGCGAACAGCAGGTCGCCGGCCCCTGCGACCCCGCCGCCGATCACCGCGATGTCGATCTCGACCAGGGTCGCCGTCGCGGCGATCCCCGCCGCCAGGGCCTGCGCGGCGCGTTCGAAGGAGGCCACGGCGACCGGGTCGCCGGCCCGCGCGGCGGCCGCGACGCCGACCGCGGTCACGTCGCCGTCCGGGCCGGGCCGCCAGCCGGCGTCCAGCGCGCGGCGCGCGATGTTGGGGCCACTCGCGATGCGCTCGACGCAGCCGCGCGCCCCGCACGGGCAGAGGTCGCCGTCGAGGTCCACGCTGATGTGCCCGATGTGGCCGGCGTTCCCGCTGGGGCCGGGGTGCAGGGCTCCACCGAGGACGAGCCCACCGCCGACGCCGGTCGAGACGACCATGCACAGCGCGTTGTCGTGGCCGCGCGCCGCGCCGAGCCAGTGCTCCGCCGCGGTGATCGCGACGCCGTCGCCGACCAGCGTGACCGGAAGACCGCCCGTGGCGTCGGAGACCCGCTCGACCAGGGGGAAGCCCCGCCAGCCCGGTACGTTGACCGGACTGACCGTCCCCCCGGCGGCGTCCACCGGGCCCGCGCTGCCGATGCCGACGGCCGTCGCGTCGGCCCAGTGCGGGGACGCGGCCAGCTCGGCCAGGACGCCGCCGACCGCCTCCATGACGCGTTCGCCGCTCTCCCGCGCGGGCGTCGGGCGCTGCGCGCGCACCACGAGCCTGCCGTCCCGGTCCACCAACGCGCCGGCGATCTTGGTGCCCCCGATGTCCAGGGCGGCGACGAGGTCGGTTTGCATCGGTGTGGCTCCGGGTGGTGTGGACGGGACCTGCGGCTCAGGTGCACAGTCTGCCCAGTCTCCATTCCCTTGACAACGTTGTCCAGGGCCTATGCTCGACGCCACACCCTCCGGGAGCCCCACGGCAAGCCGCCGTGGCCCGCCGGGACCGCCCGACCGACGACAGGACAGCGCACCGTGGCCGAGACCGCCCGTCATCCCGAGCCCCGCTACGGCAACCGGCCGACCATGAAGGACGTGGCCGCCCGGGCCGGGGTGGGCCTGAAGACGGTCTCGCGCGTGGTCAACAGCGAGCCGGGGGTCACCCCGGACACCGAGCGCCGCGTGCAGGAGGCCATCGAGGCACTGGGCTTCCGCCGCAACGACAGCGCGCGGGTCCTGCGCAAGGGCCGCACCGCCTCCATCGGCCTGGTCCTGGAGGATCTGGCGGACCCCTTCTACGGGCCGCTGAGCCGCGCGGTCGAGGAGGTGGCCCGTGCGCACGGCGCCCTGCTCATCAACGGCTCCAGCGCCGAGGACCCGGAGCGCGAGCAGGAGCTGGTCCTCGCCCTGTGCGCGCGCCGGGTGGACGGGCTGATCGTGATCCCGGCGGCCGACGACCACCGCTATCTGGAGCCGGAGATCAAGGCCGGGGTCGCGACGGTCTTCGTGGACCGCCCGGCCGGGCAGATCCAGGCGGACATGGTGCTCTCGGACAGCTTCGGCGGGGCCCGCGAGGGCGTCGCCCATCTGATCGCGCACGGGCACCGCCGTATCGGCTTCATCGGTGACCAGCCGCGCATCCACACCGCGACCGAGCGGCTGCGCGGCTACCACGCGGCCATGGCGGAGGCCGGGATAACCGTCGAGGACTCCTGGGTCTCGCTGGGCCCGACGGACCCCGACCGCGTCCGCGCCGCCGCCGAGGCGATGCTCGCGGGCCCGGAGCCGGTGACGGCGCTCTTCTCCGGCAACAACCGGGTGACGGTGACGGCGGTACGCGTCCTCGCAGACCGGGAGCGGCCGGTCGCCCTGGTCGGCTTCGACGACATCGAGCTGGCGGACCTGCTCGGCATCACCGTCATCTCCCAGGACCCGGCGGCGGCGGGCCGCACCGCCGCCGAACACCTCTTCCGGCGCCTGGACGGGTCCGGTCACCCCCCGGCGCGCGTGGAGCTCCCGACCCGTCTGATCGCCCGCGGTTCGGGGGAGATCCCTCCGGCCTGAAGGAGGGCCCTCAGGGCGCGGTGACCGTCAGGGTGCCGCGCCGGGGCGAGGCGAAGGCGTCGAGGTCCGCGCGGGTCAGCCCGGTCAGCTCCGCCACCTCCGCGGTGTCCAGGGCGCCGCAGTCGATGCCGCGCAGCAGGTAGCCGCTGAGCGCCTTGGCGGTGGCCGGTTCGTCCATCACGTCGCCGCCGGTCTTGGCCACGTACGCGGCGAGCCGGGCGGCGGCCTGCTCCAGGCCCTCGCGGTAGAACGTGTAGACGGCCGCGTACCGGGTCGGCAGGTGCCCGGGATGCATGTCCCAGCCCTGGTAGTAGGCGCGGGCCAGGGCGCGCCGCGTGAGGCCGTAGTGCAGCCGCCACGCCTCGTGGACCTGCGGGGTGGGGCCGACGGGCAGGACGTTGGTCGAGCCGTCGGAGACGCGTACGCCGGTGCCGGCGGCGGCGACCTGCATGACGGCCTTGGCGTGGTCGGCGGCCGGGTGGTCGCTCGCCTGGTACGCGGCGCTGACGCCGACACAGGCGCTGTAGTCGAACGTGCCGTAGTGCAGCCCGGTGGCCCGCCCCCGCGCCGCGTCGATCATGCGGGCCACGGCCGCGGTGCCGTCGGCGGCCAGGATGGACTGGCTGGTCTCGATCTGGATCTCGAAGCCGATCCGCCCGTCCGGCAGCCCGTGCGCCTGCTCGAAGGCTTCGAGGAGCTGCACGAAGGCGGTGACCTGTTCCGGGTACGTCACCTTCGGCAGGGTGAGGACGAGCCCGTCGGGGAGCCCGCCCGCCCGCATGAGGCCGGTGAGGAAGACGTCCGTGGTGCGGATGCCCCGGTCGCGGACGGCGGCTTCCATGCACTTCATCCGGATGCCCATGTACGGGGCGGCGGTGCCCTGTGCGTACGCCTCCGAGACGAGCCGGGCCGCACGGGCCGCCGCCTCGTCCTCCTCGGCGTCGGAGCGGGGCCCGTAGCCGTCCTCGAAGTCGATCCTCAGGTCCTCGACGGGCTCGCGCTCCAGCTTGGCGCGTACGCGGTCGTGAACCGGTCCGGCCAGCTCGTCCGGGATGCCGAGCACCTCGGCGAGGGCCGCCGCGTCGGGGGCGTGCTCGTCGAGCGCCTTCAGTGCCTCGTCGCCCCAGGCACGCAGGGCGCCTGCCGTGAAGACGTCGCCCGGTACGTAGACCGTGTGCACGGGCTGGCGGGTGCCGGGGTCGCCCGGGTAGCGGCCGGCGAGTTCGGCGTCCACCGGCGCGAGGGACGCGCTGATCCCGTCGCTGACCGCACCGGCGAGGCTCGTCTCCACCTTCTCCTGCTGACCCATCGTCCGCACCCTCCACACTCCGATTGTTTCCGCTTCCCGGAAACAACAATCCGTATAGTGAAGTTATAAGGCGGTCGCATCCGAGTCAACGGTGACCGGGAACGCCCCGGGGCCGCACGGTGCGTTCACCGTGCGGCCCCGGGCCGTCGTTCGTACGAAGCCGTCCGGCGATCAGCCCTTGCGGGTGTTGATCTCCTCGGTGAGCTGGGGGACGACGTCGAAGAGGTCGCCGACGACGCCGTAGTCGACGAGGTCGAAGATCGGGG
>NZ_JBEYCQ010000029.1:0-91716 GCF_040632905.1 Streptomyces sp. NPDC016469
TTTTTACTTACCCGCCGCTACCCCTAATATACACCTATAACTTCACACTCTTTCCCTACCCGCCGCTCTTCCGATCTGGCGGCACCGGAGTCCGGTGCCGCCGCCTTCGGCGTACGTCACGGAGAGCGCCGCGGCGCGCACCCGTCCCGCGCCCCAGCCAGCGGGCCCCGCGCCCCCGGCGGTGTCAGGCCCTGGGCCGCACAGCCCTGCGGTACGCCACGAGGGCGCCCCGGCGGACCTGGCGCAGGCCGAGCGGGTCCGCGTACGAGACGCCCTGCTCGCAGGTCCGGACCGGCACGGGCCCGGCCTCGTCGCGCCGCCCGGTCCGGGGGCCGGCGCGCAGCCCGTACCAGGGGCGCAGGGGCAGCCAGGCCAGCCCGTAGAGCCAGCGCCGCACCAGCAGGACGGGGCCCGGGCGGCGGACGTCCGGCAGGGTCACCACCCGGATGCCCATGATCAGCTTGCCGGCCCCCGCGCCGAGGAAGGCGGTGAGCACGACCTGGTTGACGAAGGACAGCACGAGCACCGGAACGGCCACCAGCGCCGCCGCCTCGGGCAGGGGCGCGGTGTCCACGTACGGCCTGGCCAGCAGCCCGGCCGCGAGTACGCAGAGGTAGCAGTCCAGGCCCACCGCGAGGCAGCGGCGGGTCTCGCCGGCGCGCGGCGGGAGGCGCGGGCCGGGGAGTGACGACCCGCTGTGCCCGGACCGGGCGGGCAGCACGGGCCCGGCGGGCCGGTGCGGACGGAGACCTCTCCGGTTCCCCCGTATGGATGTCATGGCCGAATCATGTCTGATGGACCGTCACCGCGTCCCGGGGCGACGCGCATTACCCCGCGGGTAATCGACGCCCTCCGGCGCCCCCGGCAGCATGGAGCCATCAGCCGACGGACGACCGCACGAACCGGAGGGTCCACCATGACCGCCTACGCCATCGCGCACCTGTACCCCGAGGGCCGCCCCAACGCGGAGGTCATCGGCTACATCGAGCGCATCCAGTCGACCCTGGACCCGTACGGCGGCCGCTTCCTGGTCCACAACGCGCCGGTCGAGGTGGTCGAGGGGGCGTGGCCCGGCGCGGTGGTCGTCGTCGGCTTCCCCTCCCTCGGGGAGGCGCGCGCCTGGTACGCCTCCCCGGCCTACCAGGAGCTGGTGCCGCTGCGGGCCCGGAACATGGCGGGGGACGTGGTGATCGTGGAGGGCGTCGCACCGGACTACGACCCGAGGGCGACCGCCGCGGCGCTGCGGGCGGAGGCGGACGCCACTCCGGTGGCGTAACGCCTGGATTTCCGGAACCTCACCGTCGAGCCCACCCGGCTGTGAGATTCACCACTTCGGCGGTCGCCCGGACGCGGCCGGGACCCGGCCATTCATGCCCGTCACCGGCCTCGCACAAGGCCGTTGGCCAGGTCCGGGGCCTCCGGGCGGCCGATCACCATGTGGATACCACGGGCTGTCGGGCGGGTCCGCTGGGAGAATCGGGGCGCCCCCGCGTATGAGCCGACCCATGGAAGGTCTTGATCAGATGCCGGTCACCCCTGACTCCGCCACCTCGCACGCCGCCGAGAACCGCATCATCGAGCCGTTGTACGCCGCGGTCCTGCGTCGCAACCAGGGCGAGAAGGAATTCCACCAGGCGGTCCGGGAGGTCCTGGAGACCCTCGGCCCGGTGCTGGCGAAGCGGCCGGAGTTCGTGGACGCCCGGGTCATCGAACGCATATGCGAGCCGGAGCGGCAGCTCATCTTCCGGGTGCCGTGGTCGGACGACTCGGGCGACATCCACGTCAACCGCGGCTTCCGCGTCGAGTTCTCCAGCCTGCTCGGCCCGTACAAGGGCGGTCTGCGCTTCCACCCGTCGGTCAACCTCGGCATCGTGAAGTTCCTCGGCTTCGAGCAGATCTTCAAGAACGCCCTCACCGGCATGCCCATCGGCGGCGGCAAGGGCGGCGCGGACTTCGACCCGAAGGGCCGCTCCGACGCCGAGATCATGCGCTTCTGCCAGTCCTTCATGACCGAGCTCCACCGCCACGTGGGCGAGTACACCGACGTGCCCGCCGGTGACATCGGCGTCGGCGGCCGCGAGATCGGCTACCTCTTCGGCCAGTACAAGCGGATCACCAACCGCCACGAGTCCGGCGTCCTCACCGGCAAGGGCCTCGGCTGGGGCGGCGCCCTGGTCCGCACCGAGGCGACCGGCTACGGCTGCGTCATGTTCACCGCCGAGATGCTCCGCAGCCGGGGCGAGACCCTGGACGGGCAGCGCATCTCCGTCTCCGGCTCCGGCAACGTCGCGATCTACGCCATCGAGAAGGCCCAGCAGCTCGGCGCGACCGTCGTCACCGCCTCCGACTCCGGCGGCTACGTCGTGGACGACAAGGGCGTCGACCTCGATCTGCTCAAGGAGATCAAGGAGCGCGGCCGCGGCCGCATCTCCGAGTACGCCGAGCGGCGCGGCGCGCACGTGAAGTACGTCGAGGGCACCGGCGTCTGGAACGTGCCCGTCGACGTGGCCCTGCCCTGCGCCACCCAGAACGAGCTGCACGAGGCCGACGCGCTCACCCTCGTCCGCAACGGCGTCAAGGCGGTCGCCGAGGGCGCCAACATGCCCACCACCCCCGAGGCCGTCCGCGTCTTCCAGGACGCCGGAGTGGCCTTCGCCCCCGGCAAGGCGGCCAACGCGGGCGGCGTGGCCACCAGCGCCCTGGAGATGCAGCAGAACGCCTCGCGCGACTCCTGGACCTTCGCCCACACCGAGCAGCGCCTCGCGGAGATCATGCGCCACATCCACGACTCCTGCTTCACCACCGCCGAGAAGTACGGCAGCCCCGGCAACTACGTCGTCGGCGCCAACATCGCCGGCTTCGAACTGGTCGCCGACGCGATGCTGGCGCAGGGGCTGATCTGACCCGGGGCCCACGACGCACGGAAACGGCCGGGAGACGCGTCTCCCGGCCGTTTCCGCAGGTGTCAGCTCTCCGCCGGTGCCACGCCCACCGGGCAGGAGACGCCTGTGCCGCCGATGCCGCAGTAGCCGCCCGGGTTCTTGTCCAGGTACTGCTGGTGCGCCGGTTCGGCGGGGTAGAAGGGGCGGCCCTCGGCCGGCAGGATCTCCGTGGTGATCGAGCCGTGGCCCGAGGCCGTCAGGACCTTCTGATACGCCTTGCGGGACGCCTCGGCGGCCTCCGCCTGCTCGGGGGAGTGGGTGAAGACCGCGGAGCGGTACTGCGTGCCCACGTCGTTGCCCTGGCGGAAGCCCTGGGTCGGGTCGTGGGACTCCCAGAACAGCTTCAGCAGCTCGCCGTACGTGACGGTCCTCGGGTCGTACACGACGCGGACCGCCTCCGTGTGGCCGGTGAGGCCCGAGCAGACCTCCTCGTACGCGGGGTTCTCCGTGTAGCCGCCCTGGTAGCCGGCGAGCGTCGTCCAGACGCCGTCCGTCTGCCAGAACTTGCGCTCGGCGCCCCAGAAACAGCCCAGCGCGAAGTCGGCGGTCTCCAGGCCCTCCGGGTACGGGCCCAGCAGCGGGTTGCCCAGCACCGTGTGCCGGGCCGGGACGGTGAACTCGGGGACGGAACGGCCGCGCAGGGCCTCCTCCGGGGTGGGGAGCTGAGGGGTGCGGCGGTGCAGGAACATGCGGGGGCTCCTCCTGGGTCGGCGTGCTGTCGGTACAACGCGCGGAGCGCCCCGCGGATTCCTAGCGCGGCAGCGACGCCGGGCTGCCGCCGTTCGCCTCGTAGCCCGCGACCGCCAGCGCCCGGTAGACCGCGTACTCGGCGGCCGGGTCCTCGCTCGCCGTCCACGGCAGCGCGCCCACGTACCCGTCGATGCGCACCAGCTGGTGCACCGCCTCCGACCAGCGCTCCATCCGCACCAGGAACAGCACCAGCAGATGGCGCACGTGCGGCAGCATCGGGTCGTCGGCGCGCGCCGCGTGCACCGCGAACATCGCGCCCTCCACGGCCCGGGTCACCACCTGGCTCTCGTAGAAGCCGCGGACCAGATTGACCTCGGGCAGGTGCTCGTACACAGCGAACAGCGGGAGCGCGGCCAGCAGGGAGCCCTGCGGGGCACGGGCCGCGGCGGCCGTCGCGAAGCGGTCGGCCTCCTCGCGCGAGCCGTGCCACCGCTCGCTCCAGAAGTGCAGCGCCGCGATGTGCGCGCCCATGTGCGCCGGGGCCCGGTCGATGATCTTCGCCCACAGCCGGTCGAACTCCTCGCCGGAGTAACCCAGTCCGCGCGCCACCGCCAGCTCCACGATGTACGGGACCGGGTCGCCCGGGGCCAGGAGGGCGGCCTCGCCGATCACCGTACGGGCCTCCTCCAGGATGATCCGGAAGTCGTCCGTACCCGCCGTGGACGAGCGCCACGCCTGCTGCACCAGGAACTCCGCGTGCACCGCCGCCGCGCCCGCGTCCTTCGGCGCCTCCGCGCGCCACTTGCGCAGCCACGCCCCGCCGACGCCCGGCTTCCGCAGCAGTTCGAGGGAGGCTGCCCCGGCGAACGCCTGTACCCGCTGCCGGCGCAGCTCGCCCTCCTTCGGCGTCCCGGCCAGCAGCTGGGACGCCGCCCGCCACTCCTGCGTGTGCTGCACGACCTCCAGCACGTCCAGCAGGTCCTGGTCCGGCCCCGGCGTCCGGACGTCCAGCTCCTCCTGGCGTACGAAGCCGTAGTCCTGCGGATCGGCGGCGTCGGGGGAGCCGGGCGCGGCCAGCCGGATGCCGCCGCCGCGCCGGCGCAGCACGTACGGGCCGATCGCGGCGGTCAGCAGACACAGCGCGAGCAGGAACCACAGAATCTCCATGCCCCCATTGTCACCGGACGGCCAGGCAGGCCGTGAGCCCCCTCGCGACGAACTACGCTCGGCCCCATGAGCGACCAGCACAGCTTCGAAACCCGCGCGATCCACGCGGGGAACACCGCCGACCCCCTCACCGGCGCCGTGGTTCCGCCCATCTACCAGGTGTCCACGTACAAGCAGGACGGCGTGGGCGGACTGCGCGGCGGTTACGAGTACAGCCGCAGCGCCAACCCGACCCGCACCGCCCTGGAGGAGAACCTCGCGGCCCTGGAGGGCGGCCGGCGCGGGCTCGCCTTCGCCTCCGGCCTCGCCGCCGAGGACTGCCTGCTCCGTACGCTGCTGAGCCCCGGCGACCACGTGGTCATCCCGAACGACGCCTACGGCGGCACGTTCCGGCTGTTCGCGAAGGTCGCCTCGCGCTGGGGCGTGGAGTTCTCCGTCGCCGACACCTCGGACGTGGCGGCGGTCCGCGCGGCGATCACCCCGCGCACCAAGGCGGTCTGGGTGGAGACCCCGTCCAACCCGCTGCTCGGCATCACCGACATCGCCGCCGTCGCCCAGGTCGCCCGCACCGCGGGGGCCCGCCTCGTCGTGGACAACACCTTCGCGAGCCCCTACCTCCAGCAGCCGCTGGCGCTCGGCGCGGACGTCGTGGTGCACTCCACCACCAAGTACATGGGCGGCCACTCGGACGTCGTCGGCGGCGCGCTGATCGTCAACGACCCGGACCTGGCCGACGAGTTGGTCTTCCACCAGAACGCGATGGGCGGGGTGGCCGGCCCGTTCGACGCCTGGCTGGTGCTGCGCGGCATCAAGACGCTCGCCGTCCGCATGGACCGCCACAGCGAGAACGCCACCAAGGTCGCCGAGCTGCTGACCCGGCACCCCAAGGTCACCCAGGTCCTCTACCCGGGCCTGCCCGAGCACCGGGGCCACGAGGTAGCCGCCAAGCAGATGCGGGCCTTCGGCGGCATGGTGTCCTTCCGCGTCGAGGGCGGCGAGGAGGCGGCGGTCGAGGTCTGCAACCGGGCGAAGCTGTTCACCCTGGGCGAGTCCCTGGGCGGCGTCGAATCGCTGCTCGAACACCCCGGCCGCATGACGCACGCGTCGGCGGCCGGCTCCCCGCTGGAGGTCCCGGCCGACCTGGTCCGCCTCTCCGTCGGCATCGAGAACGCGGACGACCTGCTCGCGGACCTGACGCAGGCGCTGGGTTAAGGCTCGAAGGGGCGGGGCCGGGACGCCGGCCTCGCCCGGGCTTCAGGCCGGTTCGTCCTCCAGCGTCGCCCTGACCTGCTCCCGCAGCTCGGGGCCGTCCGTGTGCTGGTGGACGGAGACGGCGTGCTCGCTCGCGGCCCGCACGACTTCCTCCTCCTCACCGGCGATCGTCAGCGAGCAGTTCGTCTCACTCGGATACTTGCGGCAGTCAGCGATTTTCCGGGTCATGACAGCCTCCTGACCACTCCTTTCCAGGGTAGTCCGGAACGCCCGGCCCGCCGCGTCTACCAGACCTCCACCGGCGTCGTTTCCGCCGGAGGCGTCTCCCACGGCCGGGCCGCCAGCGCCCACACCGTGAACCCCGCCACCGCCGCGACCAGCATCAGCACCCAGAGCCGGCGCAGCGCCCGCCGGCGCCGCAGCAGCCGGGCACCCCGCTCCGCCGCCGACGCCGCCAGATCAGCGGGCACCTGCGGATGCGGGGCCTCCAGCATCCGGCGCACCTCGTCCTCGCGGCGCCCGGTGCCGCTCACGGGGCGGCCCCGAGCAGCCGGGCCGGGCCCCGGCGCGCGGTCGGGTTCCTGGTGCCGCGCATCGTGGCCACCGACCGGTTGCAGACCGCGCGCACCCGGTCCTCGGGCAGCCCGAGCAGGGCCGCCGTCTGCTCCTCCGGGACCCCTTCGTACAGCCGCAGCACCAGGACGAGACGTTCCTGCGGGGTCAGCCGGTCCAGCAGGCCGCCGCGCGGCCGGTGGTGGCGCCACGCCTCGCGGGCGAACCGGGCCGCCAGCTCCTGCCGGGTGCGGTCGTACGGGTCCTCGCCCCGCAGCCGCTCCCAGTCGGCGAACGTCCGGGCCAGCGAGGCCGTGAGCAGTCGCCGCGCGTGCGGGTTGGCGCCGGGTCCGTCCGCCGGTTCGGCGGTGAGCAGCGTGGCCGTGTGCAGCAGCCGGCCCGCCGCGCCCGCGACGAAGGACTCGAAGTCCTGGGCGCGGCCCCGCCGCGGGCCCGCATGACGCTCTCGCACACGTCAATCCGAACGCGCCGCGGCTCGCAGGTCAACCCCCCGGAACCCGGCGGGTGTTCAGTTCGCGGAAGCCGTCTGGTGCGCCGCCTGCCGGGCCGCCAGCGCCGCGTTGAACCGGGTGAGCAGCGCGCAGAACGTGTCCCGCTCCTCCTCGCTCCACCCGTCCGTCACCTGCGACATCAACTCCCGCCGCGAGTCCCGCACCTCGTCCAGCCGGGCCTGGCCGCGCGGCGACAGCTGGAGCACGACCGCCCGGCCGTCCTCCGGGTGCGAGGTCCGCTTCACCAGGCCGGTGTCCACCAGCGGGGCGACCTGCCGGGTCACCGTGGACGAGTCGATCCCCATCCCGGCGGCCAGCGCCTTGACGCCCATCGGCCCTTCCCGGTCCAGCCGGTTCAGCAGCAGATAGGCCGCCCGGTCCATGGAGTTGCGCACCTGGCCCACCCCGCCGAGACGGGTCTGCTCGGCCCGGCGGGCGAATACGGCCACCTGATGCTGGAGGGTGTCGAGAACGTGGTCGGGACCCGGGTTTTCCGGGGCAGCGCCCCCGGAAGGAGACGAGGCAGTCGTCATGTCCTGAGGGGGCATGGCCGGGGGCTCTCTTCGTGCGGTGTCGGATGGGTGGGGGACAGAGTACGCGGCCCCGGGGCAACGCGTACCAGCGCTGCACAAACCTGCGGACATCGGCGCAGGACGGCCCCGCAAGCGGCGGCCGGAACCCCTGCGAGCTGCAAGACTTGCGGTATGAACTTCCCGTCGCCCGGCAGCTTTCCCTCGGTGATCCTCGACGACGTGCGGGGGGCGGCGAAGATGCTCTCCGGGGTCGCCAAGGTCACCCCGCTCGAAGGAAGCCGCCATCTCTCGGGCCTCGTGGGCGCGCCCGTCCTCTTCAAGTGCGAGAACCTCCAGCGGACCGGCTCGTTCAAGCTGCGGGGCGCCTACGTACGCATCTCAGGACTCACCCCGGTCGAACGCGCCGCGGGGGTCGTGGCCGCGAGCGCCGGGAACCATGCGCAGGGTGTCGCCCTCGCGTCTGCGCTTCTCGGCGTACGTTCCACGGTCTTCATGCCCGTCGGGGCACCGCTGCCGAAGGTCGCCGCCACCCGCGAGTACGGGGCCCGGGTGCGGCTGCACGGCACCGTCGTGGACGAGACCCTGGCCGCCGCCCAGGAGTACGCGCGCGAGACCGGCGCGGTGTTCATCCACCCCTTCGACCACGCCGACATCATCGCCGGGCAGGGCACGGTCGGCCTGGAGATCCTGGAGCAGTGCCCCGAGGTGCGGACGATCGTCGTCGGTATGGGCGGCGGCGGGCTGGCGGCCGGTATCGCGGTCGCGGTCAAGGCCGTCCGGCCCGACGTGCGCATCGTCGGCGTGCAGGCGGCCGGCGCCGCGTGCTACCCGCCGTCCCTGGCGGCCGACCGCCCCGTCTCCCTCGGCACGCTCCAGACCATGGCGGACGGCATCAAGGTCGGGCGCCCGGGCGACGTGCCCTTCGCCCTGGTCAGGGACCTGGTGGACGAGGTGCGTACGGTCTCCGAGGACGAGCTGTCCAGCGCCCTGCTGCTCTGCCTGGAGCGGGCCAAGATGGTGGTCGAACCCGCCGGGGCGAGCCCGGTCGCCGCGCTCCTCAGCGACCCGAAGGCGTTCCGCGGCCCGGTGGTGGCGCTGCTCTCCGGCGGCAACGTGGACCCGCTGCTGATGCAGCGCATCCTCACCCACGGCATGGCGGCGGCCGGCCGCTACCTCAGCCTGCGGCTGCGGCTCACCGACCGGCCGGGCGCGCTGGCCGCCATGCTCGGCGTGCTCTCGGTCGCCGACGCCAACGTCCTGGACGTCAGCCATGCCCGTACGGACCCCCGGCTCGGCCTCACCGAGGCGGAGGTGGAGCTGCACCTGGAGACGAAGGGGCCCGAGCACTGCGACGACGTGAAGGCGGCGCTGCGGGACGCGGGTTATTTGGTGATGGGCTGACGATCTGCCCGCCGCTCGTGTGTTCACCGGGCGTGGCACTCCCGGCGTCCCTAGGATCTGGACCTGAGAGGTAGCCACCCGAACGCACTGGGGGAATCCCATATGCCAGGCGCCATCTACGCCGAAGGACTCGTCAAGACCTTCGGTGATGTACGAGCACTCGGCGGCGTCGACCTCGACGTGCCGGAAGGCACCGTGCTCGGACTCCTCGGCCCCAACGGAGCCGGCAAGACGACCGCCGTCCGGGTCCTGACGACGCTGCTCCGGCCGGACAGCGGCAGCGCCTTCGTGGCGGGGATCGACGTCCTGAAGCATCCCAACGAGGTGCGGCGCTCGATCGGGCTCTCCGGCCAGTTCGCCGCCGTCGACGAATACCTGACCGGGCGCGAGAACCTCCGCATGGTCGGCCAGCTCTACCAGATGAGCGGACGCGCGGCGAAGGCCAGGGCGGGCGAACTGCTCGACCGCTTCAACCTGGCCGACGCGGCGGACCGCCCCGCCAAGACCTACTCCGGGGGCATGCGCCGCCGCCTCGACCTGGCGGCGGCGCTCGTCGTGTCCCCGCCGGTCATGTTCATGGACGAGCCGACGACCGGCCTCGACCCGCGCAACCGCCAGCAGCTCTGGGAGGTCATCGAGGAACTGGTCGCCGGCGGCACGACCCTGCTGCTGACCACGCAGTACCTGGAGGAGGCGGACCACCTCGCCCACGACATCTGCGTGATCGACCACGGACGCGTCATCGCACGCGGCACCTCCGACCAGCTCAAGGCCCGCATCGGCGGCGAACGCGTCGAGGTCGTCGTACACGACCCCGAGCACATCGAGTGGGCCCGCACCGTCCTCACCCGCCTCGGCAAGGGCGAGACCGCCGTCCTGCCCAACATGCGCAAGCTGACCGTCCCGGTCGACGGCGGCGCCAAGCTCCTCGCCGAGGTCATCCGCGACCTGGACGCCCAGGGCGTGGAGATCGACGACATCGGGCTGCGCCGCCCCACCCTGGACGACGTGTTCATCTCCCTCACCGGCCACGCGGCCGAACAGGAGAAGAACGAAGCCGGGTCCCCCGGATCGGAGACGGAGAAATGAGCGCCCTCAGCGAAGCCCGTACGACCGCCCCGCGCCCGGGCGGCGGCATCGGCCAGTCGGTCCGCGACTCGCTGGTCATCGGCAGGCGCAACCTCATCCGCATGACCCGGATCCCCGAGATGATCCTGTTCGGGATCATCCAGCCGGTCATGTTCGTGGTGCTCTTCACCTACGTCTTCGGCGGCTCGATCGCCATCCCGGGTGCGGGCGTCAGCGCCGGGGCCTACAAGGAATTCCTGATGGCCGGCATCTTCGCGCAGACCGTGACCTTCGCCACGGCGGGCGCCGGTGCGGGCATCGCGGAGGACATGCACAAGGGCCTCATCGACCGGTTCCGGTCGCTGCCGATGGCCCGGGGCGCGGTGCTGACCGGGCGGACACTGGCCGACCTGGTGCAGACCGCCGTCACGCTCGTCGTCCTCGCGGGCGTCGCCCTGCTCGTCGGCTGGCGCACCCACGAGAACATCGGCAAGGTCCTCGGCGGCTTCGGCCTGCTCCTGCTGCTCGGCTACGCCTTCACCTGGATCGGCGCGCTGATCGGCCTCACCGTCCGCACCCCGGAGGCGGCCACCTCCGGCGGCCTGATCTGGCTCTTCCCGCTGACGTTCATCTCGAACGCCTTCGTGCCGGTCAACGGCATGCCGACGTTCCTCCAGTACGTCGCCGAGTGGAACCCGTTCAGCGCGACGGTGGCGGCGGCCCGTGAACTGTTCGGCAACACGATCGAAGGCGTCCCGAAGTCGGTGACCGGCGCCTGGCCGATGGAGCACCCCGTCTGGGCCTCGCTGATCTGGTCCGTGCTGATCATCGTGGTCTTCCGGACCCTGGCCGTACGCAAGTACCGCTCGGTCTCCCACTGAGCACCCCGGACACGGAAGGGCCCCGGCCGCATCCCGCGGCCGGGGCCCTTCGCCGTGCTCGACGGGTCAGCCCGTGTACGGCTTCGCCGACAGGATCTTCACCGTGGCGGTCTTGCCGTTCGGCAGCTCGTAGTCGGCGTTGTCGCCGGTCTTCTTGCCGTTCACGCCCACGCCGAGGGGCGACTGCGGCGAGTACGTCTCGATGTCCGCGCTCGCGTACTCACGGGAGGCCAGAAGGAAGGTCATGGTGTCGTCCGCGTCGCCGTCGAAGGCGATCGTCACGACCATGCCGGGCTCGACCACGCCGTCGTCGGCCGGCGCCTCGCCGACCTTCGCGTGCTCCAGGAGCTGGGTCAGCTGGCGCACCCGGAGCTCCATCTTGCCCTGCTCCTCCTTGGCCGCGTGGTACCCGCCGTTCTCGCGCAGGTCCCCCTCCTCACGGGCCGCCGCGATCTTGACGGCGATCTCCGTGCGCGCGGGACCAGACAGGTACTCCAGCTCGGCCTTGAGCTGGTTGTACGCCTCCTGCGTGAGCCAGGTGACGTTTTCGCTGGTCTGGGTCACAGGGTGCTCCTCGTCGGTACTGGGAATACAAAGCAACGCCCTACCCGCAAGCATGCGCTGCTACGGGTGGGCGAAACCACGAGCCTAACAATTCACCGGGAAAAGGGGGAGAAGGTAAAAGACCCGACCGTGGAAACCGCAGGTCAGAGTCGGTTAAATGGGGTTACGACGGGCGTGCTGCGGTCAACTCGACGCCCCGCCGTCCTCCGTGCAGCCCAGCAGCTCGACGGCGGTCGCCCGGGACGTCGTCCGCAGGGTCAGAATCCGGTCGATCCGGCCGGTGTCACCGTCGAAACGGAAATCCTTGCGGGCGACCTCCGTGCCGTTCTCGCTCAGCGAGCGGAGCGTGCAGTAGCCCTTGTCGTCCCGGCCCTTGCGGACCTCGAGGTGTACCTCGACGCGGTCGTCCGAGACGACCTTGAACTTGATCATCTCGGCGCTGAGGCCCTTCCCGCCCACGTAGTCGTAACCGATCCAGCCGACCACACCCAGCAGGACGGCGCCGAGCACCGCGCCGATGATCTTCAGCTTGCGGTCCGCGCGCTGGTCCGCGGAGCGGCCGTAGCGGTTCTCGGGAAGCGCCTCGCGCACCGCCGTCATGATCGTTCCTCCCGTGCCGGGGATCGAGGAATTTTCCACCCCCCGGTTCGGTCACTATAGAAGTTGCCCACCCGTCACCCGACCGCCGCCCCGAGATCGGCGTCCCTGCGGGACGGCACCCTTGATGGCGACCAATGACTGAGGATCGAGTCTTGACTGAGCAGCTTCGACTGATGGCCGTACACGCTCACCCCGACGACGAGTCGAGCAAGGGCGCGGCCACCATGGCCAAGTATGTGTCCGAGGGGGTGGACGTGCTGGTCGTGACCTGCACGGGAGGCGAGCGCGGCTCCATCCTCAACCCGAAACTCCAGGGCGACGCCTACATCGAGGAGAACATCCACGAGGTGCGCCGCAAGGAGATGGACGAGGCCCGGGAGATCCTGGGCGTCAAGCAGGAATGGCTCGGCTTCGTGGACTCGGGCCTGCCCGAGGGCGACCCGCTGCCCCCGCTCCCCGAGGGCTGCTTCGCCCTGGAGGACGAAACCGTCGCGGCCGGCCGCCTCGTCGCCAAGATCCGCGCGTTCCGGCCGCAGGTCATCACCACGTACGACGAGAACGGGGGCTACCCGCACCCCGACCACATCATGACCCACACCATCTCGATGATCGCCTTCGAGGGCGCGGCGGACACCGAGAAGTTCCCCGAGGCGGAGTTCGGCCCCGCCTGGACGCCGCAGAAGCTCTACTACAACCAGGGCTTCAACCGGCAGCGCACGGTCGCCCTGCACGAGGCGCTGCTCGCCCGCGGCATGGAGTCGCCGTACGGGGAGTGGCTGGAGCGCTGGAAGGAGTTCGGGCGCCCCGAGCGCACGCTGACCACGCACATCCCGTGCGCGGACTTCTTCGAGATCCGCGACAAGGCGCTGATCGCGCACGCCACGCAGATCGACCCGGACGGCGGCTGGTTCCGCGTTCCGATGGACATCCAGCGGGAGGTCTGGCCGACCGAGGAGTACGAGCTGGCGAAGTCTCTGGTCGATACCTCCCTCCCCGAGAGCGACCTCTTCGCGGGCATCCGCGACAATGCCTGATATGTACGCGACTCAGGCACTGACGAACCTCGTCCCGCTCGCCGAGGAACTCGACAAGAACAAGGTGACCCCCGGGGTCCTCGGCTTCATCGTCTTCGCGGCGCTCGCCGTGGGCGTGTGGGCGCTCATGAAGTCGATGAACCGGCACATGGGGCGGGTGAACTTCGAGGAGCGGCCGGCGGAGCCGGCGTCGGAGGAGCCGGCCGAGCCGGTGTCCGCGAAGCGGAAGTAGTACGGCGGGGCGCTCCGGTGCGCCCCGCCCGCCGTTGTCGTCCGGCTCGGAGATGCCCTCAATCGCCGGGCGGGCTGGGTTGTGGCCGGTCCGGCGTTGATGGTGCGGAGGTCAGACCCTTACGCCCATGATCTCCCGGGTCCGCCGGGACGGGACCAGGTCCAGGGACCACGCCTGCCAGCCCGTCTCCAGGTCCGCGCCCCGGTCCAGGACCACCCGGTAGGTGTCCGCGCAGTCGTCCAGCCCGGGGTCCCTGGCCGGGTGGCCGGCCGCGCGGAGCTCGGCCAGCTCCTGCTGGGCGACCACCGTGCCCACCTCGACGCCGCCCGGCGAGGCGTACGGCAGCAGCGTGCAGCGCAGGAAGCGCGCCCAGTCCGCGCCGCGCGCGTCCCCGTACGACTCGAACAGGGCCACCGCCTCGTCGCACAGCCCGAGGGCCTGGGGCGTCCGCTGGTTGCCCGCGTCGATCAGCGCGAGGTCCAGGCAGGCCCACGCCTCGCCGTGGGCGACCCCGATGCGCCGGAAGTCCGCCCGCGCGTCCGCCAGCAGCTGGCGGGCGAAGCCGGAATTGCGCAGGTTGCCCGTCTGCGCGGCCCGCTGGTCGCGGGTGACGCGCCCCGAGTGGTGCCGGGCGCACGCCAGACCGTAGACATCGCGCATCCGCGAGAACATCGTCCGGGCCCGCTCCAGCTGCCGTACGGCTTCCACCGTGTCGCCGGTCTCCTCCAGCGCCTGGCCCAGGTGGTACAGGGTCCACGCCTCGCCGCGCGCGTCCTCGTTGTCGCGGTGGCGGGCCAGGGCCGCGGTCAGCTGCTCGACGGCCGCGCCCGGCTCGCCGTCCAGCAGCCGGGCCCGGGCGAGCTGGGTCGTCGCCCACGCCACACCGCGCTCGTCCCGGGTCCGCCCGTACAGATCGAGGGCGGCGCGCAGCGCGGCCTCCGCCCCCTCCGCGTCGCCCAGGCGCAGCCGGACCTGCCCGAGCTGGAACCGGGTCCACGCCTCGCCGTGCAGCGACTCGCCCTCGCGGTGCAGGGTGAGCGCGGTGTCCAGGAGGGCGACCGCGTCGGCCAGGTTGCCCCGGTCGCGCTCGACGGCCGCCAGCGCGTGCAGCGACCAGGCCCGGTCCGCGTCCTGCCCGGCGGCGAGCTGGAGCTCCATCGCCTCGCGGAGCCGGGCCGCCGCCTCGGTCAGGTTGCCCTGGTGGTGCAGCGTGATACCGAGGGAGCACAGCGCCAGCGCCGTACCGGCGTCGTTCTGCGCCTCCCGGTACAGGCCGACGACGGAGGACAGCGTGGTGCGGGCCTTGTCCAGCTCGCCGAGCTGCCGGGCGGCGATGCCCGTACGCCACCGCACCGACCGGTCGAGCAGCCCCTGGTCGACCGCCTGGGTCAGCTCGCTTATCTCGCCCAGCCGGTAGAGGTCGCCGCGCAGCAGGCAGTAGTCGCACAGCGCGCCGAGCAGCGCGAGCACCGCCGCCTGGTCGACGCCCTCCGCATGGCGCAGGGCCGAGGTGATGAAGCTCGACTCGTCGTCCAGCCAGCGCAGGGCCGCGTCCAGCGAACTGAAGCCGTGCGAGCCGAACTGGCCGGCCCGGGTCGACATCTTGCCGTCCACCATCCGGATCACCGCACCGGCCAGCTCCGCGTAGTTGGCGATCAGCCGTTCCTGCGCGGCGGCGCGCTCGGCCGGCTCCTCCTCGTCCAGCAGCCGGGCCAGGGCGAATCCGCGCACCAGGTCGTGCAGCCGGTAGCGGGAGCCGCGTACGTGGTCGAGCAGCCCGGCCTCGGACAGGGCCGTCAGCAGCCGGCCGGCCTCCTGCTCGTCGGCGGAGAGCAGCGCCGCGGCGGCAGCGGTGCCCAGACTCGCCCGGCCGGCCAGCGCGAGCCGTCGCAGCAACCGCCTGCCCTGCTCGGACTGGTCGGTGTACCGCAGCCACAGGGCGCGCTCGACGGGCGGCACCGGGCCGTACGCGGCGAGGTCGGCGGCCAGCACGTCCGCCGTACGCGCCCCGAGTGCGGAACCGGCGATGCGCAGGGCCAGCGGCAGCCCGCCGCACAGCTCGGTGATCGCCTCGCTCGACGGATAGTCGTACGGACCCGGATCGGCCTCCTGCGACACCCCGCGCAGCAGCTCCTCCGCGCCGCCCGGATCGAGGGCCCCGACCTCCAGCCGGTGCACCCAGGCCGGCAGGGAATCGGGCAGCTCCAACGGCTCGCGGGCGGTGACCAGGACCAGGCTGTCGGAGCGCTCCGGGATCAGCGTGGCGACCTGTTCGGCGTCCCGGGCGTCGTCCAGGACGATCGTCACCGCGGTGCCCGTCAGATGCTGGTGGTACAGCTCACCGAGCCGGCGCACCTGCTGCTCGGCGGACGCGCTGTCCCGGAACAGCAGCTGCTCGCGGGGTGCGCCCAGCCGGTTCAGCAGGTGCAGCAGCGCGTCCCGGGTCGGCAGCGGCGCCTCGCCCTCCGCGTCACCGCGCAGGTCCACCACGCACGCGCCCTTGAACTGGTCCTTCAGCTCGTGCGCCGCCCGCACGGCGAGCGTGGTGCGCCCGGCGCCCGGGGGACCGTGCAGCACGACGACGGTCGGCTTCGTCTCGGTCGACGCGCGGGCCGCGTGCACCCACTGGCCGATGCGGGCCAGCTCACCCCGCCGCCCCGCGAACAGCCCGTCGGCCGCCGGGAGATGGCCGAACGACTGCTCCAGGAGCGACCGCATCCGCGCGGCCGCGCTGCGGTCCCCGCCGCGCAGCGGGGTGCGTGCCTTGGCCGCTGCCTTCTTCGCCGGGGCACGGGTGGTGGCGGCGAGCATCCGCTGCTGGTCGAGGAACGGGCGGATCCCCCGTACGTCGAGGGCGGCCAGCCACTGGAGCCGCAGCTGATCCGGACGGGCGCCCGCCCGGTCGGCGGGCCGGTGCGAGGCGGTGGCCTTGGCGACCGTGGCGGTGGCCCCCGCCACGGCGACGACCGCCCCCGCGCCGAGCGCCAGCCCGGACGCCGTGCCGAGCGCCACGTCGGCCCCGAAGGCCGCGGCGGCCGCGACGCCGGTGACCAGCAACGGCGTCGCCATGCTCTCCCGGCTGAAGCGCTGCCCGCCCGCCGAGGTGTCGAGCGCCTGCACATACGCCGCGTACTCCTCCGCCGCGCCCTCCGCGATGGTGTCGAGGGCGGCCCGCGCACGGGTCAGCAGGACGGACGGATCCGTCCGTCCGCCGCTGCGCCGTGCCTCTTCCTCCACCGCCCGTACCAACAGCCGCTCCGCATCGGCCCGGTGGCCGTCCCGCATCCGCATCTGTGTCCCCCTCCGGCTCCGGTGTACGGCGCCCGGCCCTCGTACGGTGGGCCGTCGCGAGGTCCAGTGTCCTTCGTACGGCGCGCCCGCGCGAGGGAGGGGGAGCGGTCCACCGGGGGCGAACACCCCTGGGAAGTTGACGGGTTGGGGCCGGTACCCGCGTCCGCCCGACGGCAGGGGCGCGTCCGAGGCCTGATCCGGCGGTGGCTGCGAACACGAGGAGTTCCTTACGCGCGGCTTCAGCCCCCCTGCCCCGGCCGTCTCGCTCTTCCGGGTCCCGTGGTCGCAGCCGGCCCTGTGAGAGGCTGGCCCGCATGAACCGGTTGGCTGGTGTGACCTCGCCGTATCTGCTTCAGCATGCCAACAATCCCGTCGACTGGTGGCCCTGGTCGCCCGAGGCGTTCGAGGAGGCGCGGCGGCGGGACGTGCCCGTTCTGCTGTCGGTCGGGTACTCGTCCTGCCACTGGTGCCACGTCATGGCGCACGAGTCCTTCGAGGACGAGGCCACAGCCGCCTGCATGAACGAGCACTTCGTGTCCGTCAAGGTGGACCGTGAGGAGCGGCCCGATGTGGACGCGGTGTACATGGAGGCGGTGCAGGCGGCTACCGGGCAGGGTGGGTGGCCGATGACCGTGTTCCTCACCGCGGATGCCGAGCCGTTCTACTTCGGGACCTACTTCCCGCCCGAGTCACGGCACGGGATGCCGTCCTTCCGGCAGGTGCTCGAAGGGGTCACCGCCGCCTGGACCGACCGGCGCGACGAGGTCGGGGAGGTGGCCGGACGCATCGTGCGGGACCTGTCCGAGCGCAGCCTCGCCCATGGCGGGGACGGGCCGCCCGGGGAGGCGGAGCTCGCGCAGGCGCTGCTCGGGCTGACCCGGGAGTACGACGAGAAGCGGGGCGGGTTCGGCGGGGCGCCCAAGTTCCCGCCGTCCATGGCGCTGGAGTTTCTGCTGCGCCACCACGCCCGCACCGGGGCCGACGGCGCCCTTCAGATGGCCGCCGACACCTGCGCGGCGATGGCCCGGGGCGGGATCTACGACCAGCTCGGCGGCGGGTTCGCCCGGTACGCCGTGGACCGGGAATGGGTCGTCCCCCACTTCGAGAAGATGCTCTACGACAACGCGCTGCTCTGCCGCGTGTACGCCCACCTGTGGCGGTCGACCGGGTCCGGGCTCGCCCGGCGGGTGGCCCTGGAGACCGCCGACTTCATGGTGCGCGAGCTGCGGACGCCCGAGGGCGGGTTCGCCTCCGCGCTCGACGCCGACAGCGAGGACGCGCAGGGCAAGCACGTCGAGGGCGCGTACTACGTGTGGACGCCGGAGCAGCTGCGCGAGGTGCTGGGCGAGGAGGACGCCGCGTTCGCCGCCGAGCACTTCGGGGTGACCGACGAGGGCACCTTCGAGGAGGGCTCCTCGGTGCTCCAGCTGCCCGGCGACCCCGACGACCTCCGCGCCGCCGGCGTACGGGAGCGGCTGCTGGCCGCCCGGGAGCAGCGCCCGCGCCCGGGGCGCGACGACAAGATCGTCGCCGCCTGGAACGGGCTCGCCATCGCCGCGCTCGCCGAGACGGGCGCCTTCTTCGACCGGCCCGACCTGGTCGAGCGGGCCACCGAGGCGGCCGACCTGCTGGTGCGGGTGCACATGGGCCCCGTCGCCCGGCTCGTCCGGACGTCCAAGGACGGGCGCGCCGGTGACCACGCCGGGGTGCTGGAGGACTACGGGGACGTCGCGGAGGGCTTCCTTGCGCTGGCCGGGGTCACCGGCGAGGGGGCCTGGCTGGAGTTCGCCGGATTCCTGCTGGACATCGTGCTCCAGCACTTCCGGGGCGAGGGCGGCCAGCTGTACGACACGGCGGACGACGCCGAGCGGCTGATCCGGCGCCCCCAGGACCCCACCGACAGCGCGACCCCGGCCGGCTGGACGGCCGCCGCCGGCGCGCTCCTCTCGTACGCCGCGCACACCGGATCCGAGCCGCACCGCACCGCCGCCGAGGAGGCGCTGGGGGTCGTGAAGGCGCTGGGGCCGCGCGCCCCGCGCTTCATCGGCTGGGGGCTCGCGGTGGCGGAGGCGCTGCTCGACGGGCCGCGCGAGGTGGCCGTCGCCGGGCCGGTCGGCGGGGAGCTGCACCGTACGGCCCTGCTCGGGCGGGCGCCCGGCGCGGTCGTCGCTGCGGGGGAGCCGGGCGGGGCGGAGTTCCCGCTGCTGGCCGACCGGCCGATGGCGGACGGCGCGCCGACCGCGTACGTCTGCCGGCACTTCGTCTGCGACGCCCCGACGACGGACGCGGAGGCGCTGGCCCGCGCGCTCGGCGGGGCCTGAGCGGGTGCGGGGGCGTCCCGGGGCGCCCCCGCGAAAGCCCTGGCAGGGACGTCAGCTGTGGTTGTACGCCACCAGCGAGATGCCGATGTAGTGCACGGTGAACGCGGCCAGGGTGAGCGAGTGGAACACCTCGTGGAAGCCGAACCAACGTGGTGACGGGTTCGGCCGCTTGATGCCGTAGATGACGCCGCCCGCGCTGTAGAGCACGCCGCCGACGACCACCAGCACCAGCACCGCGACTCCGCCGGCCCGCATGAAGTCCGGCAGGAAGAAGACCGCCGCCCAGCCCATCGCGATGTAGCAGGGCGTGTACAGCCAGCGCGGGGCGCCGACCCAGAAGACCCGGAACGCTATGCCGGCGAGCGCCGCCGCCCAGACCGCCCACAGGAGCGGGGTGCCGGTGGACTCGGGCAGCAGGAGCACGGTGAGCGGCGTGTACGTGCCCGCGATGATCAGGAAGATGTTCGCGTGGTCGAGCCGGCGCAGTACGGCTTCGCCGCGCGGCCCCCACGTACCGCGGTGGTAGACCGCGCTCACGCCGAAGAGCAGGCACGCCGACGCGATGTAGACCGTGCAGGCGATCCGGCCCCGGGTGCTGTCCGCGAGGGTGATGAGCACGATGCCCGCGATGACCACGGCGGGGAACATCCCGGCGTGCAGCCAGCCGCGCATCCGGGGTTTCAGCGGAGCGTCGGCGAGCGTGGCCGGGCGGGGACCGGTGGTGTCGGGCGCGGCGGCAGCAGTCATTCCCGCATCGTACCTACGCCCCCGTAGAGGCCGGATACGGGCGTGACCGAGTGCTGATGCTCACATGGGCGGCCCTCTGGACATATGGGCGCGAGGGTCGGATGATCAAATGAGTGCGGTCGGCACCGGATGAGCGCCAAGGGGAATTCGAAGGGGTACACGCATCCGGGTCGCAGCCCCCACGGGGCAGCAGAGGCACCAACCGAATACACCCTCACCAAGGAGCGATCGTGGCGCGCGACATCGCGGCTCCCCTCACTGTTCCCACCAACCACCAGGAGCTGATCTCCTGGGTGGACGAGATCGCAGCACTCACCGAGCCGGACCGGGTGGTCTGGTGCGACGGTTCCGAGGCCGAGTACGAGCGCCTGTGCGGGGAGCTCGTCGCCAAGGGCACCTTCACCAAGCTGGACGAGATCAAGCGCCCGAACTCCTACTACGCGGCCTCCGACCCCAGTGACGTCGCCCGCGTCGAGACCCGTACGTTCATCTGCTCCGAGAAGGAGGAGGACGCCGGCCCGACGAACCACTGGAAGGACCCCGCCGAGATGCGGGAGATCTTCGTGGGGGAGCAGGGCGTCTTCCGCGGCTCCATGCGGGGCCGCACGATGTACGTCGTCCCGTTCTGCATGGGCCCGCTGGGGTCGCCGCTGTCCGCGATCGGCGTCGAGATCACCGACTCCGCGTACGTCGCCGTCTCGATGCGCACCATGACGCGCATGGGGCAGCCGGTGCTCGACGAGCTGGGGTCCGACGGCTTCTTCGTGAAGGCCGTCCACACCCTCGGTGCGCCCCTGGAGGAGGGCCAGGAGGACGTTCCCTGGCCCTGCAACGAGACCAAGTACATCTCGCACTTCCCCGAGGACCGCGAGATCTGGTCGTTCGGCTCCGGCTACGGCGGCAACGCGCTGCTCGGCAAGAAGTGCTACGCCCTGCGCATCGCCTCCGTCATGGCGCGCGACGAGGGCTGGCTCGCCGAGCACATGCTGATCCTGAAGCTGACCCCGCCGCGCGGTGAGTCGAAGTACGTCGCCGCCGCGTTCCCGAGCGCCTGCGGCAAGACGAACCTCGCGATGCTGGAGCCCACGATCTCCGGCTGGACCGTGGAGACCATCGGCGACGACATCGCGTGGATGCGGTTCGGCGAGGACGGCCGGCTGTACGCGATCAACCCGGAGGCGGGCTTCTTCGGCGTCGCGCCCGGCACCGGCGAGCACACCAACGCCAACGCCATGAAGACGATGTGGGGCAACTCCGTCTTCACCAACGTCGCGCTCACCGACGACGGTGACGTCTGGTGGGAGGGCATGACCGAGGAGCCGCCCGCGCACCTCACGGACTGGAAGGGCAACGACTGGACTCCTGAGTCCGGGACGCCCGCCGCCCACCCCAACGCCCGCTTCACCGTCCCGGCCGGGCAGTGCCCCATCATCGCGCCCGAGTGGGAGGACCCGAAGGGCGTGCCGATCTCGGCCATCCTCTTCGGCGGCCGCCGCGCCTCCGCCGTCCCGCTGGTCACGGAGTCCTTCAACTGGCAGCACGGTGTCTTTCTCGGCGCCAACGTCGCCTCCGAGAAGACCGCCGCCGCCGAGGGCAAGGTCGGTGAGCTGCGCCGCGACCCGTTCGCCATGCTGCCGTTCTGCGGCTACAACATGGGCGACTACATGGGCCACTGGCTCAAGGTCGGCGCGGACAAGCCGGACCAGTCGAAGCTGCCGAAGATCTACTACGTGAACTGGTTCCGCAAGAACGACGCGGGCAAGTTCGTCTGGCCCGGCTTCGGCGAGAACAGCCGCGTCCTGAAGTGGATCGTCGAGCGCCTGGAGGGGAAGGCGGAGGGCGTCGAGTCGCCGATCGGCATCCTTCCCGCGAAGGGCTCGATCGACACCGAGGGCCTGGACCTGTCCGAGGCCGACCTCGACTTCCTGCTCAAGGTCGACAAGGAGGTCTGGCGCGAGGAGGCGGCGCTGGTCCCCGAACACCTCAACACCTTCGGCGACCACACGCCGAAGGAGCTCTGGGACGAGTACCGCGCGCTGGTCGAGCGCCTGGGCTGAGTCGGCCCTTGCGTACGGCGACGGCCCCCGAGCGTGCTTCGGGGGCCGTCGGTCCGTTCACCACGCCCTGTTCGTAGTCGTGTTGTGACTCTCCGGATTCCGGGAAGTGGCAGCCGCGACCGTACGGTCGGCCCGGACGCGCCGTTAGGGCGCGCGGGGGAGAGGACCGGCCGGCATGGAGTATCCGCCGTATCCGAACAACTCGCAGGCCGGCCCACCGCTCCTTCCGCGGTCGATGCCGCGCTGGGCGGTGGCTCTGATCGCGGTGACGGCCTCGGTGGTGGTGTTGTCGCCGATCGTCGCCGTAGTGGGTTTCTTCTACGCGGACGGGAAGATCCACGAGAGCCTGCGTTTCGCGGACGAGGACGTCACCGTCTTCTCCTGCGGCCTGGACGCGGAGACGCGCCGCCCGGTCGCCGGGGTGCGGATCACGAGCCGGGCGGCGCGGCCCGGGAGCTACACCGTGTCTCTCGGCTTCCGGGACCGCGCGGCCGGGAGCGAGAAGGGCGCGGCCGCCGGGAAGCGCACGGTGGTCGTGAAGGACCTGGCGGTCGGTGCCACGGCGTCGGAGCGGGTCGTCGGGCCGGTCGCGGTGCTGGGGCGGCCGGCGTGCGAGGTCGTCGACGTGACGTTCCTGTCGACCGCCCTGGTCTCGGCAGCGCCCTGACGTACACGCGCGAGAACCGAACATGGGTGGCACCCGGTCCACGCGCCTCGACGGCGCGTGGACCGGGGCCGTCAGTGGGCGCCGACCGGCGTCCGGGCGTCGGCCGCGAGTGCCTCGGTGTGGGCGTCCATGCGCTCGGCCGAGAGGATCGCGACCGCCGTGTCGGCGCGGGAGGCCGCCACCACCAGGGCCCGGCCCGCGAGAGCGTGGGCCCGGCGGTGGAGGGCGGCCGCGGGGGCGTCGCTCAGTCCGGCGTGGCGGACGGGCGGGGCGCCCCGCAGCCTGGCCACCTGCCCGGCGATGCGGTCGCCCGCCGCGCCGAGACCCAGCTCGTCGGTGACCGCGAGCAGGGCGGCCAGGTGTCCGGCGAGCTGGATGTCCAGCTCCTCCTCGCGGGTGCGGTGCGGGAAGTCGCCGGCGTGGTCGGCCGGTGTGTGGACCGATTTGGTGCGGATCGGTTCGTACATGGATGGCCTCCTGGTGGTGCTGTGGGAACCATCCTAGCTTGGATT
The DNA here is from genome assembly GCF_040632905.1 of Streptomyces sp. NPDC016469. Taxonomy (NCBI): domain Bacteria; kingdom Bacillati; phylum Actinomycetota; class Actinomycetes; order Kitasatosporales; family Streptomycetaceae; genus Streptomyces; species Streptomyces sp. NPDC016469. Next base: position 22,984 of record NZ_JBEYCQ010000029.1, read on the forward strand.
CAGTCTAAAGTTGTCCATCTTCGAGGAAAGTCGGGGCCGCGGCACGGCTAGACCTGGCTGTAGCCGTCCAGGAAGTGGGCGATCCGGCCAATCGCGTCCGTCAGGTCCTCGGCCGACGGCAGGGTCACCACGCGGAAGTGGTCGGGATCCGGCCAGTTGAAGCCCGTGCCCTGCACCACCATGATCTTCTCGGCCCGCAGCAGGTCCAGGACCATCTGCCGGTCGTCCTTGATCTTGTAGACCTTGGGGTCGAGCCGCGGGAAGAGGTACAGCGCCCCCTTCGGCTTCACGCAGGTCACGCCCGGGATCCGCGTCAGCAGGTCGTACGCCGCATCGCGCTGCTCCAGGATGCGGCCGCCGGGCAGCACCAGGTCGTTGATCGACTGCCGGCCGCCGAGCGCGGTGGCGACCGCGTGCTGCGAGGGCATGTTGGCGCACAGCCGCATGTTGGCCAGGATCGTCAGCCCCTCGATGTACGAGGTGGCGTGCGCCTTGGGGCCGCAGACGGCCATCCAGCCCGAGCGGTAGCCGGCCACGCGGTAGTTCTTGGACAGCCCGTTGAAGGTGAGGACCATCAGGTCCGGGGCGATCGTCGCGGTGGGGGTGTGCGTGGCGCCGTCGTACAGGATGCGGTCGTAGATCTCGTCGGAGCAGACGACCAGGTTGTGCCGGCGGGCGATCTCCGTGAGCCCGCGCAGCATCTCGTCGTCGTAGACGGCGCCCGTCGGGTTGTTCGGGTTGATGATCACCATCGCCTTGGTGCGGTCGGTGATCTTCCGCTCGATGTCGGCGAGGTCGGGCATCCAGTCCGCCTGCTCGTCGCAGCGGTAGTGCACGGCCGTGCCGCCCGCCAGCGAGACCGAGGCCGTCCACAGCGGGTAGTCCGGGGCCGGGACCAGCACCTCGTCGCCGTCGTCGAGCAGCGCCTGCATCGACATCTGGATCAGCTCGGAGACACCGTTGCCGAGGTAGACGTCCTCGACGTCCAGGTCGATGCCCTTGGTCTGGTAGTGCTGCATCACCGCCCGGCGCGCGGACAGCAGCCCCTTCGCGTCGCCGTAGCCGTGCGCCCCGGAGAGGTTGCGCAGGATGTCCTCGAGGATCTCGGGCGGGCACTCGAAGCCGAATGCGGCGGGGTTGCCGGTGTTCAGCTTGAGGATGCGATGCCCGGCCGCCTCCAGCCGCATCGCCTCCTCGAGCACGGGGCCGCGGATCTCGTAGCAGACGTTGGCGAGCTTCGTGGACTGGATGACCTGCATGCCAGCGAGCTTACGACTGTGGTTCACGGGCCGCCCGGGCTTTGCCCGCCGGTTGGCCCGCCCGGGCGGGGACGCGCCTCCGCCCGGGCTTTCATCGCCATGCGCCCGCCGTTCGCGAACCGTGGGAACGCCGGTCGCGGGCGGCCCGGGGCTTGGAATGGGGTGGCGCGGCGGTGTGACGGACCGGAACGGGTGACATACGCCACGGAGTGGTGTGCGCCGGGGCTCGCGCGGGAATGCGGGCGCGCCCCGGGGGGCGTTTGCGCCGGGCTCACCCGGGAAGCCGCGCGCCCTCCGGGAGGTGCAGCGCGAAGTCCTCCGCCAGTACGCGGACCACCTCGGCGGTGTCCGCCAGCTCCCGCTCGCGCGGGGCGCCGCCGTCGTGCGGCGTCACCACGAGGGTGCGGCCGGAGAGGGCGAGGTGGGCGTCCCCGGTGGTGCGCCGCACGTACAGCAGCCGGGAGAACGGCGAGCGCGGGTTGGTCGCGATGTGCCAGTTGATGACCTCGTAGTCCGGCGCCTCGAAGGGCTCCCGGGTGAACGCGTACTGCCCCTTCCACTCCCCGTCGCGCGTCCGGGCCCGCAGCTCCCACAGGTCCAGGGGCCCGTCGTGCGGCAGCCGGACGAGCCGGTGGTGGCGCGGGGTGTCGCGCAGCTCCGCGTCCGGGGCGAGCGCGAGGGGCTCCAGCAGCGCATCGGTCCCGCCGAAGCCGACGTCCGCGAGAAACGGACCGGGCCCGCCCGGCACCCGGACCTCCATCAGCATGTGGGTGCGCGGCCGGACGTCCCCGGGGGCCGCGCCCAGCACCACGCGGGCGGTGAGCAGGGTGACGCCGAAGCCGAGGGCCCGGAGCGCGGCGGCGAACAGGGTGTTCTGCTCGTAGCAGTAGCCGCCGCGCCCGCCCCGTACGAGCTTCGCCTCCAGGTCGGGCAGCGCGAGCGAGGGGACGGTGCCGAGGAGCGGGTCCAGGTTCTCGAACGTGATGGCCGTGGCGTGGGCCCGGTGCACGGAACGCAGCACGTCCACGGTGGGGCGGCGCTCCCCGCCGTACCCGATCCGGGCGAGGTAGGCGTCGAGGTCGAGTGCGTGAGCGGTGTCGCGAGTCATGCCCCGACGGTATGCGGGGGTGCCGGTCCGCCGCCTCCGCCCGGGGGAGGGGCGGTCCTGGTCCGTCGGTCCTGGTCCTGCCGTACCTCTGAAGCAGCTCAACAGCCGTGTGCGCCGGAGTGCTTCGGGGGAGGGACGGCACATGATCGGAAACGGGAAGAAGGACATGGCCGTGATCGTGGTGCGGGACGCGGACGCCGTGGTCGCCGCGCTGCGCGAGGAGCTGGGGCGGGCGGCCGAGACGGACCGCCCCGGCCTGGAGCGGGCCCTCGTACTGGCCGAGGCGCGGACCGGGGCGCCGGACGCGGAGCTGCGCGGGCGCTGGGCGACGACACGGATCAGGGCGGGCGGGTACGACGGGCCGCTGCTCGATTCCGTGGCCGCGGTCAAGGCGCTGCGACAGGCCGAGCCGGGGCTGAGCCTGCGGCAGGCCGTGCAACTGTCGCGGGAGGCGGCGGCGGTGTCGCTGACGGTGGCGAAACCCTAGTCCGCCCCGCGGTGTCCCCCGTGCGAGCTACGCGCAGGTGTCCACCCAGCGGTGACGCTTTCGGCCCCGGACGTTCATAGCGTTCAGGGGTAGCCGCGGCAGGTCGCCGCGGACGCGTCCGAGGGGGACTCATGAGAGTGGTCTGGCAACTTCTCGCCGTCGTGGCGGTCTGGGCGATCGGCGGTCAGTGCGTCAACGCGGTGGACGGAAACCCGTGGCTCACGCTCGCGATCGGCCTCGTGACGGCGGTGCTCGCCGTCCTGGCCTACCGATGGGTGGTGGGGCGCACCGAGCACCGCCAGGTCACCGAGCTCGCCCGGGAGGGTGCGCCGTCGGCCCTGGGGCGCGGTGCGCTCATGGGGCTGGTGCTGTTCGTGGCGGTCATCGCGAACGTCGCCCTCCTCGGGGACTACGAGGTGAACGGCCTGGGGTCGGTCACGGGGGCGGTCGGGTTCGTCGGCTTCATGGCCGCCGCCGCCGTCACGGAGGAAGTGGTGTTCCGGGGCGTGCTGTTCCGGCTCGTCGAGGAGCGCGCCGGGACCTTGATCGCGCTGACGTCGACCGGGTTGCTGTTCGGGCTGATGCACCTGGCCAACCCGGACGCGAACCTGTGGGGCGCGCTCGCCATCGCGATCGAGGCGGGCGGCATGCTCGGCGCCGCGTACGCCGCCACCCGCAGCCTGTGGCTGCCCATCGGCCTGCACTTCGCCTGGAACTTCGCCGCGGCGGGAATCTTCAGCTCGGAGGTCTCGGGCAACGGCGCCTCCCAGGGTCTCCTGGACTCGACGGCCAACGGCTCCGACCTCGTCACCGGCGGTGACTTCGGGCCGGAGGCGAGTGTGTACTCCGTGGTCTTCGGGGCTCTCGTGACGCTCGCGTTCCTGTGGCTGGCCCGCCGGCGCGGCAATCTGGTGCCGCGTGGCGGACGGCGCGCCGTCCCGGCCCCGGCCGCCACTACAGTGCCCCGGTGATCAGTCTTCGCGAAGTGCCGGCCCGGTGGCGGCGGTTGGGCACCGCCGTCCGCCGGCCGGCGCGGTGGCAGCGGCTCGACTCCACCGTCCGCGACCTGCCGTTCGGGCTGCTGCTCCTCGCCCTGTCGCTCATCCCGGCCTTTCACCGCCACGGGACGCAGCTGGGCGCCGTACCGGAGCGTCCGTTCGACGCGCTGGCCGCGTCGGCCGCCGTACTGGAGAGCCTGTCGCTCGCCCTGCGGCGGCGGTGGCCGGTGGTCTGCCTGGCCCTGGTGGCGCTGGGCTTCGCCGTCGACCAGCTCGGCGGCTACCACATGGTCGCCGGGACCGCGCTGCCCTTCGCCGTGCTGAGCGCGGGGGCCCACCTGGACCGCCACCGGCGCCTCGCCGCCCTCGCCCTGACCGCCGCGTACGTGCCGCTGGCGCTCGCCCTGCACCGGTACGGCACCGAGCCGGTGGACGAGTTCCTGACGTTCTACCTGGTGCTGGCCCTCGTCTGGGGCGTCGGAGCATGGCTGCGCGCCACCCGGGCCGCCGAGGCCGACCGCCGGCTCCGCGTCGCCGAGGAGAGCCGTACCGCCGAACGGGTCCGGATCGCAAGGGAGTTGCACGACGTGGTGACCCATCATGTGACGGCGATGATCGTCCAGGCGGAGGCGGCCCGCTATCTGACCGCCGCGCCCGACCGGCTCGACCGCGCCCTGAACAGCGTCACCGACACCGGACGGCGGGCCGTCAACGACCTGCGCCACCTGCTCGACCTGCTCGACCCGGGCCACGGCGCCGGGGACAGGGAGCCGTCCGTCGGCCGCATTCCGGTCCTGGTCGAGCAGGCGCGGCGGGCCGGGCAGAGCGTGGACTTCAGCGAGGAGGGCGCCCCCGCCGAGTCCACCGGGAGCGCCGAGCTCGTGGCCTACCGTGTGGTGCAGGAGGCGCTGACGAACGCGCTCAAGTACGCCCAGGGCGGCCGGACTTCGGTGCGCGTGCGGCACGGCGGAAGAGAGATCACCGTGGAGGTCGGCACGGACGGCTCCGGGACGCGCGCCGAGGTGCCCCCGGGCAGCGGACGGGGGCTGGCCGGGCTGCGCGAGCGGGTCGGCGTCCTCGGCGGCGAGTTCCGCGCGGAGCCCGGTCCGGACGGCGGCTTCCTCGTGCGGGCCCGCATACCCTCGGGGAGCGCGTCGTGACCGCACCGGCCCGCGTCCTCGTCTGCGACGACCAGGTGCTCGTCCGCACCGGCCTCGCCACGATCATCGACGCCCAGCCGGACCTGGAGGTGGCGGGCGAGTGCGGCGACGGGCGGACCGCCGTCGAGATGGCCGGGCGGCTGCGCCCGGACGTCGTGGTGATGGACATCCGCATGCCCGAGCTCGACGGCATCGAGGCGACCCGGCTGCTGGCCGGGGCGGGCGTGGAGCGGCCCGTCAAGGTGCTTGTGGTGACCACCTTCAACCTGGACGAGTACGTGTACGAGGCGCTGCGCGCCGGGGCGAGCGGGTTCCTGCTCAAGGACGCCCCGCCCGCCCAGCTGCTGCACGGCATCCGGACCGTGCACACGGGCCAGGCGCTGATAGACCCGGAGGTGACGCGCCGGCTGGTCGGCCGCTACGCCGCCCGGATCCGTCCCGCCGGGGACACCTCGTCCGACATCCCGCTGACCCCGCGCGAACTGGAGGTCCTGCGCCTCATCGCGGACGGGTTCTCCAACAGCGAGATCGCGGGCGCGCTCGTGATCAGCCAGGAGACCGTGAAGACGTTCGTCTCACGCATCCTCGCCAAGCTCGGGCTCCGCGATCGCGTCCAGGCGGTCGTCTACGCCTACCGGCAGGGTCTGGTGACCTGAACGCGCGGCCGGAACCCGCCCCTTGTGCGCCCCCTCTGCGTACGCCAACATGCGCATGTCAAACCGAAGGAACTTCGGTCGCAGAGGCCAGTCGCGCTCTGTTCATTCACAAGAGGGGACCCCCACATGAAAAAGCCTCTCGTCGGTGCACTCTTCGCGGTGCTGCTCCTGGGAGCGGGCATCGCACCCGCGACCGCGGCCACGAGCCACGGCGCGGCACCGGCCGGCACGGCCGGGGCCTCGGCCCCGTCCGGCCACACCGCGGTCGGGACCGACAAGCCGATACGCGCCAAGGCGGTGAACTTCGCCGGGACCGTGGCGCTCAGCAACTGCTCCGGCTCGGTCGTCCGCACGCCGTCCTCGCAGCCGGGCGACCCGGCCCTCGTGCTGTCCAACGGGCACTGCCTGGAGACCGGCTTCCCGGCCCCCGGCGCGGTCGTGTTCAACCGCTCGTCCAGCCGCAGCTTCACCCTGCTCAACGCCTCGGGCAGCGGCGTCGGCACGGTCCGGGCGAGCAAGATCGCGTACGGGACGATGACGGACACCGACATCTCGGTGTACCAGCTCACCTCCACGTACGCGCAGATCGAGAGCCGCTACGGCATCAAGGCGCTGGAGCTCAGCACCACGCATCCCGTCGCGGGCACCGCGATCACCGTCGCGTCCGGGTACTGGAAGCGCATGTACAGCTGCAACGTGGACGGGTTCGTCTACCGCCTCAAGGAGGGGAGCTGGACCTGGAAGGACTCGGTCCGCTACACCTCCGCCTGCCAGACCATCGGCGGCACCTCCGGCTCGCCCGTGATCGACAACGCCACCGGCAAGGTCGTCGCCGTCAACAACACCGGTAACGAGGACGGCGGGCGCTGCACGGACAACAACCCGTGCGAGGTCGACGAGAACGGGCAGGTGACGGTCCGCCAGGGCATCAACTACGCCCAGGAGACCTACGGCATCGCCGCGTGCATCGGCACCGGCAACGTCTTCGACCTGAACCGTGCGGGGTGTGCGCTGCCCAAGCCGTGACCCGTCGTACGTGAGAAGGGGCGGGGCCGCCGCGGCCCCGCCCCTTCGTCGCGCGTCACGCGGTTCAGAGCTTGCGCCACCGCGCGTTGGCGAGGGAGAAGAGACCGAAGGCGACCAGGCCGACGGCTATGAGGCCCAGCAGCCACGGGCCCGCCGGGGTGGCGCTGAAGGACCGCAGGGTGTCGTCCATGCCCTTGGCCTCACCGGAGCGCGCCTTCACCGCCGCGGACACCGCGAAACCTCCGGCGACCGCGAAGACGAGGCCCCGGCTGACGCCGCCGAAGATCCCGGTGACGTCCACGGCCCGCCGCATGGCCGGCGACATGTCGCCCATCCGCAGGTGCTTGTGGAACTTGCGCAGCGCGGCGCGGCCCGCGATCCACAGGCCCGCGCAGGCGATGCCCACACCGGCCGCGCCCACCAGCCAGCGCCCGCCCGGCAGGTCCAGCGCCCGGGCCGTGACGTCCTGCGAGCGGGCGTCGCCCTTGCCGCTGCCGCTGCCCTTGTCACCGGCCGCGAACGACAGGACCGAGTAGGCGACGAAGCCGTAGAAGACGGCCCGTCCGCCGGAGGCCAGCCGCTTGGTCGCCTTGTGGCCGTCCGGACCCGCCGCGCCGAATGCCGCCTCGGACAGCCGCCACAGGGCCATGCCCGCGAGCGCGATGCCCAGGACCCACAGCAGGACGTGGCCGAAGGGCTTCTGCGCGATCTCCGCGAGTGCCCCGCCCCGGTCCGCCTGCTTTCCGCCGCCGCCCTTGCCGTCGCTGTCGCCGCCGCTGAACGCGATGCGCAGGGCGAGAAAGCCGACGAGGAAGTAGATGGCCCCGCGCGCAACGAACCCCGCACGGCCGGCCGTCTCGACGGCCGTGCTGTTCCCCGCCTGCCGGGCCTTTCCGTGACTCTTCGAGGCTGTCGCAGAGATATTCATGACACCCGGTTGCCCTGGCGGCGTCCGCAGAAACTACACTGCGCCCTCCGTCGAGCGCACCGAACGCCCGGCCAGGACCTGCGTCCGCCTGCCGTCCTCGATCACGAAGCGGCCGTCGATCAGCACGTGCGGGATGCCCACCGGCAGGGTACGGGGGGCCTTGAACGTCGAGCCCGCCGCGACCGTCGCCGGGTCGAAGAGCACCAGGTCGGCGCGGTAGCCCTCGCGTACGAGGCCCCGGTCGGGGAGGCGCAGCCGGGCCGCAGGGCGGGCGGTGAGGTGGGCGACGCACTCCTCCAGGGAGAGGATGCCCAGCTCGCGTGCGTACCGGCCCAGGTAGTGGGGAAAGGTGCCGTACGCGCGGGGGTGCGGCTTGTCGCCCTGGAGGATGCCGTCGCTGCCGCCCGTGTGCACGCGGTGGCGCATGATCTGCCGGACGTTCTCCTCGTGGCCGACGTGCTGGAGGATCGTCGTCCCGAGCCGGTCCTCCACCAGCAGCCGCCGGGCGGTCACCCAGGGCTCCTCGCCCCGCAGGGCCGCGGACTCGGCCACCGTATGCCCGACGTATCCGGCGAGTGCGGGCGCTCCGGTGCCGGAGATCTCGATGGTGTCCCACTCGATCGGCACCCCGTGGCAGCCGTCCGACCCCACGATCTCCAGGTCGTGGCGGATGCGGGCGGCCGTCTCCGCGTCGGCCAGCCGGGCCAGGACCGCCTCCGGGCCGCCCTCGCTCGCCCAGCTGGGCAGCATCGCGACGAGGGTCGTGCAGCCGGGGGTGTACGGGTAGGTGTCGAGGGAGATGTCGGCGCCCGCGTCGAGCGCGTCGTCCAGGAGGGCGAGGAGGTCGGGGGCGCGGCCCTCGTTGACCCCGAAGTTCATGGTCGCGTGCGCCAGATGCAGGGAACAGCCCGCGCTGCGGGTGAGCCGCACCATCTCCTCGTACGCCTCCAGGGCGCCTGCCCCGTACGAGCGGTGGTGCGGGCAGTAGTAGCCGCCGTGCGCGGCCACCACCCGGCACAGCTCGGTGAGTTCGGCGTCGTCCGCGTACATGCCGGGGGTGTAGGTGAGGCCCGAGGACATGCCGACCGCGCCCTCGCGCATGCCCTGGTCCACGAGCCGGCGCATCCGGTCCAGCTCGGCCTCGGTGGCGGGGCGGTCGTCCCAGCCCACCGCGTACATCCGGACCGTGCCCTGCGGGATGAGGTAGGCGGCGTTGACCGCGATGCCCTGGCGGTCGAGGCGGTCCAGGTAGCCGCCGACGGTCCGCCAGTCGAAGTCGATGTCCTCGCCGTCGCCGTTCCAGCCGGAGATGGAACGGCGGACCTGGGCGAGCGTGCGGTCGTCCACGGGCGCGTACGACAGGCCGTCCTGGCCCAGGACCTCCAGCGTGACGCCCTGCGCGGCCTTCGCGCTGTGGTCCGGGTCGCGGAGCAGCGCCAGGTCGCTGTGGGCGTGCATGTCGATGAAACCGGGGGACAGGGCGAGGCCGGCGGCGTCCAGGGTGCGCCTCCCCGCGGGGCGGGGGCCCGGGGAGCCCTCGCGGTGGATCTCCGCGATGCGGCCGTCGGTGACGGCCACGTCGGCGCGGTAGGAGGGAGTGGCGGTGCCGTCTATGACGGTCGCATCGCGGATGACGAGGTCCATGGAGTGCCTTTCGGGGTCCGGGAGCGGGGGCTCCGCCCCCGGGCCCCGCTCCTCGATCGCCGGCGGGGCTTGAAGTGATGAGAAGCCGGAGGGGCTTGGAACGCCGCTGGGAATGCCGCTCAGAAGAACGTGCGGATGAAGTCCGTGACCGTGCCGTCCGCCTCCACGAGCGGGATCAGCTGCCACTTGTCGAAGCTGGTGCAGGGGTGGGACAGGCCCATCCCCACCCAGTCCCCGACATCGAGGCGCGCTCCCTCGTCCGTGCGGACCCAGGTGTGCTGGTCGGACAGGCCGGTCACGGTGATCCCCTCGGCCGGACGCTCCGAGCCGTCCCGGGCCGAGCGCACCACCTGCGCCTCGGGCAGGTCCAGGTCGTACGCCGCGTCGCGCTTGCCCGCGTTGAGGAACGCCTGCCCGGCGGACGGGCGCGACACCACCTGCGCCCACAGCCGGAACGCGGGCCGCAGCGCGCCTTCCTCCGGGACGCGGTTGAACGGCGTGAGGTGGCGGTAGTGCCCGTCGTCGTGCGAGACGTACGCCCCCGAGCGCAGCAGCTTGAGTACGGGGGCGGAGAGCTCCGGGATCTCGGCGAACACGTCCGCGACCGCGTCGAACCACGCGCTGCCGCCCGCGCTGATCACGATGCGCTCACCGGCCCCCAGCGCGCCGAAGCGGCCCGCCGCGTCGAAGTCGGCGGCCAGCGCGACGAGCCTGCGCAGCCACGCCCGGACCCGGTCGCCGTCCGCGTCCGGCACCTCGCCCTCGTATCCGGCCACGCCGACCAGACGCAGGGCCGGCGCCCCGGCCACCGCGTCCGCCACGGCCGCGCAGTCCGCCTCGGTCCGCGCGCCGGTGCGCGCGCCCTCGCCCGCGCCCAGCTCCACGACGACGCCGACCGGGCGGGAGGCCCCCGCGGCGCGCAGGGCCTCGTCCATCAGCTCGACGCCGCGCACGGAGTCCACGTAGCAGACGAAGGTGAAGTCCGGGTCGGCGTCCAGCTCGGACGCGAGCCAGCGCAGCGCGGCGGCGTCGACCAGCTCGTTGGCGAGGAAGATCCGGCCGATCCCGAACGCGCGGTAGACCCGCGCCTGGTGGGGAACGGCGGCCGTGATGCCCCACGCACCGTGCTCCAGCTGGCGGGCGAAGAGCTGCGGGGACATCGACGTCTTGCCGTGCGGGGCGAAGGCGAGGCCGTGGCGTTCCGCGTACGTCTCCAGGAGCGCGAGGTTGTGCTCGACCGACTCGGCGGACAGGGCGAGCACGGGGGTCGTGAAGCCGCCGCCGAAGAGGTTGCGGCGCTCGGCCGCCAGGGCGCCGACGGTCAGGCCCTCGGCGTCGGGCGGGAGGCCCTTGAACCGGTGGTCGACCGGTTCGTCGGCGAGAGCGGTCACGTGGGGCGCGGCGGCCATGGGGTCTCCTCGGTCCGGGTCCGGTCAGGGTGTGATCTGGTCAGGGTGCGATTGCAACATATGCAACACCCATTGCGTATATCGCTCAGGGCTGTCTAACATCCGAGCCGACGCCCGGTCAATGGTGAGTGCCGGTGCCGCCGCCCGACTGCTGAGGAGCCCCGCGTGTCCGGAACCACGCCCGCCGACGTCGTGTGCCTCGGTGAGTCCATGGTGACGTTCCTGCCCTCGCGGCCCGGGCGCCTCGCCGACGTGCCGTCCTTCGACCGGGGCATCGGCGGCGCCGAGTCCAACGTCGCCTGCGCGCTGGCCGCGGCCGGGCACCGGGCGGCCTGGGTGAGCCGGGTCGGGGCGGACGGCTTCGGCGACCACCTCGTGGAGGCGGTCGCCGCGTACGGCGTGGACACGTCCTTCGTACGGCGCGATCCTTCGCGGCCCACCGGGATCTACTTCCGCACGGCCACGGACCGGGCCACGGACGTCCACGAGGTGGCGTACTACCGGGCCGGGTCCGCGGCCTCCGCGATGTCGCCCGTGACGGTGCCGTGCGACGAGCTGCCCTCCGGGCGGATCCTGCACCTGTCCGGGATCACCGCCGCGCTGTCCGCTGACTGTCTGGCCCTGCTCCACGAGCTGACCGCCCCGCGCGAGGGGCGGCCGCTGATCTCGTTCGACGTGAACTACCGGCCGGGGCTGTGGCGGGAGGAGTCCCCCGCGGTGCTGCTGGATCTGGCGCGGCGGGCGGACGTGGTGTTCGTGGGGGAGGACGAGGCGGAGTCGGCGTGGGGGGTCGCGGGGGCCGCCGCGATCCGGGAGGCGCTGCCGGAGCCGGGGGTGGTGGTGGTGAAGCACGGCGCCGACGGTGTGACGGTGTTCTCCCATGAACCGGGGCTCCGCCCCGGAGCCCCGGAAGGGGCCGATGAGGTCACCCACGTCCCCGCGCTCCGTGTCGACGTCGTCGCCCCCGTCGGCGCCGGCGACGCCTTCGCCGCCGGGTTCCTGTCCGCCACCCTCCGTGAACTCCCGGTCCGGGACCGGGCGCGGCACGGGCACCTCATGGCCGCCGCGGTCCTCACCGTCCCCGGCGACCTCACCGCACCGCCCCCGCGCGAGCGGGCCGACCGGCTGGCTGCGCTGGACGACGACGCCTGGGGGAGACTGCGTCTCGGCCCCGGGTGGACGGGGGACGACACGGAGGTACGTACGCCATGAGCCAGACCGTCGACCGCGCGCTGAGCATCCTGCCGCTCCTCGCCCAGGGGCCCGCCGACCTCGGACAGGTCGCCGACCGCCTCGGCGTCCACAAGTCCACCGCGCTGCGCCTGCTCCGCACGCTCCACGAGCACGGGCTCGTCTACCGGCAGCAGGACCAGCGCTACCGCCTCGGCGCACGGCTCTTCGCGCTCGCGCAGGAGGCCGTGGAGAACCTCGACGTACGCGAGATCGCCCACCCGCACCTCGCCGAGCTGAACGAGCTCTGCGGGCACACCGTCCACCTCGCCGTGTACGAGGAGAACGAGGTCCTCTACATCGACAAGGTCGAGAGCCGCTACCCGGTCCGGATGTACTCGCGGATCGGCAAGCCCGTCGCGATCACCGTCGCCGCCGTGGCCAAGCTGCTCCTCGCCGACCTGAGCGAGACGGAGCGGCGGGCCATCGCCGACAAGCTCGACTACCCCATGTACACGTCCCGTTCGACGCCCGGCGCCGCCGCGTTCCTCAAGGAGCTCGCCGCCGTACGCGAACAGGGCTGGGCCACCGACCTCGGCGGCCACGAGGAGTCCATCAACTGCGTCGGCGCCCCCATTCGCGGCGCCGACGGGCGCGTCGTCGCCGCGATGTCGGTCTCCGCGCCGAACGTGGTCGTCACGGCCGAGGAACTCCTCACCCTGCTCCCCCTGGTCCGTCGGACCGCCGACACCATCAGCCGGGAGTACTCCGGCAGCAACCGACCCAAGAAAGTCTGATCAGCGATGACCGACAAGACCGCGCTCACCCCCAGCACCCACACCACGCCGCCCGCGAAGTTCTCGCACGGCGTGCGCAAGGGCAACATCCTCCAGGTCGCCGGCCAGGTCGGCTTCCTCCCCGCCGTCGAGGGCCAGGCGCCCACCCCGGCCGGCCCCACCCTGCGCGAGCAGACCCTCCAGACCTTCGCGAACGTCAAGGCGATCCTGGAGGAGGGCGGCGCGAGCTGGGACGACGTGATGATGATGCGCGTCTACCTCACGGACGTGGACCACTTCGCCGAGATGAACGAGATCTACAACGCGTACTTCGCCGAGCAGAACCTCAAGGAGGCCCCGGCCGCGCGCACCACGGTCTACGTCGGCCTCCCGAAGGGCCTCCTCATCGAGATCGACGCCCTCGCCGTCCTGGGCTGAGCCATCCCCGTAATCCGCACCCTGCCCGGCACGGCGCCGCACATCCCCGAGGCGCCGTGCCGCGGTCCCCCCTGCCCAGAAACATGGACGAACAACGGAGTTACCCATGCAGCTCGCCGCAGGTCCCACCCCCGCCGAGACGCCACCCCACACCGGTGGACTCCTCCTCCTCATCGACGGCACGCCCGGTCTGCTGACCGTCGCCGCCCTCGGCATCGCGCTCCTCCTCTTCCTGATCATCAAGATCAGGCTCCAGCCGTTCGTCGCGCTGCTCGCGGTCTCCATAGCCGTCGGCCTGGGCGCGGGGCTCTCCGTGACCGAACTCTTCGGCACCGTGCAGAAGTCCGCCGCCGTCTCCGTCATCGAATCGGGCATGGGCGGCATCCTCGGCCATGTCGCGATCATCATCGGGCTCGGCACGATGCTCGGCGCGATCCTGGAGGTCTCCGGCGGCGCCGAGGTGCTGAGCGCCCGGCTGCTGCGGCTCTTCGGCGAGAAGCGCGCCCCGCTCGCGATGGGCCTGACCGGTCTGATCTTCGGCATCCCGGTCTTCTTCGACGTCGGCATCTTCGTCCTCGCGCCGATCGTCTACGCCGCCGCCAAGCGGTCCGGCAAATCGATTCTGCTCTACTCGATGCCGCTGCTCGCGGGCCTGTCCATGACCCACGCGTTCCTGCCGCCGCACCCCGGCCCGGTCGCCGCCGCAGGCCTCTTCCACGTCTCGCTCGGCTGGGTCATCCTCATGGGCGCCCTCGTCGGCATCCCGTCCGTGCTCGCCGCCTGGGGTTACGCCGCCTGGATCGGCAAGCGGATCTTCGTGGACGTCCCCCAGGACATGGTGGAGGCCGCCGAGGAGGCGAAGGCCGCCGTCGTCGCCGAGCAGCGGGCCGCCGGGGTCACCCCGCACGAGGCGCCGGTCGCGCTCTCCACCGTGCTCGCCATCATCGGCACCCCGCTGATCCTGATCCTCGCCGCCACGTTCTCCTCGATCGCGATGGACCCCTCGACGGGCCGCTCGGTCATCGAGTTCTTCGGGAACCCCTTCGTCGCCCTGACGATCGCGCTGCTGCTCGCGTACTACCTGCTCGGCATCCGGCGCGGCTGGTCCCGCAAGTCCCTGGAATCCGTGTCCACTTCCTCGCTGAAGCCGGTCGGAAACATCCTGCTCGTCGTCGGCGCCGGCGGCATCTTCGGTGCCGTGCTCAAGGGCAGCGGCATCGCGGACGCGCTCGCCGACACCTTCAACGACGTCGGCCTGCCCGTCATCCTGCTCGCCTGGCTGATCTCGGCCGTGCTGCGCATCGCCCAGGGCTCGGCGACCGTCGCCATCGTCACCACCGCCGGCATCGTGGTCCCGCTCGTGGAGAACCAGGGCTTCTCGCAGGCGCACCTCGCGCTGATCATCATGGCGATCTCGGCCGGCTCGATCATCGCCTCGCACGTCAACGACGGCGGCTTCTGGATGGTGTCGAAGTACTTCGGCATCTCCGAACGCGACACCCTGAAGTCCTGGACCGTGCTGGAAACCGTCCTGTCGGTCGCCGGGTTCGTCGTCGCGGCGCTGCTCAGCCTGGTGATCTAGCCGTACGCGTACGAGTACGAGTACGAGTACGAGTACGCGTACGCGTACGAGGTACGGGTACGGGTCAGGCGGCCGAGGCGCAGATGATGCTGCGGCCCTGGTTGACCTGCCAGTACCAGAACCGCTCGCCGGGCCCCGCCGGACAGGTCCAGTTCTGGCCCGCCTTCGGGGCCCGGTAGAAGCCGGTGATGCGCAGGATCGACTGGCCCGCCTTCGGCACCTTCGACGCGTTGCAGCGCCACACCACGGTCAGGTCCGCGTTGGTCTCCCCGGTGACGTCGGCCGGGAAACACTGGCCCGCCCGGTACACCCGGTCGAGGCACAGCGTCCGCGTGATCCCGTCGTCGCCCGACCGGCTCCACCAGGTGAAGCCCGCCCCCGTGTCGCACGAGCTGGACGCGCCGGTGCGGGTGCTCACCCGGTTGACGTGCATGTACGCGTTCGAGGCGGTGCAGTTCACCCGGACCGGGCGGCTCGCGCTCATGTTGTCGTAGCCGTCGTTGTACACGTTGAGGCAGTCGCCCGCGTGCACGGCGGCGAACGCCCGGTCGGTGGAGTCCATGGTGGGCGTGGGGGTCGGTGTCGGGGTGGGCGTCGGGCGCTCCGTGACGGTGTCGTCGGTGTCGGAGTCGCTGTCCGTCGAGCCGCCGCCGCTGCCCGACGTGTCCGTGTCCGTGTCGGCGGTCGTGCTGTCGTCCGTGTGCGTGTCGAGGTCGCTGCCCGAGGTGACGGAGCCGGACGCGCTGCTGCCCGAGGCCGAACCGCCGCCCGCCTTCTCCCACGGCTGCCACGTCAGCAGCCCCGCCACGGCGACCAGCGCGAGCAGCCAGCCCAGGGCGGTGGCGCCGGAGGACGACGAGCCGGTGCGCGGGCCCGCCGGGACGGGGGCCGGGGCGGGCGAGGTGGCCCGGGCCCGCGCCTCACGGTCGGCCCGGTCCCGCTCGGCGCGCTGACGGGCGGCGCGCTCGCGGTCGGCCCGCTCCTGCGCCGCCCGCACCCGCGCCACGCGTTCGGCCTCCAGGCGGGCGGCCTCGCGGCGGGCGGCCTCGGCGCGCTCGCGTTCGGCCTGCCTGGCCGCTTCGGCCCGTTCGCGTTCGGCCCGTTCCGCCTGCCGGCGGGCAACCCGCTCCGCCTCCTCGCGCTCCGACTGCTCGCGCTCCGCGCGCTGCCGCTCGGCCAGCTGGGCGAGGGCCGCCAGCTCGCGGCGGGTGCGGTCGCGGCCGGCCCGGGCCTGCCGCTCCGGCGAGTACACCAGCGTCGGAGGCGGCTTCGGGACGGCGCGCGTCCGCTGCGTCACGGTCGGGGTGTGCGACGGGCCGCCCGGGGACCGGCCGCCCGCCCATTCCAGGCCCTGGTTCGCGTACGCGTCGATCAGCGCCGTCCAGCGCGGCGGCAGCCAGCGCGTGCCGCTCGTCGTCATCGGCAGCCCGGCCTGCTGTTCCCGGAAGCGGGCCAGCAGCTCGGCGGGGGTCGGACGGTGCCGGGGCTGCACCGCCAGGCACGGCCGGATCGTCGCGACCAGCTCCTTGGGCAGCCCGGACAGGTCGAGCTCGCCGCGCTGCACCCGGGCCAGCAGCCGCAGCGTGTCGCCGTCCGCACGGTAGGGCGCCCGGCCGGTGGCCAGCAGGAAGAGCGTGGCGCCCAGCGAGTACACGTCGGAGGCGGCCGTGGACTCCTCGCCGCGCGCCTGCTCCGGCGAGGTGAAGGCGATCGTGCCCAGCGTGAGGCCCGTCAGGGTGAGGTCGCTGGCGTGCGAGATGCCGAAGTCGATGACCCGGGGGCCGTCCAGCGGCAGCAGCACGTTCTGCGGCTTCACGTCGCGGTGGACGATCCCCACCCCGTGCAGGGTGACCAGGGCCTGGGCGGTGCCGGCCGCGATCCACCGTACGGCCGATGCGGGCAGCACCCCGCAGGAGCGGACCAGTTCGGAGAGCGGGGGAGCGGCGATGTAGTCGATGGCCATCCAGGGCCGCGCGGCGTCCGGATCGGCGTCCCGTACGCGCGCGGTGAAGGCGCTGTCCACCCGCTGCGCGACCGCCACCTCACGGGCGAATCGCCGCCGGTCGGTGTCGCTGACCCGGCCCTCCGCGAGGAGCGTCTTCACGGCGACGAGGTCCCGGCCGCCGGCCCGGGCCAGATAGATCCGGCCCATGCCGCCGGACGCCAGCCGCCCGAGCAGCCGGTACGGCCCGAGCGTCACCGGATCGCCCCCGCCCAGCGCTTCGATCCGCGCCCCGGCCATGTCGCTCCCCCCGTCGCCCAGCACCGCGCCCCACAACGGTGCCACGTCCGGGCGCGCACAGCCATGCGGCGGGTCAACTCCCGTACAGGACTGTTGCTTTACCGGTATCGAAGACCAGCCCCACACGCAGCAGCGCCGCCGGGGGAGCGGCGGCGCTGCTGGTCATGGGGATGTGGTTTACGGGAGGCCGTGGACGTGCGGGGCGACCGCGTTCGACCAGGCGTTGCCGGCCGTGGCGTCCCAGTTGGTCGACCAGGTCATCGCGCCGCGCACCCCGGGGTACGTCTTCGACGGCTTGAAGCTGCCGCAGCTGGTGCCCTTGGCCAGGCAGTCCAGGGCCGCGTTCACGACCGACGGGGCGACGTAGCCGCTGCCCGCGCCCCGGGTGGAGGCGGGGACGCCGAGGCCGACCTGCGACGGGTCGAGACCGCCTTCGAGCTGGATGCAGGCGAGCGCGGTGAGGAAGTCCACCGAGCCCTGCGAGTAGACCTTGCCGTCGCAGCCGAGCATCGAACCGCTGTTGTAGTACTGCATGTTGACGACGGTCAGGATGTCCTTGATGTTGAGCGCCGTCTTGAAGTACTCGCCCGCGGTGGACTGCATGTCGATGGTCTGCGGGGCCATCGTGATGACGAGGCCGGAGCCCGCCTTCTGCGACAGCGAGCGCAGCGCCTTCGTCATGTACGTGGAGTTGAGGCCGTTCTCCAGGTCGATGTCGACGCCGTTGAAGCCGTACTCCTGGATGAGCGCGTAGACGGAGTTGGCGAAGTTGGTCGCGGACGCGTCGCTGTTGACCGAGACCGAGCCCTTCTCGCCGCCGACCGAGATGATGACGTTCTTGCCGGCCGCCTGCTTCGCCTTGATGTCGGCCTTGAACTGGTCGACGGTGTAGCCGTTCAGGCCTGCCGAGTCCAGGTTGAAGGTGACGGCACCGGGCGTGGTCGTCGCGTCGGCGAAGGAGACCGCGATGATGTCGTAGTTCGCGGGCACGTCGCTGAGCTTCTGGACGGTCGCGCCGTTGTTGAAGTTCTGCCAGTAGCCGGTGACCGCGTGCTTCGGCACGGAGGTGCCCGGGTTCGGGTTGGTACCGCCGGACTTGGCGGTGCGGCCGCTGACGGTCGCGGACTTCACGGACTCACCGGCGGCGTTGGTGGCGGTCACCGCGAACTGGTACGCGGTGTCGGCCGCGAGACCGGTGACGGTCGCCGAGGTGCCGGTGGAGGCGGTGGCCTTCACGCCGTCCTTGTAGACGGTGTAGCCGGTCGCGCCGGACACCGAGTTCCAGGAGAGGGCGATGGAGGACGTGGTGGTCGAGCCGACCGCGAGTCCGGCCGGGGCGCCGGGGATCGACGGGCCGGGGTCGGTGCCGCCGCCGCCGTCGGGGCCGGTCACCGAGATGTCGTCGGCGAGGTAGGCGGCCTGGCCGTACCAGCCGTGCGTGTACACGGTGACGGACGTGGTGTTCGCGCCGGTCGTGAAGCTGGTCTTCAGCTGCGTCCAGCCGGTGGAGCCGGGCGTCCACGTCGAGACGTCGGTGGTTCCGGTGCCGCTGGCGCCCAGGTACGTGTAACCGCCCTGGACCCAGGAGCTGAGCTGGTACGTCGAGTTGGGCTTGACGGCCACGGTCTGCGAGCACTTGGCGTTGTCCTGGCCGGCCGGGGTGGCCTTGAGGGCGGAGGTGCCGCCGTGCACGGGGGACGAGACGGTGGTGCCGGAATTCCCGGTACACGTCCAGTTCGCGAGGCCCGATTCGAAGCCGGCGTTCTTGACGACGTTGACGTCGGCGGCCTCGGCGCTGGTCACGAGCCCGGTGAGGGTCAGGGCGCCGGCCGCGACGACGGCCACGGCGGAGCCGAGGAACGGGCGGGTACGGCGTCTTCTGCGGCTCGGGGCGGGGGAACGATCCACTTGCTGCCTCCGGGAGGAGTCGGGGATGGCGGGGGGGACGACACGGGGGTGCCGGGGGTGTGGAATCGAGGAACGGTGGCCACCGCTGGCCGATAAACTGGTCCAGACCAATCAAGTTGTCAAGACCTCTGGCGGTCTCCGGTGCCCCCGGAGCCGCGCGCGACCTCATCACCCGTGCTCCGCAGGCTTCTTGAAAGTGTTCTCTGTCCTGCCGTACGTGGATAAAGTGCTCAGGCGGGAGCATCCGAGCGGAAGCACCCGGGGGAGCGAGTGCGGCCGTGCGCGGCGGCCCGAGGAACGGGGAGCGGCGTGCCGACAGCCATAGCAGTGACCGGTCCCGGCCTCGTGCTGCCTCCGCAGGACCGCCAGACGCCCCCGGCGGTCGTCCTGCGCGCCCCCGGCGAACAGACCCTGGACCAGGCGCTGGACGACATGCAGCGCCTCCTGGAGCAGCACGGACACGTCATCGCCGTCTACCCGGCCGGCCTGCCCGCCGCGCACGAGCGCCGGCTGCACACCGTCCGCTCGGTCCTGGAGAGCGACCGGATCGCCCTGCTCAAGTCGGACCTGCCGCCGCTCGGCGTGGCCGTACTGGTCCGCCAGTTACGGCAGTTGTCCGTCTGCGACTTCAGTGCCGGTGTCCTCGCCTCCGCCGCGAGGCTCCTGTCCCACTACGTGCACGCCGGCGCGCTGCTCCACTCCGTGGCCCGGCTCGACCGGGTGCCCGTCAGCCTCAAGTCGCACGCCAAGTCCTGGGTTCCCGGCTCCCAGTTCGGCGTGCTCGCCAACCCGCAGCCCCAGCTCGTCAGGGTCGGTACGGGGGAGCTCGCCGGCCCCCGCTTCGCCACGCATCTCCTCGTCGCCCGGGGGCAGTCCCCGTCGGAGTGGGTGACCGGCACGCTGGCCCGTGCGTGGCAGGTGCAGGCGGTCCACGAGGCCGTGCTGCCCGACGAGTCCGCCGGCTGGTGGGGCACCCCGAAGATGATCGAGTTCGTGGCCTACCTGCCCGACATCTCGCTGATCTACCAACTGGTCTCCTCGGTGCGCAGAGAGGTCTGTACGTGGTGCGGAAACGAACTCATCGGCGACCGCTGCGGCCTGTGCAACGCCCCCCTGCACCCGCCCGAGGACCGCACGCGCGGCCCCGCCGCCCTGAACCCCTGAGGTCCGCCCACCGCCCCGCCCCGTACCGCCCGTCGGCCCACATACCCCAACGAGGTCGCTCAGCCCATGAACTCACGGCAACGCCGCGGCGTCATCCTGCTCCTCCTGTCGGTCCTGTGCGCCCTCGCCGCCTTCGCCGGTGTGATCTGGGTGATCGGTGACGTGAACGCGAAGGTGGGCCCCGAGGTGACCGCGTACCGGGTCAAGACCACCATCGCGCCCTACAAGCCCCTGGAGGCGGACCAGTTCGAGAAGGTCTCGATGCCCGAGCGGTGGCTGTCCAAGAGCGCTGTCACCGACCTCTCCGCCCTCCGAGGCAAGATCGCCGTCACCGAACTGCACCCGGGCTCCCTGCTCCAGGAAGACATGCTGGTCGACCGCCCGAAGCTGAAGAGCGGGCAGCAGGAGATCGCCATCATGATCGACGCCGCGACCGGCGTCGCCGGCAAGATCCGGCCCGGCAACCTCGTCAACATCTACGCCACCTTCGCCGGCCGCAACGACAAGGAGAAGCCCACCTCGCGCGTCATCGTGGCCAACGCCCGGGTCATCGACGTCGGCCGGCTCACCTCCCTCGAACCCAAGCCGGAGGACCGCGGCGACGGCCCCACCGAGGCCGTGCCGATCACCTTCGCCCTGGACACCGACGACGCCCAGCGCGTCGCCTACGCGGAGTCCTTCGCCGAACACGTACGCCTCGCCCTGCTCCCCGCCGACAGCCCCACCACCCTGCGCCCGGGCGAGGGCAGCTACGACCTCGACGAAGACAAGACCAAGTGAGGACCGGATGAGCACACGCATCCTCCCGGCCGTCGGTGACGCCGACGCCGCCCGCGCCGTCTCCGGGCTCCTCGGCCAGCTCCCCGACGCGGAGCCGGCCGCCCCGCTCGGCGACTCGACCTCACTGCTCGACACCCTCGCCCGGCTCGCCGCCGAATCCCTGGACGAGCTGCCCGAGGTCGTCCTCGTGCACGAACGGATCGGCCCGGTCCCGGCGCTGGAGCTGATCCGGGAAGTGGCCCTGCGCTTCCCGGCCGTCGGCGTCGTCCTCGTCACCGCCGACACCAGCCCCGGGCTCTACTCCGCCGCCATGGACTCCGGCGCCCGCGGCCTGGTCGGCCTGCCCCTCTCGTACGAGGAGCTGGCGCAGCGCGTCCAGGCCGCGTCCGGCTGGTCCGTCGGGGTGCGCCGCCACCTCGGGGCCGGCGCCGAGCTGCACACCGGACCCGGCGGCACCGTCGTCACCGTCAGCGGAGCCAAGGGCGGCGTCGGCACCACGGTCACCGCCGTCCAGCTGGCCCTGGCCGCCGCCGCCTCCGGGCACACCGTCGCGCTGGCCGACCTGGACCTCCAGTCGGGGGACGTCGCCTCCTACCTCGACGTGCAGTTCCGCCGGTCCGTGGTCGACCTCGCCACCATCCAGGACATCTCGCCCCGGGTCCTCCAGGACGCCCTGTACAACCACGAGAGCGGCGTCGCCCTGCTTCTCGCCCCGGCCGACGGCGAGCGCGGCGAGGACGTCACCGACCGCGTCGTACGCCAGACCGTCAGCGCCCTGCGCCACCGCTACGAGATCGTCGTCATCGACTGCGGTACGTACATGAACTCGGCCAACGCCGCGGCGGTCGAGATGGCGGACCGCACCGTGCTCGTCACCACCCCGGACGTCATCGCCGTCCGGGCCGCCAAGCGCATGGTCCGGCTCTGGGACCGGCTCCAGGTCCGCAAGGCCGAGGAGACCACCACCCTCGTCAACCGCCACACCCGCAACACGGAGATCCAGCCCGCGCTGATCGAGAAGATCACCGCGACCAAGGTCGCCCGGATCGCCGTCCCCGCCGGCTTCAAGGAGCTCCAGGCGGTCGTGGACGCCGGACGCCTCCAGGACCTGGACGCCAAGTCCACCGTGAAACAGGCCCTGTGGGGACTGGCCGGAGACCTCGGTCTGGTCAAGAACGCGGAAGCGGCCGCCCGGGCGGGCAGGCTGAAGGGCGAGCGCGGCGGGTCGGGCGGCCGGCGGGCGCGGGCGAAATGACCACCGAGGGGGAGTGGAGCGCCATGAACCTCTTACGTGCGGGCGTGCGCCGTGACGCCCGCTCCGACCGGGGCCAGACCGCCATCGAGTTCGTCGGCGTCCTGCCCCTCATCCTCCTCACCCTCGCCCTGCTCTGGCAGGCGGGGCTCGTCTGCTACACGTACATCCTGGCGGGGAACGCCGCCGACAAGGCCGTCCGGGCCGCCGCCGTCGCGGAGGGCGACCCGGGGGCGGCCTGCGAGCGTGCGGGGCGCGAGGACGTCCCCGGCGCCTGGAACGCCCGGGTGGTCTGCACCGGCGGCTCCGGCGAGCTGGTCAGCGCAACGGTGCGCGTCGACGTACCCCTGCTGTTCCCCGGGGCGTTCAGCGTCCCCATGCACGCCACGGGCGAGGCCAAGGCCAGGAACGAGAGGCGGGACGCATGGTGACCCGGCGCCGTTCCGGCTTCCGGCAGCGCGGGCAGGCCGCCGTCGAGTACGTGGGCGTGCTCACCCTGCTCCTCCTCGTCGCGCTCGCCGTGGCGCAGCTCGGCATCGCCGTCTACGCCGCCCAGCAGGCGGGCACGGCCGCGCGGGCGGCGGCCCGGGTGGCGTCGACCGAGGGCCAGCAGGGCCGGGCGGCCGCCGTGGCGAAGGAGTCCATGAGCGGCTGGCTTGCGGACGGGGCTTCGGTCACCGAGGAGACCGGCGGCGAGGCCGTGACCGTACAGGTGCGGGTTTCCATCCCCGGCCTGCTGCCGATGCTCTCCTTCGGCTCCGTCGAGAAGAGCGCCACCATGCCCCGCGACTGACCCCGACCGAAGCGGCGCCGACCGGAATCGAAGGAGTTGAGCACATGAGCCTGCGGGCGCGCATCACCAGCCCCGAACCCGTGAACGGGATGAGCGAGGAGAGCCGGCTCGTCGGCGCCTACCGCGCCAAACTGCTGGAGGAGATCGACCTCGCCGAGATGTCCGCCCTCGCGGCGGCCGACCGCAGGGCCCGGCTCGAACGCGTCCTCGGCCACATCATCAGCCGCGAGGGCCCCGTGCTGTCCCCCGCGGAGCGCTCGCAGCTCATCCGCCGGGTGGTGGACGAGGCGCTCGGCCTCGGCATCCTCGAACCGCTCCTGGAGGACGCCTCCATCAGCGAGATCATGGTCAACGGCCCCGACCAGGTCTACGTGGAGCGCGGCGGCCGCCTCGAACTCCTCCCCATGCGCTTCTCCTCCAACGACCAGCTGATGCAGACCATCGAACGCATCGTCTCCACGGTCAACCGCCGCGTGGACGAGTCGAACCCGATGGTCGACGCCCGGCTCCCCTCCGGCGAGCGCGTCAACGTGGTCATCCCACCGCTCTCCCTGTCCGGCCCGATCCTCACCATCCGGCGCTTCCCCCGGGCCTTCACCCTCCAGGAGATGATCGCGCTCGGCTCGCTGGACGAGCACATGCTGCTCCTGCTCGCCGGCTTCGTCCGCGCCAAGTTCAACGTGATCGTCTCCGGCGCAACCGGCACCGGAAAGACCACCCTGCTCAACGCGCTCTCCGGGCTGATCCCCGACGGCGAGCGCATCGTCACCATCGAGGACTCCGCCGAGCTCCGCCTCCAGCAGTCCCACGTCATCACGCTGGAGAGCCGCCCGCCCAACGTCGAGGGCAAGGGCCGGGTCACCATCCGCGAGCTCGTCCGCAACTCCCTGCGCATGCGGCCCGACCGCATCATCGTCGGCGAGGTCCGCGGCGGCGAGACCCTGGACATGCTCCAGGCCATGTCCACCGGCCACGACGGCTCCCTCGCCACCGTCCACGCCAACAGCGCGGAGGACGCGCTGATGCGCCTCCAGACCCTCAGCTCCATGTCCGAGGTCGAGATCCCGTTCGCCGCGATCCACGACCAGATCAACAGCGCCGTCGACGTCATCATCCAGCTGACCCGGCACGGTGACGGCTCCCGCCGCGTCACGGAGATCGCCGTCGTGGACTCGTACGGCCGCGAGGACTACCGCATCGTGTCCGTCTGCCGCTTCGACGCCCTCCCGATGGCCGCCGACGGGCGCGTGTACGGGCAGTTCGCGTACTTCCCCGTGCCCCGCCGGGTCGCGGACCGCTTCTACATGGCGAACGAGACCGTCCCCCCGGCGTTCGGCGTCGCCCACACCGACGAGCAGCTGCACACCCGTACGCCCACGGCCTGAGCCCGCCCACCCCCCATCCGGAAGGCGCTTCCCGACATGGACAACCTGCCGCTCCTGACGGTCGGCGTGACCCTGCTCGCCTGTGTGCTCGCCGTCGTCGGCCTGCATGTCTTCGCCTCCGGCAGGGAACAGCAGCGGGCCCTCATCGACCGCCTGTCCCGGACCGGGCCTCTCGCGATCGAGGGGCGCGCCCGGCGCTTCCGGTCCGTCGACCGCAAGCTGCGCCGGACCCGCCTCGGCAAGCGCATCGAACGGAAGCTCGCGGTCACCGGCCTCGACCTCACGCCCGGCGAGTACGCCGTGTACGTCGCCGCAGCCCTGCTCGGGCTCTACTTCGTCACCGCGGCCGTCTTCGCCCCGTTCTTCGGGCTCCTCGCCGTCGTCATCGGCGCCTGGGGCGGCAACGCCTTCCTCAACTGGCAGCGCGCCAAACGCACCGAGGCGTTCATCGGCCAGCTCCCCGAACTCACCCGCGTACTCGCCAACGCCACCCAGGCCGGACTCGCCCTGCGCACCGCCATCTCCATGGCCGTCGAGGAGCTGGACGATCCCGCCCACGAGGAACTGCGCCGGGTGGCCGACCGCCTCGCCATTGGCCACTCCCTGGACGACGCCCTGAACGAACTCGTGGAACGGCTGCCCTCCCGTGAGCTGACCGTCCTCGTCTCCACGCTCATCCTGTCCAACCGGGCGGGCGGCACCATCGTCTCCTCGCTGCGCAACCTCACCAACACGCTGGAGGAACGCAAGGAGACCCGGCGCGAGGTCACCACCCTCCTCTCGCAGGTGAAGGTCACCGCTGTCGCCGTCCCGGTCCTCGGGCTGCTCTTCCTGCTCCTCATCAACAGCATGCGGGGCGGCGCACTGGACGACATGGCCGCCGCGACACCCGGCCGCATCGCGATCGTCGTCGCGGCCGGCCTCTACGGCCTCGGCTTCTTCCTGATCAACCGCCTCACCCGCGTCCGCATCTGACGGCCGCACAGCGACGAGGACACACAGATGGAACTCCTGCTCGCCGCCGTCATGGGACTCGCCGTCCTCGGCGTCTTCCAGGGCATCCGCATGTACCGCGCGGATGCCAAGCTCCCCAACGACCTGGCCGTCGCCCTGGAGGTCGGCGCCAGCCGCACCAGCGCCGCCGGCTCGGCCATCGACCGCATCGGCATGCGGTACGCCCCCCGGGTCCTGTCGCTGATGGGCCCGAAACGGGTCGACCGGATCCGCCGGAAGCTCGACATGGCGGGCAACCCGCGCGGCCTGACGGTCGACCGCTACGCCGCCCGGCGCGCGGTCTTCGGCGGCCTCGGCATCCTCGCCGCCCTGGCGATGCTGATGAACGGGCAGGTGGTCCTGGCCATCGTCCTCCTGGTCTACGGCCTGTTCTGGACGGACGTGATCATCCGGGCGGCCATCGCCCGACGCAAGGACGACATCGAGCGCACCCTGCCCGACTTCCTCGACGTCCTCGCGGTCGTCGTCTCCGCCGGACTCGGCTTCCGGCAGGCGCTGGAACGGGTCTCGGAGAAGTACACCGGGCCGTGGTCGGACGAACTCCGCATCACCCTGCGCCAGATGGACATGGGCGTGAGCAGACGCGACGCCTTCGACCAGCTCCGCCGCCGCAACGAGTCCGAACAGGTCTCGATGTTCGTCTCCGCCCTCCAGCAGGGCGATGAGCTGGGCGCGCCCATCGTGGACACGTTGATCCAGATCGCCAACGACATGCGCCGCACGGACGCCCAGAACGCCCGCCGCAAGGCGTCCAAGGCCGTCCCCAAGGCCACGCTGATCGTCACGAGCTTCATGCTCCCGGGCACGATCATCCTGATCGCGGTGGGGTTCTACTACGCGGCGAACGTGAACATCAATGAGATCTTCGGCAGCTGAGGCGGGCCCGCTGACTGGGTCGCCTCGAAATGCCGCGCCCCGCGGCCATTTGTGGGACATTCGGAGCTGAGTGGGTGGGAGGTGAAGGCGATGGACCTGGTCGCGTCGGGCATGTCCCATTCGCGGATCACCGCCGCCCGTTTCATCAACATCGGCCAACGACCGATTCCCGGTCGGTCGAAATCGGAGGGGGCACCATGACGGACACGATGCTGCAAGCTGTTGTCACCACGCGGACGTACATCAACGGCTGGAAGAACACCGTCATGGAGGCGGTCAAACGCCGCAGCGACAAGGGGCAGGGCGCGATCGAGTATGTCGGCATCACCATCCTCGTGGTCGCGATCGTGATCGCTCTGATGAGCACGAACCTCGGTACGACGATCGCCACGAAGTTCAAGGCGAAGATCGATTCTGTTCTCAACGGGGGATCGGGTGGAGGATCGAAGGGGTGAAGCGCGAGTCGGGGCAGGCCACACCGCTGTACATCGCAGCGGTGACGGGCCTGCTCTTCGTCGCGTTGATCTTCTTGGCGTTCGGTGAAGCCGATATCCAGCGCAATGGTGCGCAGAGCTCGGCCGATGCCGCCGCGTTGGCGGCGGCCAAGGAATCACGCAGCCTGCTCGCGCCGGATCTGGAGGCCCACCTCACGGACCCCGACTACCTCGACTCCGTGTTCAACGCCGCCTTCGTCGGAGTGCTCGGTGCACCTTGCGGGAAAGCGTCCGAGTTCGCCGCCCTGAACAAGGCGAGCGGGGTGAGATGCCGGCCACTGACCGACGGCAGGTGGGGCTACGAGGTCAGCCTGACGTCGGACAAGGGCATGAGCACGAACGTCATTCCGGGCACTGCGGGAAAGAAGGCGGAGGCCGTGGCCGTGGCTGTTGTCGAACCGCGCTGCACGTTCATTCCTGCTCCGGACAGTGGCCCGGACGAAGATCCGGACCCGGCCCCGGACATGCCGGATACACCGGACACGCCGCATACGCCGATCGGCAAGGTTCGCTGTGACGGCGGCTTGGAATGGGGGATTGATCCCGAAGGGGCGGAATCCATGCCTGACATGGCTGATCTCTTTTCCGTCCATCTGGCCGAAAACTGACCGATCGCGAGTGGACGCAAAGGAACTGGAGCAATGAGTATTCGGTACGTGAGAAGCATGCGCCGAACCGGTGCCGCAGCATTGCTGATCGGGACGTTGACTCTTTCCGTGGCCGCTTGCGGCGGCGACGGAAAGGACGACGCAGGGAACAAGGCTCCTTCGAGCTCGTCCGCGGCGTCCGAGACCGGCGAGAAGCAGCCGGCCGGGCAGGGCGAGACGGATCAGGACACCAGCAAGATCCTGGCGACCGTCAAGGGGGCTATGGGCGTCGACATGGTGATCCACACCGCCGAACGTGACCAGGGCGGCTTCCTCACGCTGACGGGCGAGCTGAAGAACACCTCCGGCAGCCGCGTGGTCACGCCAGTCGAGTGGAGCGGCAAGGAGGAAGCGGTTGTCGCGACGGGCCCCTCCCTGGCGGCGATGACGCTGGTCGATTCCCAGGCGAAGAAGCGCTACTACGTACTCCGCGACACCAATGACCGTCCGCTGACCACGACGAACTACGACTCCGGAATCGACTCGGGTGCGAGCCTGCCCTTCTTCGCACAGTTCCCGGCACCCGCTCCGACGACCTCCGAGGTGAGCGTTCAGTTTCCGGGCTTCAGTTCGGCGACGATCGAGATCTCCGGATGACCCCCCGCCGCGTCACAACAACGCTCCTCGCCGGGGTGGTCGCCCTGGGGGTCGTCGGGGCGGTCGCCCCGCACGCGGTTGCCGGGGACAGTCCCTACCCCTCCGCATCCGCCGAACCCCCCGTCGAGGTCGACCCGACCGACACCGACCTCAAGCTCCCCGAGGGCGCCACCCTCGCCCCGCCCAAAGTTCTCGACATCAAGTCCGTCATCGAGGACCTCGGCGGCGAGGAGCGGCGCGAGGACACCAACGCCGACATCAAGTTCGCCCTTCAGGCGGAAGTGCTCTTCGGTAAGGACAGCGCCAAGCTCAGCGGTGAGGCCAAGGGGCGGATCAACGCCATCGCCGAGGAGATCAAGCGGCAGGATGCCAAGAAGGTCCGGGTGTTCGGGTTCACCGACGACCTCGGCTCGTCCGAGCACGGTGACGTGCTGTCCAAGAAGCGCGCCGAGGCCGTCCACAACGTGCTGGACGAGGCGCTCGGCGGTACCGGGATCACGTTCGAGATCCGGGGCTACGGCGAGGACTACCCGATCGCGAGCAACGAGGACGAGGAGGGCCGCCGGAAGAACCGCCGCGTGGAGGTCTCCTTCCAGCGCGGCGAGACCGAGACCGGCTCGCAGAGCTGACCCGCACCGCGCGGCGGCGGCCCGCACCAGGGCCGCCGCCGCGCGGGGGATCAGTACAGGGCCTTGTACTCGTTGAAGTCGTAGTCGATCAGTACGCGCTTGCTCAGCTCACCCGTCCCGGTCGACGCGTAGCGGTAGAGGTCGCCGTAGCCGTTGACCCCGACCAGGCCCGTTCTGCCGTCCCCGTTGAGGTTGTCCACGGCGGCGAACTTGTTGTAGATGTGGAAGCCGGAGCCGATCGTGACGCGCGCCTTCAGCGGTGCGGACGCCTTCCCCGTGCCCTCGTACACGTACAGCCACGTACAGCGTGCCGCCCTTGGCGATCGCCACCACGTCCGCCCGGCCGTCACCGGTGAGGTCCCCGGCGCCGACGATGAAGCGGTAGGTGCCGTAGCCGTAGCCCACCTTGACCTTCGCGGCGAACGCGGTGCCCTTGCCGTTCCCCTGGTACAGGAACAGGTCGCCCTCGGAGTCGCGGGCGAGGAGATCGCCCGCGCCGTCACCGCTCAGGTCGCCCGGGCCGACGATGTCGTCGTAGACGCCCCATCCAGCACTGATCTTCTTGTACCCGAGGTACAGGTCGTCGCCCTCCACCCGGAGGACGTCGGATTTCCCGTCACCGTTGAGGGAGGAGGCGTTCCGACTGAGGCCGTCGCGGGAGAGGGACGGACTCTCATCCGCCCCGTAGAGCTCGTCGTTGTTCAGGGATTCGTACACATACCCGGTGCCCTCGGGAGAGGCGGCTATGACGTTGCGCTTGCCGGAGTCGTCTTGCGGCCCATGAGGTCACCGCGACCATCGCCGTTGACATCGTCCAGACCCACGAGCTGGTTGTACGTGTCGTACCCGTAACCGATCTTGAACGGTGCCTTGAAGGGCTCCGGCGGGTCCCCGGTGCCCTCGTGGAAAGAGAGATCACCGGCCGGGGTCCGGGTGACGACGTCGCCGATGCCGTCGTCGGTGGCGTCCTTCATGCCGACGGTCTGGTCGTATGCCTGCCAGCCCGGGGCCACCTTGACGCCGGGTTCGAAGGGCCGGCCCTCGATGCGCCCTGTGGAGACGTAGAGATAGAGGTCGCCGGAGCGCGGCGCAGGCCGCGATCCGGCTCGCGCGCTTCGAGGGCGCGCGGCCGGTGCGACCGGATTCAGTGGAGACAGGTGCAAATCCCCCCCAGGGGTTGTCTATGAGTCAGCTGCCAAATGTCGGCTGGTGTTCATATGATCGATATCAGACCCCTGTGGAGGGGGCTTGCATCAGCCATCGCGCCAGTGGTTCACCAGCCAGTCACGCCACCCCCGTACGTTCCACCACCCGCCCACCGTCCAGTTCCAGCCGCCTCCCGCGGAAGCGGTCACGCAGCCGCCGGTCGTGCGTGACGACGACCACCGCACCCCCGAACCCGGCCAGCGCCCCCTCCAGCTCCTCCACCAGCGCCGGGGCGAGGTGGTTCGTCGGCTCGTCCAGCAGCAGCAGGCCGACGGGTTCGCCGACCAGGCGGGCCAGTTCGATGCGGCGCCGCTGCCCGTAGGACAGCTCGCCCACCCTCAGGCGGAGGTCCGCCGGGCTGAACAGGCCCAGCGACAGCAGGTGTTCCGTGTGCGCGTCGAGGTCACCGCCGCGCCCGTGGGCGTACGCCTCCGGGAGCGTCAGACCGGCCGGCCACGGCGTCTCCTCCTGGCGCAGATGCCCGACCCGGCCCCGCGTCCGCACGGTCCCCGCGTCCGGCCGCAGCTCACCCGCGAGCACCCGCATCAGCGTCGACTTGCCGGCCCCGTTCGCCCCCGTGACCAGCAGCCGTTCCGTGCCCCCGATCCGCAGGGCGGGCACCGCGAGACGGCGGCCGACGCGGACCCCGGCCAGCTCCGCCGCGACCGGGGGAGCGGACGCCTCGGCCGTGGTCACCCGGGCGGCGAACACCAGCGGATCCGGCGGCGGCGCGACCGGGCGCTCCGTGAGCCGTTCGACGCGCTCCTTCGCGTTGCGGATGCGGACCATCGCCCCGTGCCCCCGCCCCCGCGCCCGGAACCCGCCGTGCCCGAACACGCTGAGCGGCACCTTGCGCGGGATCGCCTCCAGCCGGGCCACGTTGGACGCGGCCAGCTCCCGGTTACGGGCCAGCTCGTCGCGCCAGTCCTCGTACTCCCGCAGCCGGCGCCGGCGATCGGCGGCCTTCGCGGCGAGGTAGCCCTCGTAGCCGTCCCCGTACCGGGTCACCCGGCCCTCGCCGACCTCCAGGATCGTCGTGGTGACCCGTTCCAGGAACACCCGGTCGTGCGTCACCGCGAGCACGGTGCCCCGGTGCGCCCGCAGGTGGTCCTCCAGCCAGTCCACCGCCCGGTCGTCCAGGTCGTTGGTCGGCTCGTCGAGCAGCAGCAGCTCCGGCCGGGAAGCCAGCGTCCCCGCCAGCGCCAGCCGCGACCGCTCGCCGCCCGAGAGGGTGGACAGCGGCCGGTCCCGGTCCAGTCCGGGCAGCCCGAGACCGTGCAGGGCGATGTCCACCCGCGCGTCGGCCTCGTAACCGGCCCGCGCCTCGTACCGCGCGACCAGCCGCGCGTACGCCTCCAGCGCGGCGGTCAGCTCCGCCCCGGCCAGGCCCGCGAGCCCGGCCTCGGCCCGGCGCATCCGGGCCTCCAGCTGCCGCAGCCCGACGAGTGCCGCGTCCACCGCGTCCTGGACGGTGGCCCCGGCGGGCAGGGCGAGCGACTGGGCGAGGTAGCCCGTACCGCCGGGCGCGACGACGGTCAGCTCGCCGTTGTCGGGCCGGTCGAGGCCGGCGATGAGCCGGAGCAGCGTGGACTTGCCGGCCCCGTTGTCGCCGATGACGCCGGCCCGCTCGCCGGGCCTGACGGTGAAAGTGACGTCGTCCAGCACGACGCGGTCGTCGTAGCGGCGGGTGACGTGGTGAAGTGTGAGTTGTCCGGTGTGCAAGAGAAGCCCCTGTTTCTCGGCCCGTGCCGATCGGCGCGCGGTGGTCGGGGCGCGTCCGCGCACGCCGGCGGCACACCGCTGCCGCGTGCCGGAAGGGCAGGCAGGCGTCAGGGAGCCACGAAGGTATGAGAACGCGGAGGCGCAGGAGAATGCGCTGCTGCGGAGCCGAGCTCAACGCAGACGCAGGGGGAGTATCACAGAGAACCCATGCGCACCAAGCTAGGCAGGGTCCAGGACATCGGCAAGCCGTTTTCGGTCCCTCAACGATCGCTTTCCGCCGCAAGCTCCGCCATGAGGTCCGGGTCGCGCATCCCGGGCAGCTCGTACCCCTTGGCCTCGTCCCACTCGATGTCCAGGTCGTCCAGGTGCACATGCCAGTCGGCATCCGGCAGCGTCCGGCGCAACTCCGTGACCGTGTCCAGCACATGGGCGACCACCGGCAGCAGCCGGCCGGGGTCGAACGGCATCTTGGCGGAGCCGTCGAGGACGGTCCCCGGCTCCGCCACCCGGGGGTCGTACACGTACAGGCTCTCCTCGTCCTCGTACGGGAACGAGGCCTGGCGCGCGGTGAGGACACGGGTGACGGCGGCCGACTCGGGCCCGGTCAGCGGGGTCGCGCGGCGCGCGGTGCAGTAGAGGGAGACGCTCATGGGGGTGAGCGTACGGACGGGGTACGACAACGAGGGGGCCGGAGGCTCCCCCTGGCGCGGAAGCGGGTGTACCGGGCGGGAACCCGAGCAGAAGAGGAGAGGCGGGGGCGGGCCCGGCCCGTACCCGGCGCCGTCCCTCCCACACCGCTCACGTCCCCGGAGCCGCAACCGTGTCCAGCCAGTCCAGCGGCACCGCCGCCGGGGCCCCGCCCCACCCGCGCAGAACCCCGCAGACCGCCCCCGCCCCCGTCCCCGGAAGGGCCCGGCGCTGGCCGCTCGCGCTGCGCCGCACGCCCGTCTCGATGTGGAACGACGACATATCCGACTGGGCCGCCGCCCTCACCTACTACGCGATCCTCGCCCTGCTGCCCGCGCTCCTGGTGACCGTGTCCGTCATCGGACTCGCCAGCCCCGGCGCCACCGGTGCGCTGATAGCCGACATCACCGCCTTCGCGCCCGCCGAGGCCGCCACCGCGCTGCGCGAGCCGCTGGAAGCCGCCACCCAGCAGCGCACCGCCGTCTGGCTGCTCGTCGCGACCGGGTCCGTCAGCGCGCTGTGGTCCGCGTCCAGCTACCTCGCCGTGTTCCGGCGGGCGCTGCACGCCATGCACGGGGTGCGGGACACCCGGCCGGCGCTGCGCCAGGCGCACATCATCGTGGCGTGGGCGGTCGGGCTGCTCCTGCTGATGATGGCCAGCGCGTTCGCCCTCGTGCTCACCGGTCCGCTGGCGCGCTGGGCGGGGCACCGGCTGGGCGTGACCCACGTGGGGGACGCGGTGTGGGAGGTGCTGAAGTGGCCGGTGCTGCTGTGCCTGGTCGCCGGGCTGATCACGGTCCTCTTCCGCACCGGCCCGGAACCGGCCCGCCGGGCCCGGCAGGCGGTGCCCGGCGGGGTGCTCGCGGCGCTGCTGTGGCTGGCCGCGTCGGCGGGGTTCGCGCTCTACGCCACGTACATCGGCTCCTACAGCCGGCTGTACGGCTCACTGGCGGGGCTGGTGGTGTTCCTGATCTGGGTCTGGTTCACCAACCTGGCGCTCCTGTCCGGGGCCCAGTTCAACGTGGAGCTGGCCCGGGCCCGGCGCGGCTAGTCCCCCGTGGTCCCGTCCAGGATCTCGCGGATGATGTCGATGTGGCCGTTGTGACGGGCCGTCTCCTCGACGAGGTGCAGCAGGATCCAGCGCAGATCGGGGCTGATCCCGTTCGAGCGCTTCCGCTCGGCTCGCGCGTCCAAGTCGTGGGCCGCGACCAGCTCCCGGTAGCGGGCGCTCTGCTCCTCGTACTCCCGCAGCACATCGGCGAGCGGCATGTCGACGGCGATCCGCATCTCGCGGTCCGGGTCCTCGTCCGTCCACGGGCCCTCGTCCTCGCCGCCGAGGAAGACGACCTCGAACCAGTAGTACTCGACCCAGCGCAGATGGTTGACCACCCCCGCGATGGTCATCAGCGGGGAGCCGGGCAGGGGGGCCCGAACGGCGTTCTCCTGCGAGAGCCCTTCGCACTTGGCCACCGCGGTGGCGCGGGTGTAGTCGAGGAAGGTGGTCAGCTGGGTGCGCTCGTCCCATGCGGGAGGCGTATCGGTGCGTGTCATCGCCGCACAGCTTCCCGGGGCGGGACGGGGTTGTCCACCGCTTATGCGCCGACGCGCGGCGCCGGCCCAGGCAGCGCCGGACGCGCGGGCCCGGGTTCCCGGCCGTCCTCGCCGGGGAGATCACCGGCCACGCAGCGCCGGATGCGCGGGCCCGAGGAACACGGCGATGTCCGGGCCGCCCGCAGGGCCGGGCACCCGGCGCCAGCCGAGCCGCCGGTACAGGCGCACCGCGGGCTCGGCGTCCGCCGAGGTCAGCAGCCAGCAGCGGCCCCCGGGCGCGGACGCGGTGACGGTCTCCAGGAGCGCGGCCGCCAGGCCGGTCCCCCGGGCGTGCGGGCTGAGCGCGAGTTCGTCCACCTCCAGCGCGCCGACGAGCCAGGCCGCCGTCCGCTCGGGGCCCAGGACCGAGGCGACGGCCGCGTAGCCCCGGGCGGACGGGAAGGGGGAGGCGGTGGTCCAGGCCGTCGCGAACCCCACCACCGTGGCGGCGTCCGGGTCCTCCGGGTCGCCGCTCAGCGCGAGCGCGGCCCTGAAACCGGGACGGGCGGCGTCCTCCGCCAGGCGGTGGACATAGCCGTCGGCCAGGCCCGGGTCCTCGTGCCACGGCGGGCCCGCGAACGCCTCCGCGTAAGTCCGGCGTATGCCGTCCTGGCGCGCCGACAGCGCGTCGGCGCCGCTCGGTTGGACCCACATGACCATGCCGCGACTCCCCGCCGTCCCCACCCCGCGGACCGGTCGGCCCGTCCGGCGAGTCTACGAGCCGGGCCCGGCCCCCGGGGTGCGACCGGACGGGTCCGCGGGGCGGGCCGCCGGATCCGGGCCCCGGACCAGGGGTGGCCCGTACGCTCGGGTACCGACCACCCGCCGGCCCCCACGCCGCCGCCCCGTGCGGTGTCGCGGGCGGGGCGGGCAGCCACCACGAGTACCGAGGTGACGCGCCGATGAGTGACGGTTTCTTCTGCTCGTACCACCTGTGCTGGAGCCGCCCCGACGCCGAGTCGCTGCTCGGCGACCTGGAGGCGGCGGGCGTGCGGGCGGACCACCCGGTCACCCGGCGCATCACCCTGATCAGCCCCGGCGCCGACCCGTCCGGTACGCAGTCCTGGGTGAGCCGGGACCAACTCGTGCTGCTGACCGGGCTGCAACGCCTGGACCGGGTCGACTTCCTGCTGTGGCTGTCCGGCGGCGAGGAGATACGGGCCAGGATCAGCCGGGGCGACGACGGCACGGTGGAGCTGCGCTTCGGCCTCGGCCCGCTGGACCGCGACGCGCAGGAACGGGTGGTCCGCGCGGTGCGCGAGGCGATCGGACGGGCCTCGCTGCTCTGCGTCGGCTTCGTGCTCGACCGCGAGGGCGCGTCGGAGGCCACCGACTGGGCCGGCTTCATCGTCAAGGGGTCGGTGTACTTCGACTGCTGGCCGGACACGCTCGCGGTGCTGCCCGAAGTGGCCGCCGCCCAGCCGCAGCTGTCGGGCGTGAACTCCTTCCAGCAGTCGCCGTGGGTCGTGTACGGCAGCGACGTGCCCCGGAGATAGACCGCCCGGGGCGGCGCCCTACGGGGACTGCTCGACCCGGACCTGCACTCCCGGCCGCAGTCCCCACGCCGCCATCGCCCCGGCCTCCGCCTCGATCACATGCCGGCCGCGCGGCCGGGGCAGCCCCAGCCGGCCCGGCTTCATCGTGTGGACGGCCAGCACGTTGAACTTCCGGTCCAGGTACGCCACATCGATCGTGAACCGCATCCGGAAGGAGTGCACGCTCCCGCACGGCGTGATCATCAGCGCCCCGTCGACCCCGTCCCGGCCGAGCAGCCCGCGCGCCCGGTGCCGGTAGGACGCCGCGATCCGCAGCGGCACCCGGGTCTCGGTCACCCCGTCCCGGTCCGTGATCGTCAGCGTCCCCGTGCCATCGCGCCATCGAGCCATGGCCCGACGGTAGCGGCGCCGGTCCGCCGCCGGGCCCGAATCCACAGGCACAACCCCCGCCCGTGGCAGGCCGATTAGGATCGCTCAGGTGTACGCCATGCTGATAGGGGCCGCCGCACTCTGGGGCGCCGCGACCGGGCTCCTGGTCCCGCGCGCCGCCTACCGGTTCTCCGTTCCGCCCGGCGAACCGTGGCGGGACGCCTGCCCGGCCGGCCACCCCCTCACCGGCCCCGCCCGCGCCTGGCTGGGCGCGGCACGCTGCGGCGGGTGCGCGGAGGGGGCGGTCGCCGAGGTGCGTACGGGGGCCCCCGGCGCCGTACCGGCCGAGGACGCGCCCACCCCCCGTTACGCCCCCCACCGCCTCGCTCCCGTCGTCACCGCGCTCGCCTGCGCCGCCCTCGCCTGGGCCACCGGGACGCGGCCCGAGCTGGCGGCCTGGCTGCTGCTCGCCCCGGTCGCGGTGCTCCTCGCGAGCATCGACCACCGCGTGCACCGGCTGCCGGACGGGCTGACCCTGCCGGCCGCCGGAGCCGCCGCCGTACTCCTGGGTCTGGCCGCACTGCTGCCGGAACACGCGGGCTCCTGGCTCTCCGCCGTCCTGGGCGGGCTCGTCCTGGGCGCGTTCTACTTCCTGCTCTTCCTCATCAACCCGCGCGGCATGGGCTTCGGCGACGTCAAACTGGCCCTCTCCCTGGGCACGGTCCTCGGCTGGTACGGCTGGGCCGTCGTCTTCGCGGGCGGCTTCGCGGGCTTCCTGTTCGGCGCGGTGTACGGGGCGGCGCTCGTCGCGCTGCGCCGCGCGGGCCCCAAGACGGGCATCCCGTTCGGCCCGTTCATGATCGCGGGGGCGTTCCTGGGGCTGCTGTTCGGT
This sequence comes from Streptomyces sp. NPDC016469, assembly GCF_040632905.1. Lineage (NCBI taxonomy): Bacteria > Bacillati > Actinomycetota > Actinomycetes > Kitasatosporales > Streptomycetaceae > Streptomyces > Streptomyces sp. NPDC016469. Next base: position 59,368 of record NZ_JBEYCQ010000029.1, read on the forward strand.
GCGCTGGCGGCCTGACCCGGGCCCGCCCCGTCCGTAATGCGGTCGCGGCCGGCCGGGTCCGGCTGGGATCATGGCCCCATGCCCGCAACACCTCACGCCACCGTACCCACCCCCGGTGAAGCCGCCCGGTTCGACGCCCTGGTCGCGGAGGCGGACAGCGTCTCCGTCGAGGGGTGGGACTTCTCCTGGCTCGACGGGCGGGCCACCGAGCAGCGGCCCTCCTGGGGGTACGCGCGGGCCATGGGGGAGCGGATGGGGCGGGCGCGGGCCGCGCTCGACATCCAGACGGGCGGGGGCGAGGTGCTGGCCTCCGTGCCGGAGCTGCCGCCGCTCGCCGTCGCCACCGAGTCCTGGCCGCCGAACATCGCGCGGGCGACCGCGCTGCTGCACCCGCGCGGGGTGGCCGTCGTCGCGGACGAGGACGAGCCGCCGCTGCCGTTCGGGGACGGGGCCTTCGACCTGGTGGTCAGCCGGCATCCGGTGACCACGTGGTGGGACGAGATCGCCCGGGTGCTGGCGCCCGGTGGCACGTACTTCTCGCAACAGGTGGGCCCCGCCAGCGTCTTCGAGCTGGTCGAGTACTTCCTCGGGCCGCAGCCCCCGGAGGTGCGCGGCGGGCGTGACCCGGAGCGGGCGCGGGCCGACGCCGAGGCGGCCGGGCTCGACGTCGTGGACCTCCGGTCGGAGCGGCTGCGCACCGAGTTCTTCGACATCGGGGCCGTCGTCTACTTCCTGCGCAAGGTGATCTGGATGGTGCCCGGCTTCACCGTCGAGCGGTACCGGCCCCAGCTCGCCGCGCTGCACCACCGGCTGGAGACCGAGGGCCCGTTCGTCGCCCACACCACCCGCTTCCTGATCGAGGCCCGCAAGCCCGCGTGAGACCAACACCCCCATACGGCCCGAAGGATGGCAGTCTGGTCGCGAGCGCTCGCGGAAGGAGCTGGCCATGGACCTCGGCACCGACGGGGACGCCGCGCACGGCCCGCGCCGGGGCGGCGCCGAGTGGCTCAAGGGGGCCAGGATCGTCGGCGTCCTCGGGATCTTCTACCGCCCCGAGGGCCGGATGGGCGAGCCGGAGGCCGTCTCGTTCGTGCTGGACGACGGCCAGTCGGTCCGCCTGACCTGCGCCTCCGACGGCACCCTGCACGTGGGCGCCGGCACCTGGCCGCAGCTGCCCGACTGGTGTGTGCCCGCCGCGCAGTGGGAGTTCGCCGTGCTGGCCGGTCTGCCGGAGGTCCCGGAGGGCGGCTGGACGGTGCTGAGTACGGACGAGCGCCGGGACGAGCGGGGCGAGGTCCACGAGGCCGTGATCCGTTGCGAGGGCGGCCGCTTCGTGGTCGTCGGCGGGGACACCGTGGGCGTCCGCTTCACCCGGGGCCACCGGGGCGCGGCGGCCGCGACGTGACGTCATGGCGTCGGGGGCCAACTTCCGCCCCCGCACGCCGGGTTCCCGTTCCATACTCGTACCCATGACCTCCGCGAGACGTGCGGCCCCGCTCCGCACCGGTGCAGCCCTCCTCCTGACCGCCTCCGCCCTCACCGGCTGCGGCCACATCCTGGCCACCCCCGGTGACGCGGCGGCGCCCCGGACCGCCGCCGCGTCGGGTCCGCGCGACGAGCAGGACGGCGACGCCAACCCGCACTACGCCGAGAACCACGCCTTCCAGGCCACCGCCGACCTGTCCGGGGCGGACCGCGCCCGGGGCGAGGCGGAGGTGGAGAGGGTGAAGCAAGGGCTCGCCGCGCTCGCGGAGGGGCGCGAGTCCACCGAGGACACGGTCTTCCAGGCACTCCACGCCCTCGGATACCCGGACGGATCGGTCACCACGGGCACCTTCGGAACGCACCGCACCTCGTTCACCGTGTCCCTCGGGACCCTGTGCGTGGACGGGTCGCTGGACGGCGTGGTCAACGGACTCGTCAACGCCGAGGCGCACGGCCGCTACATGGAGGGAACGGGCTGTGTGAAGCCGCGGGGAGGCCACTGACGCGCGGAATGTGGACATCCTGTGGACGTCTCGGGCGTGTTTCCGGTACCCCTCCCGGGCCGGGCGGTGTTCTCGCAGGTCAGAGACGCACGGGAAGGGCGGGCCGGTGACCGGAGCGACGCCACTCACTCTCGGAGAGTAATTATTTCGCGCCGCGGCACCCAGCATCACTTACGAAGGGTTATGGTGGAAACCCCCCCTCGGGCCGGTCCGTAACCCCCCCCCACGGACCGGCCCGTTTTTTGTGCCCGGCGCCGGGCACGGCACGCACTCAGCCCCGCGCGGCCCAGATGTTGGTGCCCTCGGTGTCGACGGCGAAGACGTCGATCTCCTTCAGCTCCTCGGCCGACAGCTCCGGACCCGCCAGCGCCGCGACGTTCTCCTCCAGTTGGCCCACGCTCGACGCGCCGATCAGGGCGGACGTCATCCGGCTGTCGCGCAGCACCCACTTCAGGGCCAGCTGGGCGAGCGACTGGCCCCGGCGGCGCGCGATGTCGTTCAGCCCGTTCAGCCGGCGCACCACCTCCTGCGACAGCAGGTCCGGGTCGAGCGACTTGCCCTGCGTGGCGCGCGAACCCTCCGGGATGCCGTTCAGGTACTTCCCGGTCAGCAGCCCCTGGGCCAGCGGTACGAAGGAGATGCAGCCCATCCCGGCCGCCTCCAGCGTGTCCAGGAGCCCGTCCTCCTCGGTCCAGCGGTTGATCATCGAGTAGGACGGCTGGTGGATCAGGGCCGGCACGCCCATCTCGCGCAGCAGCCGCGCCGCCTCGGCGGTCTGCGCCGAGTTGTACGAGGACACCCCCACGTACAGCGCCTTGCCCTGACGCACGGCGGAGGCCAGCGCCCCCATCGTCTCCTCCAGCGGAGTCTCCGGGTCGAAGCGGTGCGAGTAGAAGATGTCGACGTAGTCCAGGCCCATCCGCTGCAGCGAGGCGTCCAGGGACGACAGCAGGTACTTGCGCGACCCCCACTCCCCGTACGGCCCGGGGTGCATCTCGTACCCCGCCTTGGTCGAGATCAGCAGTTCGTCCCGGTACGGGGCGAAGTCCTGGCGGAAGAGCTTGCCGAAGTTCAGCTCGGCCGAGCCGGCCGGCGGGCCGTAGTTGTTGGCCAGGTCGAAGTGGGTCACACCGAGGTCGAAGGCGCGCCGCAGGATGGCCCGCTGAGAGCCGAGCGCCCGGTCGTCGCCGAAGTTGTGCCAGAGGCCGAGCGAGACGGCCGGCAGCTTGAGACCGCTGCGTCCGCTGCGCCGGTACTCCATGGAGTCGTAGCGGGTCGCGGCGGCCTGGTAGGGGGAAGGGGAATCAGTCACGTTTCTCTCCTTATCACGGACTTGTGACAGGCCGGGTTGGGTGGGTGCGGGGCCCGCGCAGTAATGTGGCCTGACGGGACTGCCATGACACGGCGGGGCGATCCGCCCCCTTCCAGTGCGGCGATCCGATCCCCAGGGGACGACCCCGGACCCCTGACGCGGGGCCGGCGGGCCCGCACGGAACCGAGAGGTGGACTCAGTGAACTTGCGCGACCTGGTGTACGGGCTCTACGCGCGCCGGGTGGAGGCCCGCCTCGACCACTCCCAGGTGCCCAAGCACATCGGCGTCATCCTCGACGGGAACCGGCGCTGGGCCAAGGCGTCCGGCGGCACGGCGGCCGAGGGCCACCAGGCCGGGGCCGACAAGATCAAGGAGCTCCTGGGCTGGTGCAGCGAGACCGACGTCGAGGTCGTCACGCTCTGGCTGCTGTCCACCGACAACTTCGACCGGCCCGAGTCCGAGCTGACGCCCCTGCTCGGCATCATCGAGAACACGGTGCGCGGTCTGGCCGCGGACGGCCGCTGGCGGGTCCACCACGTCGGCACGCTCGATCTGCTGCCCGCCCACACCCAGACCGTCCTCAAGGAGGCCGAGCAGGCCACGGTCGGGGTCGACGGGATACTCGTCAACGTCGCCGTGGGCTACGGCGGCCGCCAGGAGATCGCCGACGCCGTGCGCTCCCTGCTCCTGGAGCACTCCACCAAGGGCACCTCCTTCGAGGACCTCGCCGAGATCGTCTCCACCGACCTCATCTCCGAGCACCTCTACACGCGCGGCCAGCCCGACCCCGACCTCGTCATCCGCACCAGCGGCGAACAGCGCCTCTCGGGGTTCATGCTCTGGCAGAGCGCGCACTCCGAGTACTACTTCTGCGAGGTCTTCTGGCCGGCCTTCCGCCGGGTCGACTTCCTGCGGGCGCTGCGCGACTACGCCGCCCGCCACCGGCGCTACGGAGGCTGAGGCGGGCGGGGCTCGCCCCGCCGTCCCCCGGAAGAGATCCGGTCGGCATGGCCGGCCGGGTAAGAGGGCATATCCCTGACAGGCCGGCGCCCGGTCACCAGCCGGGTGGGCGCCGATGACAAGTGGGATGCCACGCGACGCCCGCCGTCGCACCCCGACCTCTTCCGAGGGGGTACGTCCTTCCGTGGTGACCAGCACAAAGCGCCGCCTGCCCGACAGGCGCACCTACGTTCTCGACACCAGCGTCCTGCTGGCCGATCCGAACGCCATGGCCCGTTTCGACGAGCACGAGGTCGTGCTCCCGGTCGTCGTGGTCACGGAACTGGAGGCCAAACGGCACCATCCGGAGCTCGGCTACTTCGCCCGCCAGGCCCTGCGCCTGCTGGACGACTTCCGGGTCCGCTACGGCCGGCTGGATGCGCCGATCCCCCTCGGGGACCTCGGCGGGACGCTCCGCGTCGAGCTCAACCACTCCGATCCCGGCGTTCTGCCCGCCGGCTACCGGTTGGGGGACAACGACTCACGGATCCTCGCGGTCGCGCGCAACCTCCAGGCCGAGGGGTACGACGTCACGGTCGTCTCCAAGGACCTCCCGCTGCGCATCAAGGCGTCATCGGTCGGCCTCCTCGCCGAGGAGTACCGGGCGGAGCTGGCGATCACCGACTCCGGCTGGACGGGCATGTCCGAACTGTCCCTCGCCGCCGACCAGGTGGACCTGCTCTTCACCGAGGAGACGCTGTACGTCCCCGAGGCCGCCGAGCTGCCCGTGCACACCGGCCTGGTCCTCCAGTCCGAGCGCGGCAAGGCGCTCGGCCGGGTCACGCCGGAGGGCCAGGTGCGCCTCGTCCGCGGCGACCGGGAGGCGTTCGGCATCCACGGCCGCAGCGCCGAGCAGCGCATCGCCCTGGATCTGCTGCTCGACCAGGAGGTGGGCATCGTCTCGCTGGGCGGCCGGGCCGGCACCGGCAAGTCGGCGCTGGCGCTCTGCGCGGGGCTCGAAGCGGTGCTGGAGCGCGGGCAGCACAAGAAGGTGATGGTCTTCCGCCCGCTGTACGCGGTGGGCGGGCAGGAGCTCGGCTATCTCCCCGGCAGCGAGGCCGAGAAGATGAGCCCCTGGGCGCAGGCCGTCTTCGACACCCTCTCGGCCGTCTCCGGGCGTGAGGTGATCGAGGAGGTGCTGGGGCGCGGGATGCTGGAGATCCTGCCGCTCACCCACATCCGGGGCCGCTCCCTGCACGACGCCTTCGTGATCGTCGACGAGGCCCAGTCGCTCGAACGGAACGTCCTGCTGACCGTGTTGTCCAGGATCGGCACGAATTCCCGGGTCGTCCTCACGCATGACGTGGCCCAGCGGGACAACCTCAGGGTCGGCCGTTACGACGGTGTGGTCGCCGTGGTCGAGAAGCTGAAGGGGCACCCGCTCTTCGCCCATGTGACGCTCACGCGTTCGGAGCGTTCCCGCATCGCCGCACTGGTGACCGAAATGCTGGAGGAAGGTCAGATCTGATACAGGTTGGGACGTTGACGCCGCCCGGCGGGCCAAGCAGCCTAGCCGGGCGGCGGCGTGTTGTGGCGCCTTTTCCGTGATTCAGGGCCGCCAAACGGGGTGTGACCTTTCACACGCAACGGAGAATTGCTTCCCCCGGTCCCGTTCCGGCAGAGTCTTGCTTCCGTCAGGCCCCGCATACGGCACACCGGCACCTCCAAAGGCGCCACGCACCACACAACTCAACAACCGCCGTCCGTATGCCGCCCGCGAGTACCACGCGGCGCTCCCTCCGGGGAGTCGCCCACCGGGCCCGTGCCTCCCGTGACCCAAGCAGTAGGGAGGCCAGTGTCAAGGGCACGATTGCGCCCGCGAGGTCACCTAAGCGGGCGATGCTGGAAGGACACCGTGTGAGCCGGATTTCGGTCCGGGGGTTCGCCGTGGCATCTGCCACCGCGGTCACCACCGTAGGCGCCGTCGTAGGCGTTGCATCGGGCAGCACCCCTGCTGCCGACGACAACAACTTCGAGGCGACCGCAGCCGACACCACGCTGCTCGCAGACATTCCCGCGGGCCAGCAGGCCCAGGTGCAGACCGCTTCGCTGACGCAGCAGGCCGACGCCCAGGCGTCCGCCGCCGACGCCGCCGCGAAGAAGTCCGCGGAGGAGACCGCCCGCCTCCAGGCCGCCAAGGACGCGAAGTCCAAGAAGCAGGCCGCCGAGGACCGGCTGGAGCGCGAGCGCCAGGAGAAGAAGGACCGTCAGGAGCGCGCAAGCCGCTCCGAGGTCCGCTCCACCTCGTTCGCCGTGCAGGGCTCGTACACCGTGGCGCAAGTCCAGGCGATGGCTCGCCAGATGATGCCCGCCGACCAGTTCCAGTGCTTCAGCAACATCGTGAATCACGAGTCGAGCTGGAACTACCGGGCGAGCAATCCGTCCTCCGGCGCCTACGGTCTCGTACAGGCCCTTCCCGGCTCCAAGATGGCTTCGGCCGGCGCCGACTGGATGACCAACCCGGCCACCCAGATCAAGTGGGGCCTCAGCTACATGAACAGCTCGCGCTACGGCAGCCCGTGCGCCGCCTGGTCCTTCTGGCAGGCCAACCACTGGTACTAGAACCAGGGTTCACAAGCTCAACCCCGTGAAGCCCCTCGCCGTCCTTCGGTGGGGGGCTTCACGCGTGTACGGTCGTGCGGAACGCTCCCGGGGGAGCGGTGGGGAGAGCGGACGGGGGTAGAGGAACAGCTATGTCGAAACTGCCGGGGTGGCTCGGACAACTGGGTGCTGAGCTGAGCAGGCTGAGCGAGCGTCTCGATGAGCGGCGGGCCGAGTCGGAGGACGGCGACCCCCTGCTCGGGGGCGCGGGCCCGGCGGAGGCCGGGAAGGAAGAAGCGGCTCACGTGGACCAGGTGCCCGCCCCGCCCACCTACGCGCCCACCGTGGCCGCGCGGCCCGATCCGGTCGCGGCGATCCCGTGGGGGATGCGGGTCGCGGCCGAGGCGGGCTGGCGGCTGCTGGTGCTGGCGGGGACCCTGTGGGTGCTGATGCGGGTCATCAGCGCCGTGCAGCTGGTCGTGCTGGCCTTCGTCGCCGCGCTGCTCGTCACCGCGCTGCTCCAGCCGACCGTGGCCCGGCTGCGGCGCCACGGGCTGCCGAGGGGCCTGGCGACGGCCGTCACCGCGATCTCCGGCTTCGTCATCATGGGCCTGGTCGGCTGGTTCGTGGTGTGGCAGGTCATGGACAACATCGACACCCTGTCCGACAAGGTGACGAAGGGGATCGACGACCTCAAGAACTGGCTCCTGGCCAGCCCGTTCCATGTGACCGACAAACAGATCAACGACATCGCCAAGAACCTGAGCGACACCGTCGGCACCAACACCGAGGCGATCACCTCCGCCGGGCTCCAGGGCGTCACCGTGGTCGTGGAGTTCATGACGGGCGCGCTGCTCGCGATGTTCTCGACGCTCTTCCTGCTCTACGACGGCGCGCGCATCTGGCAGTGGGTGCTCAAACTGGTGCCCGCGCAGGCGAGGCCCGGGGTCGCCGGGGCCGGTCCGCGCGCCTGGCGCACGCTGACCGCCTATGTGCGCGGCACGGTCATCGTGGCCCTGATCGACGCGATCTTCATCGGGCTCGGGATCTACTTCCTCAATGTGCCGATGGCGGTTCCGCTGGCCGTCTTCATCTTCCTGTTCGCCTTCATCCCGCTCGTCGGCGCGGTGGTCTCCGGGGCGCTGGCGGTGGTGGTCGCCCTGGTCACGGAGGGCGTCTTCACCGCGCTGATGGTGCTGGCCGTGGTCCTCGCCGTGCAGCAGATCGAGGGCCATGTCCTCCAGCCGTTCATCCTGGGCCGGGCGGTGCGGGTGCACCCGCTGGCGGTGGTGCTCTCGGTCGCGGCGGGCGGCATGATCGCCGGGATCGGCGGCGCGGTGGTGGCGGTGCCGCTGGTCGCGGTGACCAACACGGTGGTCGGCTATCTGCGCAGCTACGGGCAGGAGGAGTCGCGCCGCCACTCGCCGCCCCCGCACGGGTCGACCGCGCTGGACGCGGCGCCCGCCGGCGCCTCCGGCGCCCCGCCGGAGAAGCCGGAGCAGGGCGGGGAGGAGCCGTCGCCGGACGCCTCGTAGCGCGTACGCACAGGAAGAAGGGCCCCTCGGACGGTCGGTCGTCCTCGGGGCCCTTCTCGTATTCAGGGTACGGCGCCTACTCGGCGAGTACGGCCTCGGCGTCGAGGGTCACACCCACCGCCTGGATCACCGAGGCGATCTTGACGGCTTCCTGGATGGTCTCGCGGTCCACGCCGGCCTTGCGGAGCACCTGCTCGTGCGAGTCGAGGCACTGGCCGCAGCCGTTGATCGCGGAGACGGCGAGCGACCACAGCTCGAAGTCGACCTTCTCCACACCCGGCTTGCCGATGACGTTCATCCGCAGACCCGCACGCAGGTTCCCGTACTCGGGGTCCGAGAGCAGGTGGCGGGTGCGGTAGAAGACGTTGTTCATCGCCATGATGGCGGCGGCCGACTTCGCGGCGGTGTACGCCTCCGCGGAGAGGTTGGCCTTCGCCTCCGGCTCCAGCTCGCGCAGCACCTTCGGCGAGCGCGAGGCGATCGCGCAGGCCAGGACGGTGCCCCAGAGCTGCTGCTGCGGGAGCTCGCTGTTGCCGATGACCGAACCGAGGTTCAGCTTCAGGTCCTTGGCGAAGTCCGGTATGGCGGACTTCAGTTCGTCGAGAGCCATATCGGTATCAGCTCACTCGCCCGAGAGGAGCGCGACCGGGTCCAGGGTGTTCTCGCCCTTGGTCCAGTTGCAGGGGCACAGCTCGTCGGTCTGCAGGGCGTCGAGGACCCGCAGGACCTCCTTGGGGTTACGGCCCACGGAACCGGCGGTCACCATCGTGAACTGGATCTCGTTGTTCTGGTCCACGATGAAGACGGCGCGCTGCGCGAAGCCGTCCTCGCCCTCGATGCCGAGGTCACGCATGAGCTCGTGCTTCGAGTCGGCCATCATCGGGAAGGGCAGGTCGGTCAGGTCCGGGTGGTCCTTGCGCCAGGCGTGGTGCACGAACTCGGAGTCGCCGGAGAAGCCGAGGATCTGGGCGTCACGGTCGGCGAACTCGTCGTTCAGCTTCCCGAAGGCGGCGATCTCGGTGGGGCACACGAAGGTGAAGTCCTTCGGCCACGCGAAGACGACCTTCCACTGACCCTCGTAGGTCTTGTGGTTGATCTGCTCGAACTCCTTGCCGCTTTCCAGCGACACACAGGCGGTCAGGTCGAACTCGGGGAACTTGTCACCGACAGTGAGCACGCGCTCTCCTTGCAGCGTAGGTTCTCCCCTTTTGAGGGAGTTCCTGGGGGTTGGACGATCTCCACCATGGCACAGAGTGCATTGATCGCGGAAATAGCTACACTCGGTCGTGATGATCGGAGGTACCTATCAGTGGTGCAGAGCAATCCGGGCAACCGGACCAAACAGCCCAGCCTCTCGCAGCTGCGCGCCTTCGCCGCCGTCGCCGAATATCTGCACTTCCGGGACGCGGCGGCCGCAATCGGGATGAGTCAGCCCGCGCTCTCCGGGGCCGTGTCCGCGCTGGAGGAGGCACTGGGTGTCCAGCTCATCGAGCGTACGACGCGCAAGGTGCTGCTCTCGCCCGCCGGGGAACGGCTCGCGGTGCGGGCGCGCGTGGTGCTCGACGCCGTCGGCGAGCTGATGGAGGAGGCGGAGGCGGTCCGCGCGCCCTTCACCGGAGTGCTCAGGCTGGGCGTGATCCCGACCGTCGCCCCGTATCTGCTGCCGGCCGTGCTGCGGCTGGTCCATGAGCGCTATCCGGCCCTCGACCTCCAGGTGCACGAGGAGCAGACCTCCTCGCTGATCGAGGGACTGGGCGCCGGACGGCTCGACCTGCTGCTGCTCGCCGTGCCCCTCGGTGTCCCCGGGGTCAGCGAGCTCCCGCTCTTCGACGAGGACTTCGTACTGGTCATGGACCGCGGCCACCCGCTCGGCGGGCGCACCGACATCCCCCGCGACGCGCTGCGGAAGCTGCCGCTGCTGCTGCTGGACGAGGGGCACTGCCTGCGGGACCAGGCGCTCGACATCTGCCGGGAGGCCGGCCGTACGGAGGGCGCGCCGGTCACCACGACCGCGGCCGGGCTCTCCACGCTCGTCCAGCTGGTGGCCGGGGGGCTGGGCGTGACGCTGCTGCCGCGCACCGCGGTCACCGTCGAGACCGCCCGCAACGAGGCGCTGACCACGGGGTACTTCACGGACCCGGCCCCCACCCGGCGGGTGGCGCTGGCGATGCGGACCGGGGCGGCCCGGCAGGAGGAGTTCGAGGAGCTGGCGGCGGCGTTGCGCGAGGCGATGGGGGTATTGCCCGTACGCGTGGCGGAGGACGACCGGACCTGAAGCCCGGCCGCCCTCCGCGGTGTCACTCGCTGCGCAGCCCGTCCGGGCGCATCATGCGCCACAGCGGCGGCAGGGACAGCAGCGTGACCACCAGGATGAGCGCCCCGCCCGCTCCCGCCAGGGGCAGGAACACCAGCCAGTCGTCGACCTCCTTGTCGACCATCCAGCACAGCGCCGCGCCCAGCGAGAGGCCGCCGGCCACCGCCACCGCGAGCCCGATGACCACGGGGAGGGCGGTCTGCCAGAGCACCGACCAGGCGAGGGTGGTCCGCCGGGTGCCGAAGGCGACCAGGACCGAGAGCAGCCGCTTGCGCTCGCGCAGCTGTTCCAGCTGGGAGACCAGCATGGAGGCCGCGATCAGCAGCAGCGTGAGGGTGGCGCCGACCTGGAGACCGGTCTGGACGCTGGCGTACTGGCGGTCGCGCGCGACGTTCGTCATGGTGACCAGGCGCATGCCGGGGTCGATGCGCGCCGCCGTGTTGCGTACGTACTCGGCGGCGTCCGGGACGCTCTCGTCGATGCGTACCTGGGAGGTGGTCGTCGCCCCCGGCAGACGGGCGGCATCGATCGCCCCCGGGGTGACCATGATCCCCCAGCGGTCCTCGCCGACCGGGTCCTTGCGGCTGACCACGGTCTTCGCGTCGGCGGGCAGCGTCCAGCGCAGCTTCCTGCCGCTCTCCGACTCGAACTCGACCTCCTTGCCCTTGCGGGCGGTCTGGTCCACCCAGTCGGCCATCTCCTTGTCGTTCCTCGGGTGCACGACGAAGGTGTCGCCGTCCTCGCAGGAATCGATGCGGGCGACCTCGCGCAGGGTGGCGCAGTCACCGACGTTCAACGACGTGGTGGGCTGGATCTCGTCCTCGGAGTACTTCCCGGGCTTGGTGACGTACGCCTCGACCATGCCGATGACCTGGGTGACGCCCTTGGTGGCGCGGAACTGCTTGATGGTCTCCACGGCGGCGTTGCCGCCGACCTGCTGCGACACGGCGTAGAACTGGGCGCGGGTGGTGTCCTGCCCGGTGATCTTGTTGAAGTCGGCGTTCATCGAGGCGAACAGCATCTGGATGGCGACCGCGCCGGCCACCGCCACCGTGACGCCGCTGACGGCCCGGGAGGCGGTCCCGCTGCTCAGCTGGAGCCTGCGGGTGGCGAGCTGCCAGGGCACCGGGCCGCCGCGCAGCCGGTTCACGCACGCCTCGACCAGCCACGGCAGCAGCAGGGCCAGCCCGACGAGGACCAGGACCGCGCCGGTGGTGATGGAGTAGGGGTTGACCTCCTTGTACTCGCCGGACGGACGGGTGAGTACGAGCACGGCGAGCCCGAGGAGCGGGAGCAGCATCCGCCACCACAGACGGCGCTTGCGGGCCCGGCTGTCGCGTACGACCCCGAGCGGTTCGATGACCACCGCGCGCATCGCGGAGAGCGTGACCAGCACGGCGGTCAGCGGGACGGCGACCGCGATGAGCAGGCACAGCCGCAGGTCGGGGGCGAGGTCCGCGGGGAAGGCGCTGACGTCCCAGACCTCGATGTGGCTGACGAACTGCCGGCCCACCAGGAAGAGGACGAGGCCGATGAGCACCCCGAGGACCGAGCCGAACAGGGCTTCGCCCGCCGCGATCCGCCGGGTCGACCTGATGTCCGTACCGACCAGGCGCAGTGCGGCCAGCCGGCGGTCGCGGCGGTCGCCGCCGAAGCGCACGGCGGTGGCGATGAAGATGGCGACGGGCGCGAGCAGCACCACGCAGATCATGATCACCAGCACGAGGAGCAGCGGGGCGAGCGGCGGGGTCGGGCCGGGGTCGCCGTACCCGGTGACGCGGTGGCCGCCCGCGGCCGGGGTCAGGGTGTCGCTGCCGGCGTAGAACCACAGCTCGTTGGGCGAGCGCAGCCCCTCGTCCGCGATGGTGCCGGTCACCTTGTACGGGAGACGCTCCTTGAGCAGGGCGTTGTCCGGGTCGTCCAGCAGGTCCTTCAGGGCGGGGGACACGACCATCTCGCCGCCCGCGGGCAGGGCGTCGATGCCCGGCGGGAGCACTGGGTGGCTGCCCTCCGCGCGCATCAGATAGCCGGTGATGCTGCGGTCGTGGTACTCGGTGTCGGCGCCGACCCGCAGGACCGAGGTGTCGGACTTCTTCCCCTGCGCGTCCGGGTTCTCGGAGATCTTGGTCTCGCTGCGGGCCGTGTCGCGGTCGTTGCGCGCGTCGAGCGCGTGCGGCACGGACGCGGCGAGGAACAGCAGCGCGACGCCGAGGCCGACGCCGACGGCGGTGAGCATCGTGCGGGTCCAGCCCTCGCGCCCGCCGGCAGCGGCGAACCGGACGCCGAGCGCGAGGTCGCGCAGCCAGGGCGCGGTGCGGGAGGGGCGGGCCGGGGCGGGGGCCTGGGTGCGCTTCTCGTCCAGGAGCGTCATACGGCGTGCTCCAGGTCGCGGGCCCGGCCGTCGCGCACGGTCACGTCGCGGTCGGAGTAGGCGGCGACGCGGGCCTCGTGGGTCACCAGGACCACCGCCACGTTGGCGGAGCGGGCGGCGTCGGTGAGCAGCTGCATGACGCGCTCGCCGTTGAGGGAGTCCAGGGCGCCGGTCGGCTCGTCCGCGAAGATCACCTTCGGGGAGGCGGCGAGCGCCCGGGCCACGGCGACGCGCTGGCCCTGGCCGCCGGAGACCTCGCCGGGGCGCTTGGCGCCGATGTCCTCGACCTCCAGGCGCTCCATCCAGGAACGGGCGGTGCGCTCGGCGTCCTTGCGGCGGGTGCCGTTGAGGCGGAGCGGCAGGGCGACGTTCTCGACGCAGGTGAGCTCGGGCACGAGCTGGCCGAACTGGAAGACGAACCCGAAGTCGCTGCGGCGCAGGGCGCTGCGCTCCGCGTCGGACATCGCGGACAGCTCGCGGCCGTCGTAGGTGATGGTGCCGGAGTCCGGGGTGATGATCCCGGCGAGGCAGTGCAGCAGCGTGGACTTGCCGGAGCCGGACGGGCCCATCACGGCGACGACCTCGCCGGGGTGGACGGAGAACGAGGCACCGTCGAGCGCGGGGGTCGACCCGTAGGTCTTGTGCAGGTTGTGCGCGGAGAGCAGGGAGCCGGCGGGGGTCACGGGGCCACCACTTTCTGGAGCTGGCCGAGGCGGGCGGCGGTCAGTTCCAGCCAGCGCAGGTCGGCTTCGAGATGGAACAGGGCGTGGTCGCAGATCAGCTGGTCGGCGAGGTCGCCCCGTCGCTTGCGGTCGGTGAGGATGCGCATCAGGCGCAGGTGCTCGGAGCGCTGGGCGTCCAGCACGTCGCCCGCCTCGCGGCCGGTGAGCATGGCCAGGACGACCTTGGTGTACAGGGTCGACTGGAGGTACGGCTCCGGCTTCTCGGGCTGCGCGAGCCAGGTGGCGACATCGGTGATGCCGGCGTCCGTGATCGCGTACCGCTTGCGCTCGGGGCCACCCCCGCTCTCCACGCCGTCGACCTCGACGAGGCCGTTCTTCAGCAGCCGGGACATGGTCGAGTAGACCTGCCCGTAGTGCAGGGGGCGGTCGTGCCCGAACTTCTCGTCGAACGTCCGCTTGAGGTCGTAACCGTGGCGTGGACCGGACTCCAGGAGCCCGAGCAGGGTGTGGCCGATAGACATGACCGGCACTCTACACGGTGTGTATACCTGCCGTGTATACGCGGGGGGTACACCCGGACGGCGCACGTGAGGGGCCCGCCCCTCACGGGACGGGCCCCTCACGTGTCATTCCTCGCCCGGTGGCTCCTGGGCTTCCCTGGGCGGACGCCCCCGGCGCGGAATCGGCGCCGCCCCGCCCGGCAGCCGGCCCGCCTCGGCGAGCGCCCGGCGCAGCAGGAACTCGATCTGCGCGTTCGCGCTGCGCAGTTCGTCCGACGCCCAGCGGGCCAGCGCGTCGTGCACGGCGGGGTCCAGCCGCAGCAGCATCTGCTTGCGCTGCCGCTGCCGCGGCCGGGCGCGGGGCGCTTCCCGCGCTTCCCCCGGGCTCTCCTCGGTCACTGGTAGAGCGTGCCCGTATTGAGGACCGGCTGGGCCGCGCGGTCACCGCACAGGACCACCATCAGATTGCTCACCATGGACGCCTTCCGCTCCGAGTCCAGCTCCACGATGTCCTGCTCGGCGATCCGGGTCAGCGCCATCTCGACCATGCCGACCGCGCCCTCGACGATCTGCTGCCGGGCCGCGACGACCGCACCGGCCTGCTGGCGCTGGAGCATCGCGGAGGCGATCTCGGGGGCGTACGCGAGATGGCTGAAACGCGATTCGATGATCCGCACACCCGCCGCCTGCACCCGGGCGGTCAGCTCGACGGCCAGCTTCTCGGTGATCTCCTCGGCGTTGCCCCGCAGCGACAGGCCGCCCTCCTCGTGGGCGTCGTACGGGTACTCGAGGGCGATGTGCCGGACGGCGGACTCGGTCTGCGTGGCCACGAACTCCAGGAAGTCATCCACCTCGAAGAGCGCCTGGGCGGTGTCCTCGACCTTCCACACGACGATCGCGGCGAGCTCGATCGGGTTGCCGTAGGCGTCGTTGACCTTGAGGACGGCGGTCTCGTGGTTGCGGACCCGGGTGGAGATCTTGCGGCTGGAGGTCAGCGGGTTCACCCAGCGCAGCCCGTCGGTGCGGATGGTGCCCACGTACCGGCCGAACAACTGGATCACCCGCGCCTCGCCCGGTGCGACCATCTTCACACCGCCCATGCAGAAGAACGAGGCGATGGCGAGCAGGACGCCCAGGACGCAGAGCGGGATGCCCACGGCGTTGTTCCCGTCGCTGCCGATGACGCCCCCGACGATGGCGAGCGCGATGCCGGCGATCACGCCGAGCACGGTCAGCAGCAGCCCGAGACCGCCGGCGATGCTGTGCGCCTTCACCTCGCGGACCTGCGGTTCCGGCATCTCCGGCGCGTCCGGGACGAGGTCGGCGGACGGCTGGGCGGTGGTGTTGGGGTCGTGCGGGTCGGTCATGGTGGCCCCCGTGATGGTCAGCTAGCCGGTCGCTAGCAATGTGATTACACATTAACGGTTTTCGCAACCTTGCGCACCCCTCAGGAGTCGGTTCCATCGGGGGCGGGTGCTGATTCTCACGTCCGTAAAACCTCGGATCGTCGGCTTTTCGGCCTTGCCCACAGTGTTAGCTGGCAGGTCCGGGCTGATTCGGCAGAGCACAGCAGAGAAACGGGAGCGACCAAGCGATGGGTCGAGCGGAAGCGCGACGAGCCCAGCGGCAGGCTGAGAAGAAGGGCGGCATACGCCGCTTCTTCACCTGGCGCAAACTACTGGGCACGGCCTTCGGGCTGATCCTGCTGGGCATGGGCAGCTTCGCCGTGCTCTACATGCTCGTGGACGTGCCCGAGGGCAACCCCAAGATGGAGCTGCAGGCGAACGTCTACAAGTACGCCGACGGCAGCCTGCTGGCCAGGACCGGCGAGGTCAACCGCGAGGTCGTGAGCCTCGCCGAGGTGCCCAAGGAGGTGCAGGACACCTTCGTCGCCGCCGAGAACAAGTCCTTCTACGACGACCACGGCGTCGACTTCAAGGGCACCGCGCGCGGCCTGCTCAACACCCTCTCCGGCAAGGGCAAGCAGGGTGGCTCGACCATCACCCAGCAGTACGTCAAGAACTACTACCTGGACCAGGACCAGACGGTCAGCCGGAAGCTCAAAGAGCTGGTCATCTCGCTGAAGCTGGACCAGAAGAAGACCAAGAAGGAAATCCTCGCCGGTTACATCAACACCAGCTACTTCGGCCGCGGCGCCTGGGGCATCCAGGCCGCCGCGCAGGCGTACTACGGCGTGGACGCCAAGGACCTGAACGTCTCGCAGGGCGCCTACCTCGCCGCGCTGCTCCAGGCGCCGAGCCAGTACGACTGGGCGGTCGCGGGTCCGAACGGCAAGCGGCTCGTCAAGGCGCGCTGGGCGTACACGCTGGACAACATGGTCGAGGAGGGCTGGCTCGACTCCGGCAAGCGCCAGAAGCTCACGTTCCCCGTTCCGCACGACCCCAAGCCGCTCAACGGGACGGCCGGCCAGAAGGGCTACATCGTCGAGGCTGCCCGCCAGGCCGTGATCAAGCAGACGGGCATCAGCGAGAACCAGTTCAACCGCGGTGGCTGGACGATCACCGTCAACATCGACAAGAAGAAGCAGCAGCAGCTGGAGAAGTCGGTCGAGACCCAGCTGCTCGACAAGCTGGACACCAAGAAGCGCAAGCTCGACAAGGACATCCAGGCGGGCGCGGCCTCGGTCGACCCGAAGACCGGCGCGGTGCTCGCGCTGTACGGCGGGCGCGGCCAGAACGAGCACTGGATATCCAACGCCGCCCGCACCGACTACCAGCCCGCGTCCACCTTCAAGCCGGTCATCCTCGCCGCCGCCCTCGACCAGAAGTCGAAGACGCAGGACGGCCGGCAGATCACTGCCGGCACCCGCTACGACGGCACCAGCAAGCGCCCGGTCGTCGGCAGCGACCGGTACTTCGCCCCAGAGAACGAGGACGACCACAACTACGGGCAGATCACCGTCCAGACCGCGATGAATCAGTCCGTCAACTCCGTCTTCGCGCAGATGGGCGTGGACGTCGGCATGGACAAGGTCATGAAGACCGCCGGCAAGCTCGGCATGGACGTGGAAGAGCTGGAAGCCGCTCCCGCGATGACCCTCGGCTCCATGGGCGCGAGCCCGCTGGAGATGGCCGGGGTCTACGCCACGCTCGACAACCACGGCAAGCAGGTCACTCCGCAGATCGTGAAGTCGGCCGTGCACCAGGGCGACGCCCCGGTCGACCTGCCCGACGCCATCGGTGACCAGGTGATCTCCCGCCAGGCGGCGGACTCCGTGACCTCCGTGCTGACCGGTGTGGTGGACGACGGTACGGCCCGCGGGTCGGTCCGCAACGCGGAGGGGCTCTCCGACAGGGACATCGCCGGCAAGACCGGCACCTCCGACGACAACAAGTCGGCCTGGTTCACCGGCTACACCTCCAACCTGGTCACCTCGGTCGGGCTGTTCGGCGAGGCGGCCTTCGACCGCACCGACGACGACGGCAAGAAGATCAAGAAGACCGCGCAGGTGACCCTCCAGGGGGCCGGCGGCGGAGGCCGCGTCAACGGTGGCGGCTTCCCGGCCGAGATCTGGGCCGACTACATGGGCCACTCCGTCGGCAAGGCCCGCGAGTTCGACCTCGACACCGACATGGGCGCCGGGGTCAGCCCGCCGCCCGTGACCCACTCGCCGAGCCCCAGCACCTCGCCCTCCGACGACCCCTCGCCCTCCCACTCGCCGTCCAGGTCGCCGTCCTCCGAGCCGCCGCCGTCCTCCGAGTCCCCGCAGAGCTCCCCGCCCGCCTCGCCCACGGACGGCGCGACCAGCGAACCGCCGCCCAGCCCCTCGAACCGGCCGGGCCCGGACCCCTCGTCCACCGTGGAGCTCCCGGACCTCTCGGGCGACAAGCGGCCGGACAACAACAACGACGACGACAGGTGACCGGCTGACCCACCGCCCCTGACCACGGCAACGGGCGGTGTACGAGGAGGAGCCTCGTACACCGCCCGTTCGCGTCTCCCGGGGCGGGGCGCTACCCGCGCACCGGCATCTCGAACCACACCACCTTGCCCGTCGACAGGCGCGTCGCGCCCCAGCGGCGGGCCAGACGGTTGACCAGGAACAGACCCCGCCCGTTCTCGTCCATGTCCTTGGCCCGGCGCTGCCGGGGCAGCTGCGGGGAGTCGTCGCCGACCTCGCAGCGCAGGGTGTCGGTCCGCAGCAGCCGCAGGGTGACCGGGCGCTCCGCGTACCGCACGGCGTTGGTCACCACCTCGCTGATCAGGAGCTCCACCGAGTCCGACAGGTCGTCCAGGCCCCACCGGCCGAGCGCCCTGCGCGCCAGCCTGCGGGCCCGGCCGGGGGCCGACTCGTCCGGGTCCAGGAACCAGTAGGCGACGTCGCTCGGCGCGATCCCGTCGAAGCGGGCGGCGAGCAGCGCGATGTCGTCGTCGCGGTCACCGGGGCCCAGCATGTCCAGCACGTCGTCGCACAGGGCCTCCAGCGGCGGCGAGTGGTCCGGGCCGGTCAGCCGGGCGGTCGCGGCGAGCCGTTCCCGCAGCAGCTCGATCCCCGTCCACACGTCCCGCAGCCGCGACTCGACCAGCCCGTCGGTGTACAGCAGCAGCGTCGCGCCGGCCGGTGCGTCCAGCTCGACGGCCTCGAAGTCCACCCCGCCCACGCCGATCGGGGCGCCCGGGGGCACCCGCAGGACCTCGGCGCGGCCGCCCAGGTGGAGCAGGACGGGCGGCGGGTGGCCCGCGTTGGCGACGGTGATGCGGTGCGCGACGGGGTCGTACACCGCGTACAGGCAGGTGGCCATGCGGTCGCTGCCGAGGCGCTGCGCCTGCTCGTCCAGGTGGTGCAGGACCTCCTGCGGGGGCAGGTCGAGCCCGGCCAGGGTCTGCGCGGTGGTCCGGAGCTGGCCCATGATCGCGGCGGAGGTCATGGAGTGTCCCATGACGTCCCCGACGACCAGGGCGACCCGGCTGCCGGGCAGCGGGATCGCGTCGTACCAGTCGCCGCCGACCCGGGCGGTCTCGGCGGCCGGGAGGTAGCGCGAGGCGAGTTTCACGCCGGTCGGCTGGGGGAGCGAGTCGGGCAGCATCGTGCGCTGGAGCTCGTCCGCGATGTACGCCTCGCGCCCGTAGAGCACGGCCTTGTCGATGCCGAGGGCGGTGTGCGTGGCCAGCTGGGCGGCGACCAGGAGGTCGTTGGCCTCGAAGGCCGGGCGCTCGGCGCCGCGCAGGAAGACCGCCGCCCCGATCACCCGCCGCCGGCCGCGCAGCGGGGCCAGGATCACCCGGTGGCCCGACGGCACCGCGCGGTCGGCGCCCAGCAGCTCGGGCAGCGCGACGCGGGCGGCCGCGGAGTCGCCGAAGACCGGCCGCACCCCGCGCAGCACCTCGGCGAGCGCGCTGCCGGCCTGCACCTCGCACAGCTCGGCGGCGGGCATCAGGTCGGCCTGGAGGTCGACGGCGGGCAGCCGCAGCCGCTCCGTCTCCGACAGGCTCTCGGTCTCCTCGTCGGTCAGCCGCAGCCGGTCCGAGCGGCGCAGCCGCAGCACGAACGGGTTGACCGGCCGCTCGTCGCCGACGGGCAGCGGGTCGCGGAGGTAGACGAGTATGGCGTCGGAGAACGTCGGCACGCTGGCCCGGCACAGCCCGAGCACGATCTCGTCCAGGTCGATGCCCCGGGCGATCCGCCGGGTCGCGGCCCCCACGAAGCGCAGCCGGTCGCCCTCGCGCCGCGTCGCCGCCTGTGGGTCGGGGGCCGCGCCCGCGAGGCCCTTGGCGGGTGCCGGGATCGCCGTGGCGGCAGCGGCGGCCGCCACGGCGGCGTCCCGCTGCCGCGGCCGGGTGCGTTCCTGCGGCCGGGCGGCGAGAGGCTGCCGGCCTTCGTGTGAGGTGGGGTGCTCCGTCACGCGTGGGATTCCGTCCGTCCGGGCCAGTTGTAAGAGGCAATCACCTTGTGGGGCGCTACTGTGCCCCGGCAGGAGCGGCAATAACAACGGCTGACATCGCCTTCCCCGCCGTACGGGGCCGAAACGCGATGTCCGATCAGGATGCCGGTGACAACGTTTCCGTGGGGGCGGCAGCGGTCGGCGGACACGTCTCCACCCCCTCGTAGTGGCTCATGCGATGCGGGCAACTCGTACGGCTCGTGGCGCCGATGCGGCCCCTGCGGGCGCGGTCCGCGCGACGAGCCGTTGACTTGCGGTCAGGTCCTGCGCCCCGCCTGCCGGTTGGGGTCGAAGACAGGCCCTGGCCGCGCTCCTCGGGACGATCCTACGTTCGCCCCCCTGGGGTGCATCAAGGGTCTCACGACGGCATGGCGGAAGCCGTACGGTCCGAGCCGTCCGGCCTGCGGTCCCAGTCGTCCGGGAGTTCGGGCACCGGCCACGCCGGATCGGGCCGCCAGTTCTCCCAGCCGTCCCGGAACGGCGCCCCCCAGGAGCGGATCAGCCCGACCGCCGCCCGCCCCGCGTCGCGCACCCGGCGCGCCGTGTCCGGCGTGATCAGGCCCACCCGCTGCGCCTGCTCGAACTCGTCCTCGTCGCGCCAGAGCCAGCTGCGGTCCGGGTAGACGGAGATGTCCAGGAAGTGGTCCTCGGAGTCGACGCCCCCGGCCCACCTGGTGCGCGGCTCCTCCAGGTTCACGTACCAGCTGCGGAACTGCCAGCCGCGTTCCCAGAACAGCCAGACGGACCAGGGGTCGCCGGGCCTGGCCAGCTTCAGCACGCCGTTGCCCAGCCAGAGCGAACGGGCCGTCGTGCGCGGGGCGGTGTACCGGGTGGCGAGCGGCTCGGCGTGCACGTCGGTGCCGTCCGCCAGGACCGGCTTGACGCACTCCGTGCCGGGTGCCACCCACACCGCGAGCAGCTCCTCGGTGTCCTGGACGACCGTGACCGGGCGGCAGATGTGGAACGCGTGAGCGGCGGAATCCGGCCGCCTGGGGCCGTTGCCCCGATAGCGCCACAGGATCTGGTCACCCGGCGCCCAGCGCTCGGTCTCTCCGGTACCCGTCATGGAGAGATCCTACGGAGCGCGCCGCCCCGGCACGGCGGCGCCCGTCACGGACGGGTCATGCGCAGCACGTCCAGGGCCTCGTCGAGCTGCTGCTCGGTCAGGTCTCCGCGCTCCACGTAGCCCGATTCGAGGACGACTTCACGGATCGTCCGGCGTTCCGCGAGCGACCTCTTGGCGACCTTGGCCGCCTCCTCGTAGCCGATGTACTTGTTCAGCGGGGTGACGACGGACGGCGAGGACTCGGCGTACTCCCTGGCCCGCTCGGCGTGCGCGGTGATCCCGTCGACCGTACGGTCCGCGAGCAGCCGGGAGGCGTTGGTGAGCAGCCGTACGGATTCCAGCAGGTTCTTCGCGATGACCGGGAGCATGACGTTCAGCTCGAAGTTCCCGGCGGCCCCCGCGGCGGCGACCGTGGCGTCGTTCCCCGTCACCTGCGCGGCGACCATCAGGACCGCCTCGGGGATGACCGGGTTGACCTTGCCCGGCATGATCGAGGAGCCGGGCTGGAGGTCGGGCAGGGAGATCTCGGCGAGACCGGTGCGCGGTCCCGACGCCATCCAGCGCAGGTCGTTGCAGATCTTGGTGAGCGAGACACCGATGGTGCGCAGCTGGCCCGAGGTCTCCACCAGGCCGTCCCGCGCGCCCTGCGCCTCGAAGTGGTCGCGGGCCTCGGTGAGCGGCAGCCCGGTGACGCGGGCCACCTCGGCGATGACGGCGGCGGAGAAGCCGGGCGGGGTGTTGATGCCGGTGCCCACGGCCGTGCCGCCGAGGGGGAGTTCGGCGAGCCGGGGGAGCGAGGCGCGCAGCCGCTCGACGCCGTAGCGGATCTGGGCGGCGTACCCCCCGAACTCCTGGCCGAGGGTGACGGGCGTGGCGTCCATCAGGTGCGTGCGGCCGGACTTCACGACCGTCGCGAACTCCTCGGCCTTGCGCTCCAGGGCGGCGGCCAGGTGGTCCAGGGCGGGGATCAGGTCGGCGGTCACCGCGGCGGTCGCGGCGATGTGGATCGAGGAGGGGAAGACGTCGTTGGAGGACTGCGAGGCGTTGACGTGGTCGTTGGGGTGGACCGCGCGGCCCAGGCGCTCGGTGGCGAGGGTGGCCACAACCTCGTTGGTGTTCATGTTCGACGAGGTGCCCGAGCCGGTCTGGAAGACGTCGACCGGGAAGTGCGCGTCCCAGCGCCCCTCCGCAACCTCGCCGGCCGCCTCCTGGATGGCCTCGGCGATGTCCGGATCGAGGACCTCCAGCTCGGCGTTGACCTTGGCGGCGGCGGCCTTGATCCGGGCCAGGGCCTCGATGTGGGCCCGCTCCAGGCGCTGGCCGGAGACCGGGAAGTTCTCCACGGCCCGCTGCGTCTGGGCCCGCCACTTCGCTTCGGCGGGCACCCTGACCTCGCCCATCGAGTCGTGCTCGACGCGGTAGCCCTCGGCCGTTCCCTGATCCGTCATCGTCCAACCTCCTTGAAGCCGCCCAAAAAGATGAGCAGTTGTCTTGTTCCATGTATTCCCAAGCCGCCTACCGACCAGTAAATACCGGGGGTAACCACAACCCGGGGAGGCGCAATGAGGCGCACCAGGCACAGACTCCGCTGTACGGTCGCGGCCGCCGCGGCCATCGCGGCGGCGTTCGGCGGCATGACCGCGGCCGCCGGACCGGCAGCCGCCCAGCCCCGTACCACCAGTACCGCATCCACGCCCCTGCCGCCCGAACTGGAGGCCATCCGCGCCGCCGAGGCCACCCGGCTGTACGGCGACCCGGCCGAGCGCCCGCTCACCGAGCGGAAGACGGGCCTCATCTCGCTCGGCGACAGCGAGATCTCGGGCGAGGGCGTCGGCACGTACGAGGCGGGCACCAACGGCCCCGACAACTGGTGCCACCGCTCGCCCGACGCCGCCATCCACCGCACGGGCATCCCGGCCGACGTCACGTACAACGTCTCGTGCTCCGGCGCGTACACCGGAAACATCGTCATCGGCGGCTCCAAGCAGTACGCCGACGAGCTGGTGCAGAGCGACAGCCTGGCCATCAAGGCGCGCAACACCCGCATCAAGATGATCGTGCTCGTCGCGGGCGCCAACGACGACCTCCAGTTCGGTCCGGTCATGACGGACTGCGTGGAGCGCTGGGTCCTCATCCAGGGCCCGTGTCAGTCGAAGTACGAGGGCGGCTGGCAGGCCCGCGTGGACGGGCTCGTCCCCAAGGTCGAGAAGACCGTGCGCGACCTGCGCACCGTGATGACCGGCGCCGGTTACGCGGACAGCGACTACAAGCTCGTCGTCATGGGCTACCCGAGCCCCATCGGCCCGGACTTCTACGACAACCCGAAGTACCCCGGCAAGCTTCCCGGCGGCTGCGCCGGGTACGACTCCGACGCCGCCTGGGGCCGCAACACCGCCGTTCCCGCATTCGAGCGTGGTATGCGCGAGGCGGCGGCCGACACCGGCGCGGTCTACTTCGACAACTCGCGGCTCTTCCACGGCCACGAGGTGTGCAGCGAGTCCACCTGGGCGCGCGGCCTCTCCATCGACCTCTCGCACTTCCCGCCGGACGCCAACTCGGTGCGCCAGTCCTTCCACCCGAACGCGGCCGGGCACGGCGCCTTCGCCTCCTGCCTCACCCAGATCTACGACTCCGGCCTCCGCGAGGCGAGCTGCGCCGACCCGGCGAGCACCGGGAAGCCCGTCCTCCGGCCGGTCGCCTGGGACGACGTCTTCAAGCCGCTGCGCGGCGAGGCGACGGCCGCCTGCCTGGACGCCCCCGCCTCCGTCACCCGCAACGACACCGGGGTCACCGGCTGGGAGTGCCACGGCGGCCGCAACCAGGGCTGGTGGTACGACTCCGGCACGCAGACCCTGCGCACCGAACTGAGCCACGACCGCTGCCTGGACGTCCCCGGCGCCGACTACGAGGCCGGCGCCGCGCTGATCCTCTACAACTGCTCCGGCGCCGCCAACCAGCGCTTCGTACGCCAGTCGAGCACCCTGCGCCCGGCCGCGTCCACGGGCCTGTGCGCGACCCTGGCGGGCGCCCATGACCCGCTGAGGCTGCAACCCTGCGACGGCACCGCGAAGCAGCGCTTCGCGTAACCCGCCGCGGACGCGGGAACGGGGAAGCGCCGGCCGCGGCCCTTCCCCGTTCCCGTGCCTCCTATCCGTGCGTCACGAACGCCGTCAGGATCGCCGCCAGATGACCCGGGTCCCGCGCCCCGCACAGCTCACGGGCCGAGTGCATCGAGAGCCCCGGCACCCCCACGTCGACCGTCGGCACACCCAGCCGGGCCGCCGTGAGGGGGCCGATCGACGTGCCGCACGGCATCGCGTTGTTGGAGACGAACGGCTGCCACGGCGCGCCCGCCCGCTCGCAGGCCGACGCGAACAGGGCGATCCCGGTCGAGTCGGTGGCGTACCGCTGGTTGACGTTGACCTTGACCGTCGGGCCGCCGTTGGGCAGCGGCTGGTGGCCCGGGTCGTGCCGCTCCGCGTAGTTGGGGTGCACCGCGTGCGCCATGTCGGCGGATACGCAGTACGCGCCGGCCAGCGCCCGCGACCAGTCCTCCCCGCTGCCGCCCCGGGCCGACACGGAACGGCTCAGCACCCGCTCCAGCATCGGGCTCTGCGCCCCCGTGTCCGAGCCGCTGCCGACCTCCTCGTGGTCGAAGGCCGCCAGCACCGGGACGTACGCCGGCGGCTCGGCGGCCGCCGCCGCGGCCGTCAGCGCGGTGACCCCGGCGTGCACCGACACCAGGTTGTCCAGCCGCGACGACACCAGGAACTCCCGCTCCGCGCCCAGATAGCCGGGCGGCTGCACGTCGTGCAGCATCAGGTCCCAGCCCAGCACGTCGCCCGGCTCCGCCTCGGCCGCCGCCGCGACCCGGCGCAGCAGCGCGCCCTCGTCGGCCGCGCCGAGCGACCAGACGGGCGCGATGTGGCGCTGGCGGTCCAGGGCGAGCCCGTCATTGACGGTGCGGTCCAGGTGGATCGCCAGCTGCGGCACCCTCAGCAGCGGCTCGTCGATCTGCACGAGCCGGGACTCGGTCCCGCCGCCCGGTGCGCGCAGCGCCAGCCGGCCGGAGATGCCCAGGTCGCGGTCGAGCCAGGTGTTGAGCGGCACCCCGCCGTAGATCTCCACCGCGACCTGCCGCCAGCCCGCCGAACTCGTGTCGGGTGTCGGCTTGACCCGCAGGTTCGGCGAGTCGGTGTGCGTGCCGACGATCCGGAACGGGGTGTGGGCGGGCAGTGACTCGGGAACGTACCAGGCGATCAGCGCGCCCCCGTTGACGACGAAGGCGCCGCCCGTGGTGCCCGTCCAGTCGTCGGTTCCGCGCAGTTCACGGAAGCCCGCCTTCTCCAGCCGCTGGGCCGCGCTCGCCACGGCGTGGTACGGGGAGGGGCTGGCGGCGATGAAGGTGAGCAGGTCGTCGGCATGGCTGCGGTGGGGGACCGGCGTCATGCGGTGTCCGCCTTTCCGGAGTGGGACGGTGGGGGGTGGCGCGGCGCCCGGGGTTCGGACGGCCGTGCGGCGAGGGGCGGCAGGGGGGGGGTCGGCAGAGGCGAGGACGGCGGCGGGCCCCTGGGGGCGGGCCCGCGTCCGGCGGTGGCACCGGGCCGGCCGCCCGGCGGTGCGGAGTTCTCCGGCAACGCCGGACAACCCACCGCATTCGCGTGGTGCCCCGCAAGTCCGGCGGACGGTCCGGTGCGCGAAAGCGGCGGTGCGCTGCGGGGCGCCGCGGCGGCCGGACGGGCGCCCGGGGCCCCGCCCCGGTCCGTGCCGGCTCCGCGCGGGTCCGGCGGGCGCCGTCGCGCGGGCGTCGCGGCGGTCGCGCGAGATTGGCTGATTTCCGATGTACGTGTAGCGGCCCGGCGTCGCGCCGGGGGGAGCGCGGGCCCGGCGTCGAGCCGGGGCGCCGGGCCCGGATGTCCCGGCCCCGCGTCCCCCTGCTTCGTTACGGCGCCGGCGCCGCCGCCCGCCGCGTTCCCGCCGTGCGCACCAGGTACACCACCGCGACGGCGAGGGCCGCGCCGTGCGACCAGCCGACGACCGTGAGCGGGCCGACGTGCTCCAGGGCCGCCGCCACGGCGATCATCCCGGCCCCGAAGCCCAGGTTCTCCACCGTCGCGGACAGCCCGAAGGCGTGCGCCCGGGGCCCGGCCGGGAGGGTCTGGAGGTGCGAGGTGTACGAGACCTCGGTCAGGCCGTCCGCCGCGCCCGCCACCAGCGCGATCACGGCCGTGGCCGCCGCCGGGAACCCGGCGAACGCCAGGATGAACGCCGCCGACATCACGCAGGTGCCGTAGCCGAAGCCGGCCGCGCCCACGGACCGGCCGGTGCGGCGTCCGTAGCGCTGGATCACCTGCTGCGCCACGATGTTGCCGACCGCCCACAGGCACCAGAACGCGCTGACGAACAGGGCGGGGTGCGCGTCGTCCAGCGCGGCGGAGTGCACGGGCAGCGCCGCGTTGTGCGACGAGGAGCCGAGCGCGTCCACCCCGCGCAGCCCCACCATCAGCCCGAGACCGGGCACCGCGGCCAGCGCGGCGAACGCGACCGGCCTGCGCCGCCGGGGCCGTTTCCCCTCAGGCTCTCCCGTGACCGCCCTGCCCCGCCCGCCGCCCGCGACCGGCAGCAGCGCCACGGTCAGAGCGCAGACGGCGAAGGTGCACAGGTCCACCACGAACGCGGCGGTGTACCCCACCAGCGACACGACCACACCCGCCGAGGCGAAGCCCGCCACCATGGCCAGCGAACGCCCGGTGACCGACAACGAGTTCGCCCAGGACCGCCGCTCCTCGCCCACCATCTCCGGCACGGAGCTGCGCAGGGCCACCATGAACAGCGTTCCGCAGGCCCCCACGACCACGGACACGGCGAACAGCGACGGCGTGCGCCAGCCGTCCGGCGCCAGAATCAGCGGCACCATCACGGCGCCCTGCGCGATATTGGTCCAGAGCATCACGCTCTTCGCCGTGAAGCGCGCGAGCAGCCCGCCGGCGACCAGCCCGGCGAGAAATCCGGCACCCAGCCGCAGGGCCATGAACAGCCCCATCGCGAGCGCCCGCCCCGTCGTTTCGTAGACGAAGAGATTGAGCGCCACCATGTTGAGGAAGGTGCCGTACGAAGAGACCGCGCACCCGGCCACCAGAAAGCGGAAGGGACGCTCACCGCGCGGCGAGCCGGCCGCTCGCGCACCTCCCCACCCGCGCATGACGGTGATCCGGCCCGGGACTCAGCCCAGGCCCGGGCCGCGTACCGGGATGCTGGTGAACGTGGGCGCCGGAGCGGGCTCGGTGAAGAAGTCGTTGCCCTTGTCGTCCACGACGACGAAGGCGGGGAAGTCCTCCACCTCGATCCGCCAGACCGCCTCCATGCCGAGCTCCTCGTACTCGACGACCTCGACCTTCTTGATGCAGTCCTGCGCGAGCCGGGCCGCCGGGCCGCCGATCGAGCCGAGGTAGAAGCCGCCGTGCTCGCCGCACGCGTCGGTGACCTGCCTGGACCGGTTGCCCTTCGCCAGCATCACCTTGGAGCCGCCCGCCGCCTGGAACTGCGCGACGTAGCTGTCCATCCGGCCGGCCGTCGTCGGGCCGAAGGAACCGGAGGCGTAACCCTCGGGGGTCTTCGCCGGACCGGCGTAGTACACCGGGTGGTCCTTCAGGTACTGCGGCATCTCCTCGCCCGCGTCCAGCCGTTCCTTGATCTTGGCGTGCGCGATGTCGCGCGCCACGACCAGCGGACCGGTCAGCGAGAGCCGGGTCTTGACCGGGTACTTGGTCAGCTCCGCGAGGATCTCGTCCATCGGCCGGTTCAGGTCGATCCGGACGACGTCGCCCTCGGTGTCGAGGTGCTCGTCGGTGGTGTCCGGCAGGAAACGGGCCGGGTCCTTCTCCAGCTGCTCCAGGAAGACACCCTCGGCGGTGATCTTCGCGGTCGCCTGGCGGTCCGCCGAGCAGGACACGGCGATGGCGACGGGCAGCGAGGCGCCGTGCCGGGGCAGGCGCACCACGCGGACGTCGTGGCAGAAGTACTTGCCGCCGAACTGCGCCCCGATACCGATCTTCTGCGTCAGCTCGAAGACCTTCTCCTCCAGCTCCTTGTCGCGGAAGCCGTGCCCGGTGGGGGAGCCCTCGGCGGGCAGCTCGTCCAGGTAATGGGCGGAGGCGTACTTCGCGGTCTTCAGCGCGAACTCGGCGGACGTACCGCCGACGACGATCGCCAGGTGGTACGGCGGGCAGGCCGCGGTGCCCAGCGAACGGATCTTCTCCTCCAGGAACTTCATCATGGACGCCTCGTTGAGGACGGCCTTGGTCTCCTGGAAGAGGAACGACTTGTTGGCCGAGCCGCCGCCCTTGGCCATGAAGAGGAACTTGTACGCGCCGCCGTCGGTGGCGTACAGCTCGATCTGCGCGGGAAGGTTGGAGCCGGTGTTCTTCTCCTCCCACATGTTCAGCGGGGCCATCTGCGAGTAGCGCAGGTTGAGCTTGGTGTACGCGTCGAAGATGCCGTGCGACAGGGCCTCCTCGTCACCGCCCTCGGTCAGCACGTTCTGCCCGCGCTTGCCCATGACGATCGCGGTGCCGGTGTCCTGGCACATCGGCAGGACGCCCGCGGCGGCGATGTTCGCGTTCTTCAGCAGGTCGAGCGCGACGAACTTGTCGTTGGACGAGGCTTCCGGATCGTCCACGATCCGCCGCAGCTGCGCCAGGTGCGCGGGGCGCAGGTAGTGCGAGATGTCGTGCATGGCCTCGGCGGCCAGGGTGCGCAGCGCCTCCGGCTCGACCTTGAGGAACGTACGCCCGTCGGCCTCGAAGGTGGACACACCCTCGGCGGTGACCAGACGGTACGGCGTGGTGTCCTCTCCCAGAGGGAGCAGATCGGAGTACGCAAACTCTGGCATTACGGCCATTCCTCACTCGGCAGACAGCGGCTGGCCACCCTTGGACAGCGCACCCACCAGGGTAGGACGCGCCGGGAGCGGCGGGCCTGTGAGGTAGGGCTCACCACCCCTGTCGCGATCTATCGCGTTTCGGTACGCTGGGGCGGTGGACCTCGAGAAGCAGCCCCAGCAGCCCACCGCACCGGCGGACACCGACGCCATTCGTGCCTCCGACGCGGACCGCGACCGGATCGCGGACATCCTGCGGGAGGCGCTGGCCGAGGGCCGGCTGACCGCCGACGAGCACGCGGAGCGGGTCGACTCCGTCTACCGCGCCAAGACCGTCGGTGAGCTCGAACCGCTCGTACGGGACCTGCCCGCGCCGGGCGGAGCGCCCAGGGCCGCCGCAGGCACGCCTTACGCGTACAGTCCCGAGCCGGTGTCCGGTCCCGCCGACAACCTGGTGGCGATCTTCAGCAGCTCGACCCGCAAGGGCCGCTGGCGGGTGGGTGCCCGCACGAACGCCTTCTCGCTGTTCGGCAGTGTGGAAATCGACCTGACGGAGGCGCTTTTCGGACAGCGTCTCACCGTCATCAACGCGACGTCCGTCTTCGGCAGCGTGGACATCAGGGTCCCCGAGAACATCTCGCTGCGCGGCAGCGGTACGGGCATTTTCGGCAGTTTCGAAGTCCGCACCCTGGAATCCGCAGACCCCGAGGCGCCCGTGGTCGTGGTCAACGGGTATGCGGTGTTCGGCGGCGTCGAGGCGAAGCCGAAACGCGGCAGGTTCATCGCGGATCTCCAGGACCGGCTGCGCAAGCACCTCGGCCACTGACACTCTTCCGCCCGGGCGCGCGGAGTCGCTTTCATCCGGCCGAAAAGGGACTCGACCGCAATTGCGTGGAACGGACCTGAGTGCCACTCAGTGCATAGGCGCACGCACAGCGGGTAGGGACTGCTGCATCGTCTCTCGCTCGCGAAGCCGTCGTCAGGAGTGGACCCGTGCTGCAACTGCCGCATCAGCCCCTGCAGGTCGCCGCCGTCCCCCCGCAGCGTGTCCCCGCTCGGGAGGACCAGGCCGGCCCCTGGCACTCGGAGGCGGTGTGCCGCCGGGACGAGGCCGGGCTGTTCTTCGCCCCGTCGAAGGAGCCGACTGCCGCCCGCCTCTCGCGCGAGGAGTCCGCGAAGCGGGTCTGCGCGCGCTGTCCCGTGATGGTGGAGTGCCGCGAGCACGCCCTGATGCAGCCCGAGCCCTACGGGGTGTGGGGCGGTCTCACGGCCGCCGAGCGCCGCGTGGCGCTGGCCCGGCGCAGGCGGCGCGACGTGGAGCTGAAGGCCGCGGGCGCCTCCGGCCGGGTGGCCGCGGCGGGCTGACCGGACCGCCGGTCCCGTATCCGTACGCACCGCGCGTCCGTACGTACGAAGAGGCGCCCCCACCGCACACGGGGGCGCCTCTTCGGGCGGGCGCGCGGTGCTACTTCGCGCGGTCGAAGTCGATGGCGCTGTACGCCCGCAGCTTCGACAGCCGGTGGGTGGAGCTGATCGTCCGGATCGTGCCGGACTTGGACCGCATGACGATGGACTCCGTGGTCGCCGTCTCCGAGCGGTAGCGCACCCCGCGCATCAGCTCGCCGTCCGTGATCCCGGTCGCCACGAAGAACACGTTGTCCCCGCTGACCAGGTCGTCCGTGGACAGCACCCGGTCCAGGTCGTGCCCGGCGTCCAGGGCGCGCCGCCGCTCGGCCTCGTCCTTCGGCCAGAGCTTGCCCTGGATGACACCGCCGAGGCACTTTATGGCGCAGGCCGAGATGATCCCCTCGGGCGTGCCGCCGATGCCCATCAGCAGGTCCACACCGGTGCCCTCGCGGGCGGCCATGATCGAACCGGCCACGTCGCCGTCGGAGATGAACTTGATGCGGGCGCCGGTCTCCCGGATCTCCTTGACGATGCCGTCGTGGCGCGGGCGGTCCAGGACGACGACGGTGACGTCCTCGGGCGTGGAGTTCTTCGCCCGGGCGACGCGGCGGATGTTCGCCGAGACGGGGGCGTTGATGTCCACGAAGTCGGCCGCCTCCGGGCCGGTGACCAGCTTGTCCATGTAGAAGACGGCGGACGGGTCGAACATCGCGCCCCGGTCCGCGGCGGCCAGGACGGCGATCGCGTTCGGCATGCCCTTGGCGTTGAGGGTCGTGCCGTCGATCGGGTCGACGGCGATGTCCACCTCGGGCCCGGTGCCGTCCCCGACGTGCTCGCCGTTGAACAGCATGGGCGCCTCGTCCTTCTCGCCCTCACCGATGACGACGACGCCGTTCATGGACACGGTGGAGACCAGGGTCCGCATGGCGTTCACGGCGGCGCCGTCGGCCCCGATCTTGTCCCCGCGGCCGACCCAGCGCCCGGCGGCCATGGCGGCGGCCTCGGTGACCCGGACCAGCTCGAGGGCGAGGTTGCGGTCGGGGGCCTCCGGGGAGACCTCCAGCTGGGACGGCAGATGATGCTCGGACATCGGAGCGCACCTTTCTGTACGGCGACGACCGGATGAGGGTGATCTGACTCTATCGCCAGGCCGATAAAATGAGCAGACCGGGTCACGTTTGAGCGGGGCGGCCCCCGGTTCGGACGCATGGAGGCTGATGCGACGATGGGGGCGTGGCAAGCAAGCAAGGCAAGCAGACCGTCCGGGACATGATCCTGTCGTTGTTGGCGATCGCCGCCGTGGCAGGTGTCGTCTACATCTTCATCCCGCACGACGACAAGTCCGATCCGGTCAAGGCGGTCGACTACCGCGTCGAGCTCCTGACCGCGCGGCGCGCCGCCCCGTACCCGGTGGCGGCCCCCAGCGGCCTGCCCGCGGGCTGGAAGCCCACCTCGGTCACGTACGAGCGGGACAAGGGCAACAGCTGGCACCTGGGCTTCCTCGACCCGGACGGCAAGTACGTCGCGGTGGAGCAGTCCACGGCCCCGGCGAAGTCGTACATCACCCAGGTGAGCCAGGAGGCCAGGGACACCGGGCGCACCCAGGACGTGGCCGGGCAGACCTGGCAGCGCTGGGAGGGCCCCAAGTACGACGCGCTGGTGCGCGAGGAGAAGGGCGCCACGACGGTGGTGACCGGCTCGGCCCCGGCGGAGCGGCTGGCGGAGATGGCGGCGGCGCTGAAGACGTCCTGACCGACGTACGGCGTACGGATACGGGGAGGCCCAGGTCCGTGTAGACCCCGCTCAGGGTGGGAAGATCGAGGCCCCTCGCGTACGTGACGAACGTGTCC
>NZ_JBEYCQ010000030.1:0-88977 GCF_040632905.1 Streptomyces sp. NPDC016469
ATGCGCCGTCTGACGGTGAGGCAGAGGAGGGCCGCCGCACAGGTCAGGGCGGCGACGCCGCCCTGGAGCGGGAGGTCCCGGGGCCGCCGTCGTCGTAAGGAAAGGACTCAGGCGCGCGGCACCACGGAGCCCGACGCCTCGTCCACGACCTTCCGGTTTCCCAGCGGCCGTTCCAGCGTGACCGTACGGGTCAGCTTCTTCGCGATCTTCACGCAGACCTTGCCCGGCTCGGCCTTCTTCTCCGTCACGGTCACCCGGACCGCGTCCCCGTCCTCGCGCGCGCCGGCCGTGTACGTACTGCACACACCGCCCCAGAACGTCACCGACAGCGTCCGCCCGTCCGCGCTGTACGACCGGACCGCCCGGTCCTTCGCCGTACCGTCGCCGCCCGGGGACGTGCCCGGCACCGGCTCCCGCGTCAGGTACTCCGAGTCCACCGCCACCTGCGTGACCGTGTCACCGATGCCCCCGGCCGGCTTCACCGAGAAGATCCAGGACGGTACGAGCAGCTGCTCGCCGCCCGCCGTGTGCACCGCCAGGCCGAAGACCGCCTTCTCCACCGTCACCGTCGTCGCGGGCCGCTCCGCCCCGGACTCCGCCCCGCAGCCGACCCCGTCCGACAGCGGGGCCGGCGAAGCGCACCCGCCGATCTCCCCGGACGGCGGCTGCTCCGCGTTGAGCCGCTTCAGTGCCTCGGCCGCGCCGATCACCGGATAGGCGTCGCCCTTCTCCAGGGCCTTCAGCTTCCCGGCGCCCCCGGTCACCCGGCCGTCCGGACCCACCTGGATGCCGGTCGCCCAGCCGTACGTGGGGAGCCCGTCCACCACCGGATCGGCGTTGACCACCCGGACCGAGCCCATGAGCTGGTGCGCGTCGAGCGCGGCGCCGCCCTGGCCCGCCGCCTTCAGCACCGGCGCGGCGGCGGCCTTCGCGGTGTTCTCGTCCACGGGCTGCCCACCGCCGCCCGGGGCCACCGAGCAGACGGCGCCCTTCTTGCAGTTGTCCGTCCCGCCGGAGCCGTACCGGGTGAAGGTCCAGCTCCCCGGTGCCTGCTTGTTCACCCGCAGCACCGGACCCGAGCCGTCCCCGTCGGAGCCGACCTTCCAGGACGTGGCCTCCGACTGCGGGGTGCCCGCCAGACCGAGCGCCTTCGCCAGCCTGGTCACCTCCGCGGCCGTGACCGTGCCCCCGGCGCGCTGGACAGCGGCCTTCCCCGGCCCGTCCGGCAGCTTCCCGGACGCGCGGTAGACCAGCCGCCCGCCGTGCGGATCGGGCTCACCCGGGGCGATGCCCTCGCGTGAGGGGGCGGTCGGCGTGCCGGCGTCGTCCAGGGCCAAGGGTGGGGGGGTGGAGCCACCGCCGGACGCCGTGCTCCGCGTGTCGTCGCCGCCGTCCGCCGCGGTCGCGGCCCAGTACGCTCCGCCGCCACCGGCCAGCAGGACGGCGGCCGCCACCGAGGCCGCGACCAGCGGGGAACGCCGCCGGGTGGTGGTCACGTCGTTGTCGGGTCGCTCGGTGCTCACCGGATCGCTCCTTCGCCTGCATCGCCGTCGTGCGCCCGGCCGGCACACGGCCCGCCGCGTGGGGCGGACAGGACTGGGACGGAGCAGCGGGGCAGCTGGTTCCCTAGGGCCTCTCCTCCATCGCGTCGAGCAGCCGGGCGGAGGCGGGCGGCACGGTGACCCCGTGGATCAGGGCGGGCGCGACGCGGACAGGGGTGACCCTCGCGGGAGCCACCCAGTGCGGGGCCATCCGTGCGCAGTCTCCGCGCAGCTCGGCCAGACCGGTCTCGGACTCGCGCGGGGCGATGTGGTTCGACATAACGGCACCGTAGGCACCACGGAGCCCGCGAAGAAAGCCCTACTATCGGGTAGTTTTTCCGCTTCGGAGCGAGCGGGAGCGGGTAGCGTGAACTGTCACGTCACCCCTGGGACGCGGACATCCGTTCCCTTCGACCTCCGCAGGAGACGTCTCCCCGTGCGTATCGCAGTCACCGGCTCCATCGCCACCGACCACCTCATGACCTTCCCCGGCCGCTTCGCCGACCAGCTGGTCGCCGACCAGCTGCACACGGTCTCGCTCTCCTTCCTGGTCGACAACCTGGACGTACGCCGGGGAGGGGTCGCCGCCAACATCTGCTTCGGCATGGGCCTGCTCGGCACCAAGCCGATCCTGGTCGGCGCGGCCGGCTCCGACTTCGACGAGTACCGCGCCTGGCTCGAACGGCACGGCGTCGACACCAGCGGTGTACGGATCTCCGAGGTCCTGCACACCGCCCGCTTCGTCTGCACGACGGACGCCGACCACAACCAGATCGGCTCCTTCTACACCGGCGCCATGAGCGAGGCCCGCCTCATCGAGCTCAAGGCCGTCGCCGACCGCGTGGGCGGCCTCGACCTCGTCTCCATCGGCGCCGACGACCCGGAGGGCATGCTCCGCCACACGGAGGAGTGCCGTACGCGCGGCATCCCGTTCGCCGCCGACTTCTCGCAGCAGATCGCCCGCATGGACGGCGATGAGATCCGCATCCTCCTCGACGGCGCCACGTACCTCTTCTCCAACGAGTACGAGAAGGGGCTCATCGAGTCCAAGACCGGCTGGACCGACGAGGAGATCCTGGGCAAGGTCGGCCACCGGGTCACCACGCTCGGCGCCCAGGGCGTGCGCATCGAGCGGGCCGGCGAGGAGCCCATCGAGGTCGGCTGCCCCGAGGAGAACGTCAAGGCCGACCCGACCGGCGTCGGCGACGCCTTCCGGGCCGGCTTCCTCTCCGGCCTCGCCTGGGGCGTCGGCCTGGAGCGCGCCGCCCAGGTCGGCTGCATGCTCGCCACGCTCGTCATCGAGACCGTGGGCACCCAGGAGTACACCCTGCACCGCACCCACTTCATGGACCGCTTCACCAAGGCGTACGGCCACGAGGCCGCCGCCGAGGTCCGCGCGCACCTCGTCTGACGCGTCGCTCAGGAGAGCCGGCGGACCACATAGGCCGCGCCCCGGTCCGCCGGCTCCTCGCCCACGTACTCCTGTTCGCGCATCGCGCACCAGGCCGGGATGTCCAGCCGGGCCGCCTCGTCGTCGGAGAGCACGGTCACCGTGGCGCCCACCGGCACCCCTCCGATCACCTTTGCGAGCTCGATCACCGGGACCGGGCACCGCTTGCCGAGCGCGTCGACCACCAGTGAGTCGTCCGGAGCGGGGGAGGGGGCCGCCGCCGGCGCGTCCAGCTTCTCGCGGACCCCCGCGACCAGGCCCGGCAGCACCTCCAGGAAACGGTCGACGTCCTCGTCGGTGGTGCCCCGGGGCAGCGACACACGGACGTTCCCCTCCGACAGGACGCCCATCGCCTTGAGCACATGGCTCGGCGTCAGCGTGCTGCTCGTACAGGACGAACCGGACGACACGGAGAAACCGGCCCGGTCCAGCTCCCCGAGCAAGGTCTCCCCGTCGACATAGAGACAGGAGAAGGTCACCAGATGCGGCAGCCGCCGCACCGGATCGCCGACCACCTCCACATCGGGCACCAGTGCGGGCACCCGGGCCCTGATCCGGTCCACCAGCGCACGCAGCCGGACCGCCTCCGCGTCCGCCTCCGCCCGCACCGCGCGCAGGGACGCGGCCGCCGCGACGATGGCCGGCAGGTTCTCGAACCCCGGCGCCCGCCCCGACTCCCGCTCGTCCGCGGGCCCCTGGGGTGCGAACCGGACCCCCTTGCGCACCGCGAGCAGCCCGACCCCGGCCGGCCCGCCCCACTTGTGCGCGCTGCCCGCCAGCAGCGACCAGCCTTCCGTCGCCGGGCCCCAGGCCAGCGACTGCGCGGCGTCCACCAGCAGCGGTACCCCGGCCGCCCGGCACAGCCCGGCCGCCTCGGCCACCGGCTGCTCGGTGCCCACCTCGTGGCTGGCGGACTGGAGGCAGGCCAGCGCGGTGTCCTCGGTCAGCGCCCGCCCGAACGTCTGTGCGTCCACCGCGCCGGTCCGCTCCACCGGGACCCGGGCGACCGTGCCGCCCCGGTCCTCGTGGTCCGCCGCCGCGTGGAGGACCGACGAGTGTTCGACCGCCGACACCACCAGACGGCGTCCGACACGCCGACGCCCGGCGAGTGCGCCGGAAATTCCTGAATGCACCGCCCGGGTGCCCGACGAGGTGAAGGTGAGCTCGTCGGGGCGGCACCCGACGGCCTCGGCGGCGGCCTCCCGGGCCGCGTCGAGCAGCAGCCGGGCGCGGCGCCCCTCGCGGTGCAGCCGGGCCGGATCGGCCCAGCCCTCGTCCAGCGCGGCAAGCAGCGCCTGGCGGGCGACGGGGTGCAGGGGGGCGGCGGACGCCGCGTCGAAGTAGGGCACCCGGTCACGCTAGCCCGGAGCGCCCCCGTCGCCCGCCACCGGCCGCTCCGCCAGGTGGAGGGGGCGTCAGATGGCAGCCGGAGGCGCGAATTCCACCCCTTCGGGGAGTCGGGCGGCGCGTTGGGCACCCTCCCCGCGCGACCCCAAATAGCGTCCAGTAGGGTTTGGTCCGCATAAACATCCAAACCCCTGCCCGTACAGGGCCGGCGACCGACCAGCGAGACGGCCGCGCCGACCGTGCGGGCGAGACTCTCGGGAAGGCGCTACGTGAGTCCCAACGGCTCCGACCGCTCGTCGCGGCGCCCGATGCGGCGGAAGCTGCCGCAGGTGCTGACTGCGGGCCTGATCCTGGCGACCGCCACCGGTTGCACATACAAGGACTTCCCCCGCCTTGGTATGCCTACGCCGGTAACGGAAGAGGCCCCACGGATCCTTTCCCTCTGGCAGGGCTCGTGGGCGGCAGCGCTCGCCACGGGCGTGCTGGTCTGGGGCCTGATCCTGTGGAGCGTCATCTTCCACCGGCGCAGCCGCACCAAGGTGGAGGTACCTCCGCAGACCCGGTACAACATGCCCATCGAGGCGCTGTACACCGTGGTCCCCCTGATCATCGTCTCGGTGCTTTTCTACTTCACCGCCCGGGACGAGACGAAGCTCCTCACGCTCTCCCCGAAGCCCGCCCACACCATCAACGTGGTCGGCTACCAGTGGAGCTGGGGCTTCAACTACATCGAGAACGTGGACGGCTCCGCCGCCACGGGCAACGAGGTCCCCAAGGAGCTCGACGCCATCCCGAACAGGTTCCGCAAGGACTTCCCCAAGGGTGCGGACGGCGTCTACGACGTCGGCATCCCGGGCGACCGGAACCCGCAGACGGGCAACCCGGGGCCGACCCTCTGGCTGCCCAAGGGCGAGAAGGTCCGTTTCATCCTGACTTCGCGTGACGTCATCCACTCCTTCTGGGTGGTGCCGTTCCTCATGAAGCAGGACGTCATTCCGGGCCACACCAACGCCTTCGAGGTGACTCCTACCCAGGAGGGCACCTTCATGGGCAAGTGCGCCGAGCTCTGCGGCGTCGACCACTCCCGGATGCTCTTCAACGTCAAGGTCGTCTCCCCGGAGCGCTATCAGGCGCACCTCAAGGAGCTGGCGAAGAAGGGCCAGAAGGGCTACGTGCCGGCCGGCATCGAGCAGACTGACCCGGCCAGGAATGCGGAGACGAACAAACTGTGAGCATCCTCAACGAACCTCAGGGTGCCGCGGCAGCAGACGACTCGTACGAGGACGAGCTGCCGGTCCGGCGCAAGCAGCCGGGAAACGTCGTCGTCAAGTGGCTGACCACCACTGACCACAAGACGATCGGCACGATGTACCTGGTCACATCGTTCGCCTTCTTCTGCATCGGCGGCCTGATGGCGCTCTTCATGCGCGCCGAGCTGGCCCGGCCGGGCACGCAGATCATGTCGAACGAGCAGTTCAACCAGGCGTTCACGATGCACGGCACGATCATGCTGCTGATGTTCGCGACGCCGCTGTTCGCCGGATTCGCGAACTGGATCATGCCGCTGCAGATCGGCGCGCCCGACGTGGCGTTCCCGCGGCTGAACATGTTCGCGTACTGGCTGTACCTCTTCGGCTCGATCATCGCGGTGGCCGGCTTCATCACCCCGCAGGGTGCCGCCGACTTCGGCTGGTTCGCCTACTCCCCGCTCTCGGACGCCGTCCGTTCGCCGGGTGTCGGCGCCGACATGTGGATCATGGGTCTGGCCTTCTCCGGCTTCGGCACGATCCTCGGTTCGGTCAACTTCATCACCACGATCATCTGCATGCGCGCGCCCGGCATGACGATGTTCCGCATGCCGATCTTCACCTGGAACGTCCTGCTGACCGGTGTGCTGGTCCTGCTGGCCTTCCCGGTCCTGGCGGCCGCGCTGTTCGCCCTGGAGGCGGACCGCAAATTCGGTGCCCATGTATTCGACGCGGCCAACGGCGGCGCCTTGCTATGGCAACACCTCTTCTGGTTCTTCGGCCATCCAGAGGTGTACATCATCGCCTTGCCATTCTTCGGGATCATTTCCGAAGTGATCCCGGTCTTCAGCCGCAAGCCGATGTTCGGTTACATCGGCCTGGTGGCCGCGACGATTTCCATCGCCGGCCTCTCGGTGACCGTGTGGGCCCACCACATGTACGTCACCGGCGGTGTGCTCCTGCCGTTCTTCTCCTTCATGACGTTCCTCATCGCGGTGCCCACCGGGGTGAAGTTCTTCAACTGGATCGGCACGATGTGGAAGGGCTCGCTGTCCTTCGAGACACCGATGCTCTGGGCGATCGGCTTCCTGATCACCTTCACCTTCGGTGGTCTGACCGGCGTCATCCTGGCCTCGCCGCCGATGGACTTCCACGTCTCCGACTCGTACTTCGTGGTCGCGCACTTCCACTACGTGGTCTTCGGCACCGTGGTGTTCGCGATGTTCTCCGGATTCCACTTCTGGTGGCCGAAGTTCACCGGCAAGATGCTGGACGAGCGGCTCGGCAAGATCACCTTCTGGACGCTGTTCGTGGGCTTCCACGGCACGTTCCTGGTGCAGCACTGGCTGGGCGCGGAGGGCATGCCGCGGCGTTACGCGGACTACCTCGCCGCGGACGGCTTCACCGCGCTGAACACCATCTCGACCATCTCCTCGTTCCTGCTCGGCCTGTCGATCCTGCCGTTCTTCTACAACGTCTGGAAGACCGCCAAGTACGGCAAGAAGATCGAGGTGGACGACCCGTGGGGCTACGGCCGTTCGCTGGAGTGGGCGACCTCCTGCCCGCCGCCGCGGCACAACTTCCTCACGCTGCCCCGTATCCGCTCCGAATCCCCGGCGTTCGACCTGCACCACCCGGAGATCACCGCGCTGGAGCAGCTGGAACACGCCTCCGAGGGTGACAAGGCCCTCGCCGGCGGCAAGGAGGCGGGCAAGTGAAGATCCAGGGCAAGATGTTCCTCGGTCTGGCGCTGTTCATCCTCGTCATGGCCGTCACGTACGGCGTGTGGTCGAAGGAGCCCGTAGGCACCACCGCGCTGGTCCTGGCGTTCGGCCTGAGCCTCATGATCGGCTTCTACCTGGCCTTCACGGCCCGGCGGGTCGACGCGATGGCGCAGGACAACAAGGAAGCCGACGTCGCGGACGAGGCCGGCGAGGTGGGGTTCTTCTCCCCGCACAGCTGGCAGCCGCTCTCGCTGGCGATCGGCGGTGCCTTCGGTTTCATGGGCGTCGTCTTCGGCTGGTGGCTGCTGTTCTTCTCGGCGCCGCTGCTCCTGGTCGGCCTCTTCGGCTGGGTGTTCGAGTACTACCGCGGTGAGAACCGCACCCAGTGAGACCGGTCCGCCGGTAGCACACCGCTCCACCTGACGGGGGGCCGACACTTCGACAAGAAGTGTCGGCCCCCCGTTTGCAGTCGTCCCGCGCGCTGAAACGGACGAATGTTCTTAGCGTGAGTCCATGAACCACACGCTGCGCATCCGTCCCGTAGTGAGCTGCACTCTGCTGGCCGCGACCTTGGTCGCCGGGGCGGCAGCCTGCGGGGATTCCGATGGTCACCCCCTGTCGGCCCAGCCGTTCGACGCGGCCGACGAGGTCTCCTTCAACACGCCCGACGGCGGCAAGAAGGTCGACCCCGACAAGCCCCTGGAGATCCGGGTCGACGCCGACGACGGCCGGATCACCGACGTATCGGCCGTGGACGCCGCAGGACGCCATCTGGCGGGCGAACTCGACGCCGACGGACACCGGTGGCACTCCACCGCCCCGCTGGCCGCAGGGACCCGTTACACCGTCAAGGTCCGCATGGAGGACGACGACGGGGCCCCCGGCACCCGCACGATGTCCTTCGACACCGCCAAGGCCACCAAGTTCCTCAAGGTCACCTTCGGCCCCCAGGCGGGCACCTACGGCGTCGGCCAGCCCCTCACGGCCCAGCTCAGCGCCCCCGTCACGGACAACGCCTCACGCGCCACCGTCGAGCGCGGCCTGCAGGTCCGCTCCACGCCCGCGGTCACCGGCTCCTGGTACTGGGTCGACGACAAGACGCTGCACTACCGGCCCAAGGAGTACTGGCCGGTGAAGGCCGACATCGAAGTCAGCTCCAACCTGACCGGCATAAAAGTCACCAACGCGCTCTACGGGGCCCCCGCCAAGGCGTTGAAGATCACCACGGGGGACCGCATCGAGGCCATCACGGACGCCTCCGAGCACACCATGACGGTGCTCCGCAACGGCGAAGTGATCAACACCATCCCAGTCACCACGGGCAAACCGGGCTTCGACACGCGCAACGGCGTCAAGGTGGTGCTCGGAAAGGAGCAGTACGTACGTATGCGCGGGGAGTCCATCGGGATCGCCGCCGGGTCCTCGGACTCGTACGACCTCGACGTCTACTGGGCCACCCGGGTGACATGGAGCGGCGAATACGTGCACGCCGCGCCCTGGTCCACCGGCTCGCAGGGGTACGCCAACGTCAGCCACGGCTGCACCGGCATGAGCACCAGCGAGGCCGAGTGGTTCTTCAACACCGTGCGCGAGGGCGACATCGTCAGCGTCGTCGGCAGCGACGGCGAGACGATGACGCCCTTCGACAACGGCTACGGCGACTGGAACCTGTCCTGGGCCAAGTGGCAGAAGGGCAGCGCGCTCAACAACGACACCACCGCACCACGGGTCGACACGGTCGAGGCCGCGCGGCTGCGTCCCCAGGTCTGACCGTGCGAACGGTCCGTGGGGGCTCAGGCTCCCACGGACAGCCGTGTGCGCAGGAGGGCGGCCAGGGAGTCCGCGAACTCCACCGGCTCCACCGGGAGCGTCACCGCGGCGTCCGCGCGGCTCCAGGTGGCCAGCCAGGCGTCCTGCGGGCGCCCGATGAGGACCAGGACCGGCGGGCAGCGGAAGATCTCGTCCTTGATCTGCCGGCAGACGCCCATGCCGCCCGCCGGAGCGGTCTCACCGTCCAGCACGCAGACGTCGACGCCCCCGCGGTCCAGGGCGTCCAGGACGGCGGGCAGGGTGGCGCACTCCAGGAACTCCACCGGCGGCACGTCCGCCGCGGGCCTGCGCCCTGCTGCCAGCCTCACCTGCTCACGGGTGTGCGCGTTGTCGCTGTAGACCAGGACCGTGGCGGTCGGCTGCATGGTTCCTCCGTGACATCCGTGTCTTCGGGGCACTCGGGGCGCTCGGTGGGCGAGAGCCGTCCGATGCGCGGATCGTACTCCGCCCGACAGCGTGTCAGCACCGGTTCGCACAGCCCTTCCATGGGCCGTTCGGGCAGGACACACCCCTCTGACACACCGAACGGCACCCCCCGGAGTGAGGGCGGGATAAGCGACCGACATAATGTCGGTCGTGGCGACAGCAACGACAGTAGAAACCGGGCACGCGCACCCGTCGGTCAATCGGCCGAACCTCAC
Organism: Streptomyces sp. NPDC016469; assembly: GCF_040632905.1. Lineage (NCBI taxonomy): Bacteria > Bacillati > Actinomycetota > Actinomycetes > Kitasatosporales > Streptomycetaceae > Streptomyces > Streptomyces sp. NPDC016469. The sequence continues at coordinate 9,781 of NZ_JBEYCQ010000030.1, forward strand.
CAGCGTCGGAACCATCATCTGGTTGAGCTCCGAGCTGATGTTCTTCGCGGCCCTCTTCGCGATGTACTTCACCCTGCGATCGGTGACCGGACCGGAACACTGGAAGGAAATGGCGTCCGCCCTGAACTTCCCGTTCTCGGCGACGAACACCACGATCCTGGTGCTCTCCTCACTCACCTGCCAGCTCGGCGTCTTCGCCGCGGAGCGGGGCGATGTGAAGAAGCTCCGTGCGTGGTTCGTGATCACTTTCGTGATGGGTTCGATCTTCATCGGAGGCCAGGTCTTCGAGTACACCGAGCTGGTGAAGAAGGACGGCCTCTCGCTGTCCTCCGACCCGTACGGCTCGGTGTTCTACCTGACCACAGGCTTCCACGGTCTGCACGTGACAGGCGGTCTCATCGCCTTCCTGCTCGTTCTGGGCAGGACATACGCGGCCAAGAGGTTCACCCATGAACAGGCGACCGCAGCCATCGTCGTGTCCTATTACTGGCACTTCGTCGATGTCGTGTGGATCGGCCTCTTCGCCACGATCTACATGATCAAGTAACCGGGCCCGAGCCCGAACCACATCCAGCATCGACGCAGAAGATCCTGACACCGGGGTAATCCGTGAAAAAGCTCTCCGCACGACGACGCCATCCGTTGGCGGCGGTCGTCGTACTACTCCTCGCGCTGGCGGCCACCGGGGGGCTGTACGCCGCGTTCGCGCCCGCGAGTAAGGCGCAGGCCGACGACACCGCCCAGTCCCTCGCCATCGAAGAGGGCAAGAAGCTGTACTCCGTCGGTTGCGCCAGCTGCCACGGAACCGGCGGTCAGGGCACCACCGACGGGCCGCAGCTTGTCGGCGTGGGCTCCGCCGCCGTGGACTTCCAGGTCGGTACGGGCCGCATGCCCGCGCAGCAGCCGGGCGCCCAGGTACCGAAGAAGAAGGTCATCTACAGCCAGGCCGAGATCGACCAGCTCGCGGCCTACGTCGCGTCGCTCGGCGCCGGTCCGGTCGTCCCGACCAAGAGCCAGGTCAGCCCTGAGGGTGCGGACATCGCCAAGGGTGGCGACCTGTTCCGTACCAACTGCGCGCAGTGCCACAACTTCACCGGCAAGGGTGGCGCGCTGACGAACGGCAAGTACGCGCCGGACCTGGACGGCGTGGACCCGAAGCACATCTACGAGGCCATGCTGACCGGCCCGCAGAGCATGCCGTCCTTCCCCGACTCGACGATGCCCGAGAAGCAGAAGCGGGACATCATCGCCTACGTCAAGACCGTGAACGGCTCCGAAGCCGAGTCCCCCGGCGGCCTCGCTCTCGGTGGCCTGGGTCCGGTCAGCGAAGGTCTGTTCGGCTGGATCTTCGGTCTGGGCGGTCTGATCGCAGTTGCCATTTGGGTCGCGGCCCACACCGCTAAGGCCAAGAAGTCATGAGTAGCCAAGAGATTCCAGAAGAGAACCTGCCCGACGCGCAGGGTGCCGCGCACGGCGCGGTGGACAAGGCGCACGACGACCCGTTCGCCGACCCGGGGCTGCCGGCCCACAAGCCGCGCATCCAGGACATCGACGAGCGGGCCGCGAAGCGCTCCGAGCGCACCGTCGCGACCATGTTCCTGTTGTCCATGCTGGCGACGGTGGGCTTCATCGCCTCCTACGTCATCTTCCCGGTCGACAAGATCGTCTTCATCTTCCCGTTCGGTCATGTCAGCGCGCTCAACTTCTCCCTGGGTCTGACCCTGGGGCTGGCGCTCTTCCTGATCGGCGCGGGCGCCGTCCACTGGGCGCGCACCCTGATGTCCGACGTCGAGGTCGCCGATGACCGGCACGCCATCGAGGCGACGCCCGAGGTCAAGGCGAAGGTGCTGTCCGACTTCGCGGACGGCGCCCGGGAGTCGGCGCTCGGCCGGCGCAAGCTCATCCGCAACACCATGTTCGGTGCGCTGGCCCTGGTGCCGCTCTCCGGCGTGATGCTCCTGCGCGACCTGGGTCCGCTGCCTGAGAAGAAGCTCCGCAAGACCCTGTGGGCCGAGGGCAAGCAGCTCGTCAACATGAACACGATGGAGCCGCTGCGTCCCGAGGACGTGGTCGTCGGTTCGCTGACCTTCGCCATGCCCGAGGGCCTGGAGGAGCACGACGAGGACTTCCAGACGCAGATCGCCAAGGCCGCCCTGATGATCATCCGCATCGAGCCGGACGACATCAAGGACAAGCGCGAGCGCGAGTGGGCGCACGAGGGCATCGTGGCCTTCTCCAAGATCTGCACGCACGTCGGCTGCCCGATCAGCCTGTACGAGCAGCAGACGCACCACGTGCTCTGCCCGTGCCACCAGTCCACCTTCGACCTCTCCGACGGCGCCCGCGTCATCTTCGGTCCGGCCGGCCACGCCCTCCCGCAGCTGCGGATCGGCGTGAACAGCGAGGGCAACCTCCAGGCGCTCGGTGACTTCGAAGAGCCCGTCGGTCCTGCATTCTGGGAGCGCGGATGAGTACTGCGACGAACACACCCGGTGCCGCGGCGCCGGGGAACCGCAAGGCGCCCGCCGGTGAGCGGGTGGCCGACTGGGCGGACGGCCGGCTGGGGATCTACTCCCTCGCCAAGTCCAACATGCGCAAGATCTTCCCGGACCACTGGTCCTTCATGCTCGGTGAGATCTGCCTCTACAGCTTCATCATCATCATCCTCACGGGTGTGTACCTGACGCTGTTCTTCCACCCGAGCATGAACGAGGTCGTCTACCACGGCCCGTACGAGCCCATGCAGGGCATCCGGATGTCGGAGGCGTACGCCTCGACGCTGGACATCAGCTTCGACGTCCGCGGTGGTCTGCTGGTCCGGCAGATCCACCACTGGGCCGCGGTCATCTTCCTGGCCGGCATGTTCGTGCACATGATGCGCGTCTTCTTCACCGGCGCGTACCGCAAGCCGCGCGAGATCAACTGGCTGTTCGGCTTCCTGCTGTTCGTCCTCGGCATGTTCACCGGTTTCACCGGCTACTCGCTGCCGGACGACCTGCTCTCCGGTACCGGTGTCCGCTTCACCCAGGGCGCGATCCTGTCGACGCCGATCGTCGGTACGTACATCTCGATGTTCCTGTTCGGCGGGGAGTTCCCCGGCGGCGACATCATCGCGAGGTTCTACTCGATCCACATCCTGCTGCTGCCGGGCATCATGCTCGGGCTCGTGGTCGGCCACCTGATCCTGGTCTTCTACCACAAGCACACCCAGTTCGCGGGTCCCGGACGGACCAACAAGAACGTCGTCGGCATGCCCCTGCTGCCGGTGTACATGGCTAAGGCCGGCGGGTTCTTCTTCCTGGTCTTCGGCTTCATCGCGATCATCGCGGCGATCGCCTCGATCAACCCCATCTGGGCGATCGGCCCGTACCGTCCCGACCAGGTGTCCACGGGTGCCCAGCCGGACTGGTACATGGGCTTCGCCGAGGGCTTCGTCCGCGTGATGCCGGGCTGGGAGATCAACCTCTGGGGCCACACCCTGGTCCTGGGTGTCTTCATCCCGCTCGTCCTGTTCGGTCTGGTCCTCGGTGCGCTGGCCCTGTGGCCGTTCATCGAGTCCTGGATCACCGGTGACAAGCGCGAGCACCATCTCCTGGACAAGCCGCGCAACGCGCCGACCCGGACGGCCCTCGGTGTCGCCTGGGTGACGATCTACTTCGTCATGCTGATCGGCGGCGGCAACGACATCTGGGCGACGCACTTCCACCTGTCGCTCAACTCGATCAGCTGGTTCGTCCGTATCGCCTTCTTCGTCGGCCCGGTCATCGCGTTCGTCGTGACCCGGCGGATCTGCCTCGGCCTCCAGCGCCGCGACAAGGAGAAGGTGCTGCACGGCCGCGAGTCGGGTCTCATCAAGCGGCTGCCGCACGGTGAGTTCGTCGAGGTCCACGAGCCGCTGTCGCCGGAGGCGCGGTACAAGCTCACCGCGCACGAGCAGTACAAGCCGCTCGAGATCGGCCCGACGGTCGACGAGAACGGTGTGGAGCGCAAGGTCTCCAGGATCACCAAGGTCCGGGCGCGGCTCAGCAAGAGCCTGTACGGCGAGGACAACCAGATCGCCAAGCCCACCGCCGAGGAGTACAAGGAGATCACCAGCGGCCACGGCCACCACTGATCACCCGTTCTGATCGCCACGGCGAGAGCCCCGTCCATTCGCTGGACGGGGCTCTTTGCCGTCCCGGGGGCTCGATAGGGTGGAGCCCTCCCTTATCGGCTGTGGACCCCAGGAGCGGACCATGAACGTTGTGACCCCGGACGGCGGCGACAGCGTGGCGGCCTTCTCCTGGCCCAGCGTGCTGACCCCCCTGATGCGCGGCGAGGACCTGAGCGCCGATGCCACCGCGTGGGCCATGGACCGCGTCATGAGCGGCGAGGCCACCGACGCGCAGATCGCCGGTTTCGCGGTCGCCCTGCGCGCCAAGGGCGAGACGGTCACGGAGGTCTCCGGCCTGGTCCGCGCGATGTACGAGCACGCCACGACCATCGAAGTGCCGGGCCGGACCGTCGACATCGTCGGCACCGGCGGCGACATGGCCAAGACGGTCAACATCTCCACCATGTCCGCGATCGTGATCGCGGGGACCGGTGCCAAGGTCGTCAAGCACGGCAGCCGCTCCGCCTCGTCGGCCAGCGGCTCGTCCGACGTGCTCGGGAAGCTCGGCGTCAACCTGGAGCTGTCCCCGCGGCGCGTCGTGGAGGTGGCCGAGGAGGCGGGCATCACCTTCTGCTTCGCGGTGAAGTTCCACCCCGCCCTGCGCCACGCGGCCAAGGCCCGTGCGGAGCTGGGCGCGCCCACCACGTTCAACATCCTGGGCCCGCTCACCAATCCGGCCCGGGTGCGCTCCCAGGCGATCGGGGTGGCCGACCTCCGCATGGCCCCCATCGTCGCGGGCGTGCTCGCCGAGCGCGGCAACTCCGCCCTGGTGTTCCGGGGCGACGACGGCCTGGACGAGCTGACCACCACGGCGACCTCGCGGGTCTGGGTGGCCCGGGACGGCGTGGTCCGCGAGGAGACCTTCGACCCCCGCGACGTGGGCGTCGACCTGGTCCCGGTGGAGGCGCTGCGCGGCGCCGACGCCTCGTACAACGCGGATGTGGCGCGCCGGCTGCTGGCCGGGGAGACCGGTCCGGTGCGGGACGCCGTGCTGCTCAACTCGGCGGCGGCGCTGGTCGCGCTGGACCCGGGCGAGGGGACGCTCACCGAGCAGATCCGGGCCGGTATGGCGAAGGCGGCCGAGTCCATCGACTCGGGTGAGGCGGGGCGGGTGCTGGAGAGATGGGTCGTCGCCAGCAACGCGTGAGCGCGTCGATGTGAGGCAGGGCGCAGTCCGGATCGCGGACTGCGCCTTGCGCGTTCCCGTACGTATGGCAAGATGCTGCGCAGGTCATGAGTGACAGCGACTACGGCCCCGGCCCGCTGTCCGGCAACCCTCCGTCCGTGGCGGGGTGCCCCGGGTGAAGACCGGGCCGCAGGCAGCGAGGTCTGTGGCAAGCGCGGACCCCTCGACGTCGCGTGACGTCCACCCGTGGGGTCCTTGGTCCTCAGGGAGCCTCTTGTGAGCAAGCGAATGCGTTAGGGCCCGAGGCCCTTCTCCGCACACCCCTCTTCTCTTCCACTCCGTGCTGCCGCGTTTCCGCGGGCACGCGGAATTCGCCTGCCTGTTACGGGAGTTCGCCATGTCTGTCTTCACCGCTGCCGCCGACCAGTCGCTTTGTGCCCCGCTGCCGGTTCTGGGCGAGGATGTCCTCGTCCCGCTCGTCACCGGAGGTGAGGTCGGCTACGCCGCGCTGGACTACGCGGCGAGCGCCCCGGCGCTGAAGCGGGTCTGGGACGACGTGGCCGCGTACGCCCCGTACTACGGCAGCGTGCACCGGGGCGCCGGGTACCTCTCGCAGCTGTCCACGGACCTCTTCGAGTCGAGCCGGGCCACCGTGGCGGAGTTCCTGGGCTGCCGCCCCGAGGACCAGGTCGTCTTCACCCGGTCCACCACGGACTCGCTGAACCTGCTGGCCGCCGCGCTGCCCGCCGACTGCCAGGTCTTCGTCTTCGAGACCGAGCACCACGCCTCGCTGCTGCCCTGGCGCGACGCCCACGTCACCTACCTGAACGCCCCGCGCACCCCCGCCCAGGCCGTCGCCACCCTGGAGCGCGCCCTCGCCGACCGGAAGCCGCACGGCCCCGCGCTCGTCTGCGTCACCGGCGCGTCCAACGTCACCGGCGAGCTGTGGCCCGTACGGGAGCTGGCCGCCGCCGCGCACGCCCACGGCGCCCGGATCGTCCTGGACGCCGCCCAGCTCGCCCCGCACCACCCGGTGGACATCGCCGAGCTGGACGTGGACTGGGTCGCCTTCTCCGGGCACAAGCTGTACGCGCCGTTCGGCTCGGGCGTCCTGGCCGGCCGGGCCGACTGGCTGCGCGACGCGGAGCCGTACCTCGCCGGCGGCGGCGCCTCCCGTACGGTGGCCCGGCGCGCGGACGGCGGCGTGGACGTCGAGTGGCACACCACCGCCGCCCGCCACGAGGCCGGCTCGCCCAACGTCATCGGCGTCTACTCCATCGCCTCCGCCTGCAAGGCGCTCACCGAGGCCGGCTTCGACCGGCTGGTCGCCCGCGAGCAGCGCCTCGTCCGCGAGGTCCTGACCGGGCTGGCCGAGGTCCCCGAGGTGAAGGTGCTCTCGCTGTTCGGCGACGACGCGCCGAGGGTCGGCGTGATCTCGTTCGTGGTGGAGGGCTGGAACAGCTCCCACTTCGCCGCCGCGCTGTCCGCCGAGTACGGCATCGGGGTGCGCGACGGCCTCTTCTGCGCCCACCCGCTCGTGCGCACCCTGCTCGGCAGCGACCCGGGCGAGGCGGGGGAGTGCGGGGCGCCGGAGGCCCAGCCGGGCGAGCGGTCGCTCAACGCGATCCGGGTCAGCTTCGGCGCCGGGACCCCGGACGAGCACGTCGAGCGCTTCCTGCGCGCGGTCCGGGAGCTGGTGAGCGACGGGGCGCGCTGGAAGTACCGCACCGAGGACGGCCGTTGCGTGCCGGACCGGGGCGCCGCCCAGGTCTGAGGGCCGGGCGGCGCCGCCCGCCTACGCGTCCAGGCCGATGGAGAACGCGGCCTCCAGGTCGTGCTGCGAGTACGTGCGGAAGGCCACGTGGGTGTCGGTCCCCTCGACGCCCTGGATCTTGCTGATCCGGCCGGGGATGACCTCGGCCAGGTCGTCGTGCTTGGCCACCCGGACCATGGCGATCAGGTCGTAGGTGCCGGTGACCGAGAAGACCTCGCTGACGCTGTCCAGCGCGGCGATGGCCTCGGCGATCTCGGGAATCCGGTCCACGCTGGTTTTGATGAGCACGATCGCGGTGATCACGGCTGTGTTTCTCCCTCGGTGGCCGTGGCTGAAGACTTCACTCTAGCGTTACGCCTGTACCGCCCCCAGGCGTAGAAGAACCCGGTCGCGAAGCCGACGACGTGGGCCAGGTACGCCACACCGGGTCCGCTTCCCGCACCCTCGGCGGCCAGCCACTGGAGCACGAACCAGAAGATCAGCACCACCCACGCGGGGAAGCGCAGCGGCAGGAACAGCAGGAACGGGAAGACGCTGGTGACCCGGGCCCGGGGGAAGAGGTAGAGGAACGCCCCCAGCACGGCCGAGATCGCCCCCGACGCGCCGACGAGCGTCTGGTCGGACGTGGCGTGCGCGGCGGCGTACGCGAGCAGCGCGAGGTAGCCGCAGCCCAGGTAGAACAGGGCGAACTCGGTGTGCCCCATGCGTTCCTCGGCCATCGCGCCGAACACGTACAGGAACAGCATGTTGCCCAGCAGGTGCAGCCAGCTGCCGTGCACGAAGAGTGCGGTGAACGGGGTGAGCAGGGCGTGCGCCGAGCCGTCCCACAGCTCGCTCGGGATCACGCCCCACCGTTCGAAGTAGCCCGCCTGCGCGGCGAGCAGCGCGTCGGCCCCGCCGCGCACCGGGACGAAGCCGGAGAGCGGGCTGATCACGAAGACCGCGCAGCACAGGGCGATGAGGGCGTACGTCACCGGTGGCCCGCCCGAAGTGGCCGCGCGCAGGAGTCTGCCCGCCGCAGCCCGCCGATCGATCATGAACAGAGCATGACGCAAGCGGAGCGAACGGGACAGACCGCCTCGCCGTGCCGGGGGGAAGCGCCGAGGCCGTAGGGTGACAGGTGGACATCCGCAGTTCGACGGCGCACCGCGAGACCCTTGTCCGGCAGCTCACGGCTCGACGAAAGAGGACGCACGATGACGACCGTTCCCCAGCCGACCGACACCACTCGCTGGCGCTGCACGCTCTGCGGGAACCTCACGCGCTTCGACGTGACGCGGTCCTCGAAGGTCGTGGAGTACGTGCACCTCGACCTGGCCGGTGAGTCGAGCGTCGAGGAACGCGAGGTGGTCAGTGAGACCATCGAGTCGGTCCGTTGTCGTTGGTGCAACGCGGTGGACCAGATCGAGCTCGTCGACAGGCCGGGTGCCGACTCCTGACGGGGCCGTGCGGAGACAACACAATGGGGTGACGGATGGTGGAGCAGCCCGAGGGCGGCGCCGCGTCGGCCGACGGGGCCGACGACGCCGTGGAGGCGCTCGACCGCCCGCTGCCCGAAGGGGTACGGCGCCGGGTCGTCGCGCTGGTGTCCGACGCGTTCGGTGGCCTCACGGTCGCCGAACTGCCCACCCAGCTGAGGCAGTATGCCCGCTTCACGGCGTCGCGGCGCGCCAAGTTCGCCGGGAACGCCATGGCGGCCGCCGTGGCGAACGACGACCGGTTCCGCCGCCGGATCGGTGACCGGTTCCGGGAGGCCCAGCCGGAGCTGGCGGCTGCCGTGGAATCCGGCGCGCCGCCCGCCGCCGCCGACCCGGTGGACGTGGCGGCCGCGGCGTACGTGCTGCGCCCCGACGGCTGGGTCAAGCTGGTCGCGGCGGCCGGCGAGGAGGTCCAGCGCGCCGACGCCGAGCGGGCCGGCGAGGAGAGCCGGCGCGAGGTGGCGCGGCTGCGCGAGGAGCTGGCCGAGGCCCGGGCCCACACGAAGAGCGAGACGGAACGGCTCCGCGCCGAACTGGACGCCGCCCGCAAGGAGGCGGACTCCCTCCAGCGCAAGCTGCGCAGCGCGGTCAGCGAGGTCAAGCGCGGTGAGGCGGCGCTGCGCCGGGGACGCGCCGAGACCGAGGCGGTACGTGCCGAGGCGGCCGCCCAGGTGTCCGCCGCCGAGAGCGAGACCCGGCGGCTGAGGGCGAGGCTCGGGGAGGCGGAGGCGTCCGTCGAGGCGAGTCGCAGGGCTGCCCGGGAGGGGCGCTCTGTCGAGGACATGCGGCTGCGGCTGCTGCTGGACACGGTGCTCGAAGCGGCAGGCGGGCTGCGGCGCGAACTGGCGCTGCCGCCCTCCTCGATGCGGCCGGCGGACACTGTGGACGCGGTGGAGCCCGGCCGGATGTCGCCCAAGGACATCGCGGCCAGGGCCCTTTCGGAGACCGACCCGGCGCTGCTCGACCAGCTCCTGGCGCTGCCGCAGGCCCATTTGATCGTGGACGGCTACAACGTCACCAAGACGGGTTATCCGCAGATGCCGTTGGAGAAGCAGCGGCTGCGGCTGCTCGGCGGGCTCTCGGTCCTCGCGGCACGCACGGGCGCGGAGATGACGTGTGTGTTCGACGGGGCGGAGCTGGCCGCACCGGTGCTGCTGGCGCCGCCGCGCGGGGTGCGGGTGCTGTTCAGCAAGCCGGGGGTCACCGCCGACGAGCTGATCCGTCAACTGGCGCGCGCGGAACCGCCGGGACGGCCCGTGGTGGTGGTCTCCACCGACCGCGAGGTGGCCGACGGAGTGGCGAAGGCGGGGGCCAGGCCCGTTGCGTCCGCCTTGCTCCTGAAGAGGCTTTCGAGGGTTTAGTACCCCTTGTGGGGAGTTCGTCAGAGATCAGGGAACGGACCGTCAATTCGCCGCTACACGCCGTGGGGTGTGGGTAAAGAAGTGCCGTGTGTGACGAGATTTTTCCTGTGAGGATTTGAACTGATCACAAGATGGTCACTAAGGTCGGGCCTCGAACCTTCGCGCGGTCGATCACCCACCCGGGGTGGCGGCGAAGGAACCGCCGAGTCCGTGACGTTGCACGGAGCCGGGGATCTCTTCCCCCACAGATCCGGTAGGCGGCTCGAGGAAGAAGGAGCTCGCCTTCGTGGCGTCCCACCGTCGTCCCAAGCAGCCGAGCCGCACTCGTGTGACCGTGCTCACCGCGACCGCAGCCGCGGCCGTCGCCCTGTCCTCCCAGGCCGCTCACGCCGACCCCAAGCCGACCAAGAACGAGGTCAAGGCGAAGGTCGACAAGCTCTACCACGAGGCCGGAGCGGCCACCGAGCAGTACAACGGGGCCAAGGAGAAGCAGGAAAAGCTCGAGAAGCAGATCAGCGCGATCCAGGACAAGGTGGCCCGTGGGCAGGAGGAGCTCAACCAGCTCCGCACCGGCCTCGGTTCCCTCGCCGCCGCGCAGTACCGCTCCGGAGGCATCGACCCCTCCGTCCAGCTCTTCCTCTCGTCCGACCCGGACAGCTTCCTCGACCAGGCGTCCGCGCTCGACCAGTTGACGGCCAAGCAGACCGAGGCCCTGTCGAAGGTCCAGGAGAAGCAGCGGGCCCTCGCGCAGCAGCGCAAGGAGGCCCAGGACAAGCTGAGCGACCTCGCCTCCGTCCGCAAGACGCTCGGTGAGAAGAAGAAGAAGCAGCAGGCGAAGCTCGCCGAGGCGCGCCGCCTGCTCAACACCCTCACCGCGGCCGAGCAGGCGAAGATCCGCCAGGACGAGGCCCGCGCCAGCCGCGACGCGGGCACCCGCGTCGACCTCGGCAGCGAGGCCCCCGCCTCCGGTCTCGGAGCCGCCGCCCTCAACGCCGCCGCCACCCGTCTGGGCAAGCCGTACGTCCCCTCGGCCACCGGACCCAACTCGTTCGACTGCTCGGGCCTGACCATGTGGGCCTACGCCCAGGCCGGCGTCAACATCACCCGCACCACCTACACCCAGGTCAACCAGGGCCACCGGATCGGCGTCAGCCAGCTGGCCCCCGGCGACCTGGTCTTCTTCAACGGCAACGAGCACGTCGGCCTCTACGCGGGCAACGGCCAGGTCCTGCACGCCCCGTACCCCGGCGCCTACGTGCGCTACGAGTCGATGAGCACCATCGGCAGCATCTACGCCGCCGTGCGCATCTGAACCGCGCCCGAACGGGCGAATTCCCGCGCCCCGTACTGACGCCCGCCCCGCCGGAGACCACAGGTCACCGGCGGGGCGTCACTGTGTGTGGCCCCCACCGGCCCGGCGCGTCTTTGTCCGCTCCGTGATCACACGGCTACTGTCTGCCTGCTGCCGCGGCTCCCGTACGTCGGTCCGCCCGTCCGGGCGGCAGGGGCCGCGCGCGTCTGCGTACAGCGGAAGGGAGTGCGGCGTCCTGTGGGATCCCATCGCCGTTCCACACAGCCCGGAGCCGGTCGCGGTGCCCGGGCCACTGTCCTGACGGCGGCGGCCGCGACCGCGGCCGCGACACTCGGCGCCGCCACCGCGCACGCCGAGCCGCACGACACCCCGCAGTCCGCCGGGGCCCGCGTCGACCACCTCTACGCCGAGGCCGAGCGCGCCACCGAGCAGTACAACAGGGCCGGCGAGGACGTGACCCGGCTGCGCGGCGAGGTGAGCCGGGCCCAGGACCGGGCCGCCCGGGGCCAGGAACGCATCAATAGGATGCGCGAGGAGCTGGGCTCGGCGGCCCGGGCGGAGTACCGGGCGGGCGGCATCGACCCCTCGCTGGCCCTGCTGCTCACCTCGGACCCCGAGAGCTACCTCGACCGGGCCGCCGCCGTCACCATGGCCGACGCCCACCGGGCCGCCGCCCTCGCCGAACTCCGCAGGGCCCAGCGGGCGCTCGCCCAGACCCGGGCCGAGGCCGCCCGCTCGCTGGCCGGCCTGGAGCGCGGCCGGGAAGCCGTCAGCCGCCACAAGCGGACCGTCGAACGCAAGCTCGCCCGGGCCAGGCAGCTGCTGAAGTCTCTGCCGGCCTCCGAGCGGGCCGCCCTGGCCCGCGCCTCGCGCGACGGCCGCGACCCGGGCGCCGGGCTCCTGGCCGGGCTCCCCGCGGGCTCGTCCCGCGCCGCCGCGGCCGTCCTGGCCGCACAGCAGGCGCTCGGCCGGCCCTACGTGTGGGGCGCCAACGGGCCCTCCGGGTTCGACTGCTCCGGGCTGATGCAGTGGGCCTGGGCCCAGGCCGGGGTGAGCCTGCCCCGGACCTCGCAGGCCCAGCGGTACGCCGGCCGCATGGTGCCGCTCTCCGAGGCCCGCCCCGGCGACCTCGTCGCCTACCGGGCGGACGCGAGCCACATCGCGATGTACGTCGGGAACGGCCAGGTCATCCACGCCCCGTACCCGGGCGCCCCGGTCCGCTACGACCCCGTCGGCATGATGCCCGTCTCCTCGGTCACCCGGGTCTGACCCCGGCGACAGCCCGTACGCTCGTCGTGTGGTCGAACGGGTGCGCATAGGTGGCGGGCGGCGGCGGGCGGCGGGTGCCGTGCTCGCCGCGCTGCTGTGCGCCTCCGGCTGCTCCGCCCCGGCCGACCGGGCGCCCGACAGCACCTCCCGGGGCGTCCGCGCCACCCTGGACGGGCGCGCCGCCGCCGTGCTGCACCACGACCCGGCCGCCTACGCCGCCGCCGTCGACCCGGATGCCACCGCGCTGCGCACCGCCCAGCGCCGGGAGATCGCCCGGCTGGCGGACGTGCCGCTCGGCTCCTGGACGTACCGGCTGACCCACCTCACCCCGCACGGGGCGGACCGGGTCACCGCCGACGTCACGCTCGGCTACCGGATCGCGGGCTACGACAGCGCCCCGGTCTCCGTCGACCGGGTCGTGGACCTGGCCCGCGACCCGGCGGACGGCCGCTGGTACGTCACCGCGGACCGGGCCGCCGACGGCGGCGCCGGGCAGCTGTGGGAGCAGGGCGACGTGGAGGTGGTGCACGGCAGGCACAGCCTGGTCCTGGGCGTCGGCCGCTCCCGGGACGAGCTGGACGCGATCGCGGCGACGGCGGACGAGGCGGTGCCCGCGGTCTCCGCCGCCTGGCCGGAGCGATGGGCGGGGCGCGTGGTGGTGCTGGTGCCGGACAGCGTGACGGAGATGGGCCGGCTGCTCGGGTCGCCCGCCTCGAACTACAAGGGCATAGCGGCCGTCACCACCGGCGAGACCGGCGGCACCGGGAAGGCCCCCGCCGACCGGGTGATCGTCAACCCGGAGGCGTACGCCCTGCTCGGGGGCTTCGGGCAGCGCGTCGTCCTCACCCACGAGACCACCCATGTGGCCACCCGGAAGCAGACGTCGTCCGCCACCCCGACCTGGCTCTCCGAGGGCTTCGCGGACTGGGCGGCCTACCGGGACCAGGACCGCACCGCCGAGGAGATCGCCCCCGAGCTGGCCGACGCGGTCCGGGCCGGTGACGTGCCGGCCGCGCTGCCCGAGGACGAGGACTTCGCCTTCGCGGGGGAGGCGGACGGGCTGGCGAAGGCGTACGAGGGCGGCTGGCTGGCCTGCGAGCTGATCGCCGACCGCTGGGGCGAGGAGAAGCTGTTCGCCTTCTACCGGGCCGTCGGCGCCCACCACGGGCGCGACGGCGCGGTCGAGGACGCCCTGCACGAGGTGCTGGGCACAACCCCGCAGGACTTCACGGCGCGCTGGCGGGTGTATCTGCGCGACCGGCTCGGCTGAGCACGGACTCGGCCACCGCCTCCCGCACCGCCTCACGCCCCGGGGCTCGTACCGTGTCCCGCCACAGCCGCGCCGCCGCCAGCACACACGCGGCGACCAGCAGCCCGTTGCGCAGGAACATCAGCGTCAGGCCCTGCGCGTCGCTCGTCACCACATGGACGAAACCGATCGGGAATTCCAGCTGCGTCACACCCGTGGCCGCCACCACCAGTACGGCCGGCCACCCCATCCGGCTCTCCCGCAGCACCAGGCACACCGCCGCGAGGCCGATCAGCCACAGCATGTACTGCGGGCTGATCACCCGGCTCGTCGTGGTGAACAGCAGCACTGCCGTGAACGCCGCGTCCGCCGGCGTGCTCACCCCGAACGTCCGCGCCCGCAGCCGCCACAGCAGCAGCCAGCCGAACGCGGCCACGCTCAGCCCCAGCGCCAGGGTGCTCACCAGCGGTACGTGCGGGCCCAGGAACTCCAGCGAGCCGTAGTGCAGCTCCACCCGGCCCTCCCAGCCGAACTGCCGCCACACGTGGAAGACCAGCGCCCCCAGCGACTCGACCTCGGTGCCCCGGTCCCGCTGGAAGCCGAGGAACGCCAGCGCGCCCGGTGCCGCCGCCACGCACACCAGCAGCAGCCCGGCCGCCACCGCCGCCGCCGTCGCCCACGCCAGCCGGGTCGCGCGCCCCCGGGCCGTCCCGGCCAGCAGCAGCGCCGGCCACACCTTCAGCAGCGCCCCGAACGCGGCCAGCGCCCCCAGCACCCGGGGGTGCCGCAGCCCGGCCAGCAGCGCCGCCACCGCCACGGCCGTCACCATCACGTCGTACCGGGCGTACGCGGTCGTGCCGAGCAGCGGCACGCCCGCCACCCACACCCACACCCCGGCCGCCCGGCGCCCCGGACCGTCGCTCGCGCGCAGCAGCATTCCCAGGACCAGCGCGTCGCACAGGAACGCCAGCACGAAGAAGGCCGTGGCGTAGTCCAGGAACGGCAGCAGGGCGGGGGAGAGGACGGCCAGGGCCGCCACCGGCGGGTACTGCCAGGTGACGTCGGACTCCGGGTAGGTGCCGGAGCGCAGCACCTCGGACCAGCCGTGGTAGATCACCGACACGTCGCTCGTCACGTCGAGCCCGGGCGGGGTGAGCACCTTGGTCACCCAGAGCAGCAGCACCGCCCTGGTGAGCGCCCACACCGCGAAGGCCGCCGGACGCGTGCCGCTGGAACCCGTCATGACCTGCCCTCACCCGTCCTGTACGCCGTACGAAACAGCCATGATGCCCGTACGCCCTGTGCGCGGGCCATCAGGCACGGCCGCCGGGGCCGGTACTGTCGGCGGCGATGGACAAGACCTTGATCGTGACCAACGACTTCCCGCCCCGCCCGGGAGGCATCCAGGCGTTCCTGCACAACATGGCGCTGCGGCTCGACCCCGACCGGGTCGTCGTCTACGCCTCCACCTGGAAGCGCGGGGCCGAGGGCGCGGCCGCCACCGCCGCCTTCGACGCCGAGCAGCCCTTCACCGTCGTCCGCGACCGTACGACGATGCTGCTGCCGACCCCGCGCGTGACCCGGCGCGCCACGGAGCTGCTGCGCGCGCACGGCTGCTCGTCCGTCTGGTTCGGCGCCGCCGCCCCGCTCGGCCTGATGGGCCCCGCGCTGCGCGAGGCGGGCGCCCGGCGGCTCGTCGCCACGACGCACGGCCACGAGGCGGCCTGGGCGCAGCTGCCCGCGTCCCGGCAGCTGCTGCGCCGGATCGGCGAGGGCACCGACACGCTGACCTACCTCGGCGAGTACACCCGCTCCCGGATCGCCGCCGCGCTCACCCCGGCCGCCGCCCGCCGCATGGTGCAGCTGCCGCCGGGCGTGGACGAGAAGACGTTCCGCCCGGACTCCGGCGGCGACGAGGTACGGGCCCGGCTCAGGCTCACCGAGCGGCCCGTCGTGGTCTGCGTGTCCCGGCTGGTGCCCCGCAAGGGCCAGGACACCCTGATCCTCGCGATGCCCGCGATCCTGGCCGAACAGCCGGACGCGGTCCTGCTCATCGTGGGCGGCGGGCCCTACGAGGACGACCTGCGCAAGCTGGCCGCGCGCACCGGTGTGGCGGACTCCGTGCGGTTCACCGGGCCGGTGCCCTGGTCGGAGCTGCCCGCGCACTACGGGGCCGGGGACGTCTTCGCGATGCCCTGCCGGACCCGGCGCGGCGGCCTCGACGTGGAGGGCCTGGGCATCGTCTACCTGGAGGCGTCCGCGACCGGGCTGCCGGTGGTGGCCGGTGACTCCGGCGGCGCCCCGGACGCGGTGCTCGACGGCGAGACCGGCTGGGTCGTGCGCGGCGGCGAGCCCGGCGACGCGGCGGAGCGGATCAGCGCGCTGCTGGGCGACGCGGAGCTGCGGCGGCGCATGGGGGAGCGGGGCCGGGCCTGGGTCGAGGAGAAGTGGCGCTGGGACCTGCTGGCGGAGCGGCTGAGGGAACTGCTCTGATACGTGGACGAGGGGGCCCGCACCACAGCGGTGCGGGCCCCCTCGTCCACGTACGCCTCACGAGCGGTAGATCGACTCCACCTCGTCCGCGAAGTCCTTCGCCACCACGTTCCGCTTCAGCTTCAGCGAGGGCGTGATGTGGCCGGCCTCCTCGGTGAACTGGGCGCCCAGGATGCGGAACTTGCGTACGGACTCGGCCTTGGAGACCGCCGCGTTGCCGTCGTCCACCGCGCGCTGCACCTCGGCCAGCAGCTCCGGGTCGTCGCGCAGCGACAGCGCGGTCGAGCCGGCCGGCTTGCCGTGCTCCTCGGCCCAGCGGCCCAGGAACTCCTCGTCCAGCGTCACCAGCGCGCCCACGAAGGGCCGCCCGTCGCCGACCACCATGCACTCCGCCACCAGGGCGTGGCCGCGGATGCGGTCCTCGATGACGGCGGGGGCGACGTTCTTGCCGCCGGCCGTGACGATGATCTCCTTCTTGCGGCCGGTGATCGCGAGGTAGCCGTCCTCGTCCAGCGTGCCGATGTCCCCGGTGTGGAACCAGCCGTCCGCCAGCGCCTCGGCCGTCGCCGCCTCGTTGTTCCAGTAGCCGGAGAACAGGTGCTCGCCGTGGAGCAGCACCTCGCCGTCGTCCGCGATGCGCACCACGGAACCGGGCAGCGGCTGGCCGACCGTGCCGATCTTCTGCCGGTCCCAGGGGTTGAAGGCGGTGGCCGCGCAGGACTCGGTCAGGCCGTAGCCCTCCAGGACGGTGAAGCCGATGCCCCGGTAGAAGTGGCCCAGCCGCTCGCCGAGCGGGGCGCCGCCGGAGATCGCGTGCTCGCCGCGCCCGCCGAGCACCGCGCGCAGCTTGCCGTAGACGAGGCGGTCGAAGACCTTGTGGCGGAACTTCAGGCCCAGCGAGGGGCCCTGCGGGGTACCCAGCGCACGGCTGTAGGCGATCGCCGTGTCGGCGGCCTTGTCGAAGACCTTGCCCTTGCCGTCGGCCTGCGCCTTGGCGCGCGCCGCGTTGTAGACCTTCTCGAAGACGCGCGGAACGCCGAGGATCAGCGTCGGGCGGAACGCCGCCAGCTCATCGGTGAGGTTCTTGATGTCCGGGACGCAGCCGAGCTTGATCGGCGCCATCACCGAGGCGACCTCGACCAGCCGTCCGAAGACGTGGGCGGCCGGCAGGAAGAGCAGGACCGAGCACTCGCCGGTACGGAAGAGGGGCTTGAGGCGCTCCACCACGTTGCCGCACTCCGCGAAGAAGCTGCGGTGCGTCAGCACGCAGCCCTTGGGGCGGCCCGTGGTGCCCGAGGTGTAGACGATGGTGGCCGGGTCGTCCGCCTTGGCCGCGGCGCTGCGCAGGTCCACGGTCTCCTCGGAGACCCCTTCGCCCTGGGCCCGGAGCGTGTCGACGGCGCCCTTCTCGATCTGCCAGACGTGACGCAGGCCGGGGAGCCGGTCGCGCACGGAGGCGACGGCGGCGGCGTGCGCGTCGCTCTCCACCAGGACCGCGACGGCCCCCGAGTCACCGAGGATCCACTGCACCTGCTCGGGCGAACTGGTCTCGTACACCGGCACGGTGACCGCGCCCGCGCTCCAGATCGCGAAGTCCAGCAGCACCCACTCGTACCGGGTGCGCGACATCAGGGCCACCCGGTCGCCGGGCTCGACGCCCGCCGCGATCAGGCCCTTGGCGGCCGACCGGACCTCGGCCAGGAACCGCACGGCGGTGACGTCCGTCCAGACGCCCGCCACTTTGCGGCTCATCACCGCGACATCGGGATGCTGAGCGGCATTGCGGCGGATGAGATCCGTCAGGTTGCCGTCCGAGGGGACCTCGTACAGGGCCGGAAGGCTGAACTCGCGCAAGACTGCTGCTCCTCATCGGGCTCCGGTGCCACGGCTCTGTGTGACGCACCGGCGCGGTCCAAGATGGCGGGTGCTCAGTGGGGTGAGCACGACTGGACTGCCCGGACGTTACCCACCAGTACTCGGTTCCGGATAGGGGGTTCCGGCCAGATGTCTTATGCGTCACACATATCGGGACGTCCTTTCGCGCACAGTAGTCCACCCCTACACGCACCAGGAAGTAACCGCAGGTCCGGGGCCTTCGCGCAGGCCCTAGGGTGTTTTCATGCGAGCAGGAGCGAACACCCGCGTCCATGTGGTCAGCGATGTACACGGCAACACCGAGGCCCTGGCCCGCGCCGGGGACGGTGCCGACGCCCTGATCTGCCTCGGTGACCTGGTCCTCTTCCTCGACTACGCCGACCACTCGCGCGGCATCTTCCCCGACCTCTTCGGCGTCGAGAACGCCGACCGCATCGTCGCCCTGCGCACCGCCCGCCGCTTCGACGAGGCCCGCGCCTTCGGCCGGCAGCTGTGGCTGGGAAGGGACCGGAACGCCGCGATCACCGAGGCGGTCCGCAGGCAGTACGCCGAGATGTTCGCCGCGCTGCCCACCCCGACGTACGCCACCTACGGCAACGTCGACATCCCCGCCCTGTGGCCCGAGTACGCCGCCCCCGGCACCACCGTCCTGGACGGCGAGCGCGTCGAGATCGGCGGCCGCGTCTTCGGCTTCGTCGGCGGCGGGCTGCGTACGCCGATGCGCACCCCGTACGAGATCGACGACGAGGAGTACGCCGCCAAGATCGAGGCGGTCGGCGAGGTCGACGTGCTCTGCACCCACATCCCGCCCGAGGTGCCCGAGCTGGTCTACGACACCGTGGCGCGCCGCTTCGAGCGCGGCAGCCGGGCCCTGCTCGACGCCATCCGCCGCACCCGCCCCCGCTACTCCCTCTTCGGCCACGTCCACCAGCCGCTGGCCCGCCGGATGCGGATCGGCGCCACCGAGTGCGTGAACGTCGGCCATTTCGCCTCCACCGGCCGGCCCTGGGCCCTGGAGTGGTGAGCGGACGCCCCGACATCGCGGACCGGACCCTGGGACGGGCCGCCGGGCGCACGCGATAGCCTTCTGGCGGCAGGCTCCTGCCGACGGACCGGTACACCGCACTGGAGGGCCACAGCGATGGCTGAACACACCAGCTCGAGCATCACGATCGAGGCGGCGCCGGCCGACGTCATGGGTGTGATCGCCGACTTCGAGCGCTACCCGGAGTGGACCGGCGAGGTCAAGGAGGCCGAGGTCCTCGGCACCGACGAGCACGGCCGCGCCGAGAAGGTCCGCCTCGTCCTGGACGCCGGCGCGATCAAGGACGACCACACCCTCGCCTACACCTGGATCGGCGACTACGAGGTCAGCTGGACCCTGGTCAAGTCCCAGATGCTCCGCGCGATCGACGGCTCCTACGCGCTCGCGCCCCTCGGCGCCGGCGACCGCACCGAGGTCACCTACCGGCTGACCGTCGACGTCAAGATCCCCATGCTCGGCATGATCAAGCGCAAGGCGGAGAAGGTCATCATCGACCGCGCCCTGGCCGGCCTCAAGAAGCGCGTCGAGTCCGTCCCGAAGGGCTGAGCGCGTGCGTACGGTCCTGGTCACCGGACCCGGCGGAGCAGGCCGTACGACCGTCGCGGCGGCCACCGCGCTCGCCGCGGCCCGCGACGGCGCCCGCACCCTGCTGATCTCCGCCGACCCGATACCCGGCTTCCCCGACGCCCCGGCCCCCACCCCGGTCACCGCCGGGCTCCGGTCCGTCCGGATCGACTCCGCCGCCCACTTCCGGGGCGAACTCCTCGCCCTCCAGGAGGAGTTGTCGTCCGTCCTCGAACTGCTCGGCGGCAACCCGCTGGACGGCGAGGAGCTGACCGAACTCCCCGGCAGCGGCGAACTCGCCCTGCTCCACGCCCTGCGCCGCGCCGCCCACGGCGACTGGTCCGCCGAGGCGTACGACCTCCTCGTCGTGGACCTCCCGCCCCTGCGCGACGCCCTCCGCCTGCTCGCCCTGCCCGAGCAGCTGCGCCGCTACCTGCGCCGGCTGCTGCCCCAGGAGCGCCAGGCCGCCCGGGCCCTGCGCCCGATGCTCGCCCAGCTGGCCGGTGTGCCCATGCCCGCCCAGTGGCTGTACGAGGCCGCCGCCCGGCGCGACGCCGAGCTGGCCCAGGTCCAGGCGCTGATCGAGGACCGGGCCACCACCCTCCGGCTCGTCGCCGAGCCGGGACCCGCCGCCGACGAGGCCCTGCGCACCGCCCGTACCGGCCTCGCCCTGCACGGGCTGCGCACCGAGGCCTCGGTCGCCAACCGGATGCTGCCCGGCCACTCCCCGGACCCGTTCTTCGCCGCGCTCGCCGCCCAGCAGGAGAAGTCCCTCGGCCACTGGGCGGACGAGGGGGCGGCCCCGGTCCGGATCGCGCACCTCGGGCGCGACCCGCTGGGCCCCGACGACCTCCTGGCCCTGGCCGGCGAGGACGGCGAGAGTGCCGCGCTCGCCGTGCCCGGCATCGGCGAGGAGGGCGGCCGGGCCCCGGGCCCCTGGTGGACCGAGGAGGCCGGCGGGCCCGAGGGCGACGGGATACTGGTCTGGTGCCTGCGGCTCCCCGGCGCCGTCAAGAAGGACCTCCAGCTCGTCCGGCGCGGCGGCGAACTCCTCCTGACCGTCGGCCCGTTCCACCGCATCGTGCCCCTGGAGCCCGCCCTGCGCCGATGCACCGTCTCCGGCGCGGCCCTCACCGACGGCGTGCTGCGGGTCCGCTTCACGCCCGATCCCGCGCTCTGGCCCCGGACGGGCTGAACGGCCCACCACCGTTCGGGTACCGTCGAAGGTACGTGTCCGGTATGCCGGGCCGCCGGCCACGATGCCCCCAGGAGTCCGCCATGAGCGAAGCCACCGATCGCCCCGCCGACGAGGACGCCTGGGCCGACGCGTGCGCCGAGGACCTCGCCGCCGAGCAGGCCCGCCGCCGCGCCGCCCACGGGCCGCCGTCCGGCTCCGCCGCCGAGGAACTGCGCAAGCTGGTGGACGCGGTGGCCGACAAGCTCGGCTCCTTCCAGGCGCCGCTCCTCGGGATGGCCGCGCAGGGCGCCGTCCAGCAGGTCATCCAGCAGGCCAAGGCGGCCGTGGAGCCCGTGATCGAGCGCAATCCAGACGTTTTCGATCACATCGCGGCGGCCGGTAACGAACTGCTCGCCGCCTACCGCTCCGCGGTCCAGGGTCAGGAAGGCCGCTGGACCCGGGGGGCGGGGGACCCCGCGGGCACCGAAAAGAAGGCCGACGGCCCCGAAGGGCCCCGCGACGAGGGGTCCGGCGCCGGCGAACACATCGACCTGGACTGACCGGCGCCGGACAGGAGGGGGCCCGGCCTCGGGTACGGTTGCCTCAGCGGGGCTCGACCGGAACTGAGGGATTCATGGGACTCACCATCGGCGTCGATATCGGCGGCACGAAGATCGCGGCTGGAGTGGTCGACGAAGAGGGACGGATCCTCTCGACCTTCAAGGTGTCGACCCCGCCGACGGCCGAAGGCATCGTGGACGCGATCGCGGCGGCGGTGTCCGGCGCCAGCGAGGGGCACGCGGTCGAGGCGGTCGGCATCGGCGCGGCCGGATACGTGGACGACAAGCGGGCCACCGTGCTGTTCGCGCCCAACATCAACTGGCGCCACGAGCCGCTGAAGGACAAGGTCGAGCAGCGCGTCGGCCTCCCCGTGGTCGTGGAGAACGACGCCAACGCCGCCGCCTGGGGCGAATACCGCTTCGGGGCCGGCCAGGGCCACGACGACGTCATCTGCATCACGCTGGGCACCGGCCTCGGCGGGGGCATCATCATCGGCAACAAGCTGCGCCGCGGACGCTTCGGCGTGGCCGCCGAGTTCGGCCACATCCGGGTCGTCCCGGACGGTCTGCTCTGCGGCTGCGGCAGCCAGGGCTGCTGGGAGCAGTACGCCTCCGGCCGCGCCCTCGTGCGGTACGCGAAGCAGCGCGCCAACGCCACCCCGGAGAACGCCACGATCCTGCTGGCGCTCGGCGACGGCACCGTCGACGGCATCGAGGGCAAGCACATCAGCGAGGCCGCCCGCCAGGGCTGCCCGGTGGCCGTCGACTCGTTCCGCGAGCTGGCCCGCTGGGCCGGCGCCGGACTCGCCGACCTGGCCTCGCTGTTCGACCCGTCGGCCTTCATCGTCGGCGGCGGCGTCTCGGACGAGGGCGAGCTCGTCCTCGACCCCATCCGCAAGTCGTTCCGGCGCTGGCTGATCGGCGGCGAGTGGCGCCCGCACGCCCAGGTGCTCGCCGCCCAACTCGGCGGCAAGGCAGGGCTCGTGGGTGCCGCGGACCTGGCCCGCCAGGGCTGAGCCCACCCGCACACGGAAACACCGGACGCCCGTCGCGCCCCCTCGGGGAGCGGCGGGCGTCCGCCGTATCGTGAGGGCATGGCCACGATGTCGCTGCCCGATTCGTGCACCGAGCCGGACGGCTCGGCCGTCATCCGCGTGCTCAGCTACAACATCCGCTCGATGCGCGACGACAACGCCGCCCTCGCCCGGGTCATCCGCGCCTGCGCACCCGACCTGGTCCTCGTCCAGGAGGCGCCGCGCTTCTTCCGCTGGCGCAAGTACGCCGCCCGGCTCGCCGCCGCCACTGATCTGGTGGTCCTCGGCGGGGGCGCCACCGCCGCCGGGCCGCTGCTGTTGTGCTCGCTGCGCGCCACCGTCGAGCGCACCGAGGACATCCTGCTGCCGCGCACCCCGGGCCTTTACCGCCGAGGCTTCGCCACCGCCGTGGTCCGGTTCGCGGGCGCCCGGATCGGCGTGGTCAGCTGCCACCTGAGCCTCCAGCGGCAGGAGCGGCTGGCCCAGGCGGAGCGGCTGATGGAGACCGTGGACGCGCTGGGCGTGGCACACGCCGTCGTCGCCGGTGACCTCAACGACGTACCGAGCGGGCGGGCCTTCCGGCGTCTCGCCGGACGCTACCAGGACTGCTGGGAGACCAAGCCGCAGGGTGGGGCGTACACCTTCCCCGCGCACGAACCGCGCCGCCGGATCGACGCCGTCTTCGCCACCGCCGGCGTCGAGGTCCTGGGCTGCGGGGTCCCGGACGGGCTGCCCGGCGTGCGGGAGGCCGACCTGCGGGCGGCGACCGACCACCGCCCGGTCCTGGCCGCGCTCCGGGTACCGGCGGCAGCCGACCGGGCCTAGACCACCGCACCCCGGCCCGGGTCGTCGTCACCGTCGTCGTCGGAGTCCATCCGCGCCACCAGCGTCACGAAGCCGCCCAGGAAGCCGCCGACGCAGACCGTCGTCAGCCACCAGGTCATCTCCCAGGAGAGCAGCACGGCGAGCAGCATCAGCACCGGCCCGCCGACCACCGCGAGCCAGGCGAACTTCGCCGTGACGTCGGCCTCCGGCAGCGGCGGCGGCTCCGGCGGCACGAAGTGGCCCTCGTCGTCGTCCCCGCCGCCCGTGGCGGGGACGTCCGGGCCGGCCGGCTCGTAGTCGCGCGGGCCCACGCCCGGCGCGAAGACCACGGAGCCGCCGATCGGCCGGTCCGCCTCCGGCTTCGGCTTGGGCGGCCGCTTGCCGAGCCCCTTGTCCGCGGCCGGGGCGGTCAGCGGACCGTCGTCCGGCAGCACCAGATCCTCGACGGACCGGAAGGGCCGCGCGCCCGGCGGGTCCGGCGGCTCCTCCCCGTACCCCTCCACGATGGCCCGCCAGACGGCCTCCTCGTCCAGCGGTCCGTCTCCCGCACCTGCCGGTGCGTCGGGCGGAGTGCCCTTCCCGTCGTCGTCGGCGACGGCCGCCCCCTCCACGGGGAACGGCTCGCGCTCCTCCTCGCTGCCCGCGCGCTCCGCGTCGTGCTCAGCCACCGGACGTGCTCCCCTTCTTCCCGCCCTGATCCTTCTCGCTCGGAGCGAGGCGGCCGATGAACGCATGACTCTCGTCGAAGATCCGCTTCGCATCATGGTCCAACGTCGCCACGTGGTAGCTCTGTTCCAGCAGGACCTCCCGGACGTCCGTCGAGGAGACGCGGCTCAGGATGCGCGCCGAGTCGGCGGGCGGCACGACATGGTCCTGCGGGCTGTGCAGCAGCAGGAGCGGCTGGGTGACCTGGGGCAGATCGCCGTCGACCAGCCGGAAGAACCGGCGCACCGAGTGCGCCGCGTGCAGCGGCACCCGGTCGTAGCCCACCTCCGCGACGCCCTCCAGGGCGATGTCGCTGACCAGGCCCTTCGTCGTCGGCACCAGATGACGGACCACCGGCAGCGCGTGCGCCGCGAGGCCGTGCACCTTGTTGGCCGGATTGACGAGCACCAGACCGCTGACCGCGTCCCCGTGCTTCGCGGCCAGCCGCAGCGCCAGCGCACCGCCCATCGAGAGCCCGAAGACGAACACCCGCGCGCAGCGCTCCAGCAGCCCGCGGAGCTCCCGGTCCACCTCCGCGTACCAGTCCTGCCAGCCGGTCACCTGCATGTCCTGCCAGCGCGTGCCGTGCCCGGGGAGCAGCGGCAGCGAGACCGTGAGGCCGCGCTCGGCCAGATATCCGGCCCAGGGGCGCAGCGACTGCGGGGAACCGGTGAATCCGTGACAGAGGAGGACGCCGACCTCTCCGCCCTCGTGGCGGAACGGCTCGGCTCCGGGAAGGACCGGCACCGGGGACTCCTGTTCATGAGGCTCGCGGAGGAGCGAGCGGGGAGCGGGAAGGGGTTCGGAAGGGTGTACGGGACGCGCGAGGATTACTTCACCGTACGCGACCGGACCGACACCGACCAGGGCCGTCACCGGCCTGGGCCGCGGACACCCGCCCGCGCCAGGCGGGAGGAAGGGGGACACGGCGGGTTAAGGTCTGTCGGACAGCACACAGGAGGCATCCGAGTTGATCTACGGCGCTATGAAGTTCTCCATCGGCGGGTCGCTGAAGCTCGCCTTCAGGCCGTGGGTGGAGGGCCTGGAGAACATCCCCGCGCGCGGGCCCGCGATCCTCGCCAGCAACCACCTGTCGTTCTCCGACTCCTTCTTCCTGCCGGCCGTCCTGGACCGGAAGGTGACCTTCATCGCGAAGGCCGAGTACTTCACCGCGCCCGGTGTGAAGGGCAAGCTCACCGCCGCCTTCTTCAAGGGCGTCGGCCAGCTCCCCGTCGACCGCTCCGGCGCGCGCGGCGCCGGCGAGGCGGCGATCCGGGCGGGCATCCAGGTCGTCGAGAGCGGCGGCCTCTTCGGCATCTACCCCGAGGGCACCCGGTCGCCCGACGGCCGGCTCTACCGGGGCAAGCCCGGCGGGCTGGCCCGCGTCGCCCTGGCCACCGGTGCGCCGGTCATCCCCGTCGCGATGATCGACACGGAGAAGATCCAGCCGCCCGGCCAGGTGATCCCCAAGCTGATGCGCCCCGGCATCCGGATCGGCAAGCCGCTCGACTTCAGCCGCTACCACGGCATGGACGGCGACCGTTTCATCCTGCGCTCGGTCACCGACGAGGTGATGTACGAGATCATGAAGCTCTCGGGCCAGGAGTACGTCGACATCTACGCGACCGCCGCCAAGCGGCAGATCGCCGACGAGGCCAGGCGCCGGTCCGAGGCGGCGAAGAAGACGGACGACGACAGCGCCTGAGCGGCGCGGCGGTCCGCCGGGGGACGGGGGAGAACAGCATGGTCAAACGCGTACGCGTGGTCCGGATGTCGGTGGAGCAGCCGCTGTGGCGCGCCCTGACGGCGTACCGCGTGCTGACGATGCTCTACGCGGTCCTGCTCGCCGCCTTCGCCCGGCACGACTACGAGCGGCCCTGGATCGCGATCACCTTCCTGTCGCTGATGGCGCTCTGGACGCTCGCCACGCTGCCGAAGGTGGGCAGCGCCGCCGCCTGCACCCGGCGCTTCCTGGGCGCGGACCTGGCCATCGCCCTCATCGGGATCGTGGTCACCCCGCTCGCCGACTTCCAGGCGCAGCACGTCGACGGGCCGACCCTGCCGTCCATCTGGACCGCCGGTTCCGTCCTCGCCTTCGCGATCAAGGGCGGCTGGCGCTGGGCGGGCTTCGCCTCCAGCCTGGTCGCCGTCGCCAACCTCATCGAGCGCGGCGAGCCCAGCCGCGACACCCTGCACAACGTGATGCTGGTCTGGGTCGCCTCCATCGCCATCGGTTACGTGGTGGAGGTCGCCCGGGCCAGTGAGCGCACCCTCGCCCGCGCCCTGGAGATCGAGGCGGCCACCCGCGAACGCGAACGCCTCGCCCGGGACATCCACGACGGCGTGCTCCAGGTCCTCGCCATGGTGCAGCGGCGCGGCGCCGCGCTCGGCGGCGAGGCGGCGGAGCTCGGCCGGATGGCCGGGGAGCAGGAGGTCGCCCTGCGCACCCTGGTCTCCAGCGGCCTCGTGCCGCCCACCCGGCTCTCCGAGGACGCCTCCGAGGGCGCCGTCGTCCGGACCGTCGAGACGGACGACGACGAACCGGGCGCGGGGGACGGCGGCGAGACCGATCTGCGGACCCTGCTCGCCCCGCACGCCGGCTCCCGGACCAGCTTCGCGGAGCCCGGCGCCCCGGTGCTGCTGCCGTCCGCCGCGGCGGCGGAACTGGCGGCGGCGGTCGGCGCCGCCCTGGACAATGTCCGGGTGCACGCGGGCGAGGGCGCCCAGGCGTGGATCCTGCTGGAGGACTGGCCGGACGAGGTCATCGTCACGGTCCGGGACGACGGGCCCGGCATCCCCGAGGGGCGGCTCGCGCAGGCCGAGGGGGAGGGGCGGCTCGGGGTCGCCCTGTCGATCCGCGGCCGGCTGCGCGATCTGGGCGGTACGGCAGAGCTGATCTCGGTGCCCGGCCAGGGCACCGAGGTCGAATTGAAGGTCCCGAAGGTTTCACGGGGGAAGGCGGGTTCGGTCCGATGAGCGCGACACACGAAGAGGGCACCGGGCAGCGGGCGATCAGAGTGATGGTGGTGGACGACCACCCGATGTGGCGCGACGCCGTGGCCCGCGACCTCACCGAGGCCGGCTTCGACGTGGTGGCCACCGCCGGCGACGGGCCCCAGGCCGTCCGCCGGGCCGGTGCCGTCACCCCGGACGTCCTGGTCCTCGACCTGAATCTGCCCGGCATGCCCGGGGTACAGGTCTGCAAGGAGCTCGTCGGCACCCAGCCCGGACTGCGGGTCCTCGTGCTCTCCGCCAGCGGCGAGCACGCCGACGTCCTGGAGGCGGTCAAGTCCGGCGCCACCGGCTACCTGATGAAGTCGGCGAGCACCCAGGAGCTGACCGACGCCGTCCGCCGCACCGCCGCCGGCGACGCCGTATTCACCCCGGGCCTGGCCGGCCTGGTCCTCGGCGAGTACCGCAGGCTGGCCTCGGAGCCCGCGCCGGCCGCCTCCGACGAGCCGAAGGCCCCTGAGCTGACCGACCGGGAGACCGAGGTGCTGCGGCTCGTGGCCAAGGGGCTCTCGTACAAGCAGATCGCGGAACGGCTCGTCATCTCGCACCGGACCGTGCAGAACCACGTCCAGAACACCCTGGGCAAGCTCCAGCTGCACAACCGGGTGGAGCTGGTGCGGTACGCCATAGAGCGCGGGCTCGACGACGCCTGAGCGGCGCGGCGGGGCCCGCCGCCGTATATTCGCGAGGACCGGCCGCCCAGCACCCAGACAGGGGAGACGTCGTGGAGATCCTGGCCTTCGGAGTGCAGTCCGACGAGAAGCCGCTGATCGAGAAGGCGTTCGCCGGGAAGCACGAAGTCCGCTGCCTGGACGTCTTCCTGAACCGGGACACCGCCCCCATCGCGGCGGGCTACGAGATCATCTCCACCAGCGTCAACGCCGACCTGGGCGGCGCGGTCCTGCAGACCCTCGCGGCCGGCGGCACCCAGATGATCGCCCAGCGCTCCACCGGCTTCAACAACATCGACCTGGACGTCGCCGAGCGCCTGGCCCTCCGCGTCGCCCGCGTCTCGTACTACTCGCCGTACTCGGTCGCGGAGTTCGCCTGGACCCTGGCCATGGCGGCCAACCGCCGGGTGATCCGGGCCGCCGGCCGCACCCGCGACTTCGACTTCCGCCTCGACGGGCTCCTCGGCCGCGACATGCACGGCCGCACCGCGGGCGTCATCGGCACCGGCAAGATCGGCGAGGCGTTCACCCGGATCGCCCACGGCTTCGGCATGAAGCTGCTCGGCTGGGACGTCGCCGAGAACCCGGCCTGCGCCGAGCTGGGCATGCGGTACGTCGACAAGGAGCAGCTGCTCGCGGAGGCCGACCTGGTCAGCCTGCACGTACCGCTGCTCCCGTCGACGCACCACCTCATCGACAAGGACGCCCTCGCGCTGATGAAGGACGACGCGATCCTGGTCAACTCCAGCCGGGGCGGCCTCATCGACACCTCGGCCCTGGTCGGCGAGTTGCGCGCAGGTCGCTTCCTCGGCGTCGGACTCGACGTGTACGAGGCGGAGGCCGGGCTGTTCTTCCTGGACAAGTCCCTGGAGGGCGTGGACGACGACACCCTGGCCCGGCTCGTCACCTTCCCGAACGTCATCGTCACCTCGCACCAGGCGTACTACACCGAGGACGCGGTCGGCCAGATCATCGACGCCACCGTCGAGAACGTCGGCGACTACCTGGCCGGCCGCCACGGCGACAACGTCCTGGTCCCGGCCCGCCCCGGGACCTGACCCCGCGCCTCAGCCGCGCACCGGCAGCCCCGCCAGCAGCTCGGACACGATCGCCGCACCGCGCAGCGTCAGCACCGACTCCGGGTGGAACTGCACCGAGGCGAACCCGGCCCCGCGCAGCGCGTGCAGCTCCCCGGACACCTCGTCCCGGCTCGCCTCGATGCCGTGCGCCGCAAGCTCCGCCGCCCCGGCGTCGTCGCAGCGCGCGGTGAAGCTGTTGTAGAAGCCGACCGTCTCGGGCCGCCCGAACAGGTCGATCCGGGTCTGCGCCCCCTGGTACGGCACCGCCTTGCGAACGATCTCCAGGCCCAGTTCCGCCGCGATCAGCTCATGGCCGAGGCACACCCCGAGCAGCCCGTGCCGGTGCTCCCGCACCAGCTCGGCGGCCATCGCGCGCAGCAGCCGCATCTTCGGGTCGGCCGCGTCCGCCGGATTCCCCGGGCCGGGGCCCAGGACCACGGGCCCCTCGTGCGCCCGCACCGCCTCGCGCAGCCCCGGCTCGTCGTAGCGGCGCACGGTGACGTCGAGCCCCGAGGCGCGCAGCAGGTGCCCGAGCATCGCGGTGAACGTGTCCTCACCGTCCACCACCAGCGCATGGCCGGTGCGGTCGGCGGCGCGCTCCTGCATCCGCAGCCAGAACGGGGCGAGCCCGTCCCGCCGGGCGTCCAGGGCCTCCCGCACCCGGGGGTCGGCGGCCAGCCGGGGCCGCTCCCGCTCCGCCTCCGGGCGGGCCGGGCGCACGCCGAGGGCGGCCAGGACCCCGGCGGCCTTGGCGTGGGTCTCGGCGACCTCGCTCTCCGGGTCGGAGTGGCGTACCAGGGTCGCCCCGACCGGCACCCGCAGCGTGCCGTCCGCGTCGATGTCGGCGGTCCGGATCAGGATCGGCGAGTCCAGGGTCTGGGTGCCGTCGGCCTCCCGGCGCAGCAGGGCCAGCGCGCCCGCGTAGTAGCCGCGCCCGCCGGCCTCGTACCGCTCGATGACCCGGCAGGCGTTCTGCACGGGGGAGCCGGTGACGGTCGCCGCGAACATCGTCTCCTTCAGCACCTCCCGCACGTCCAGTGAGGAGCGTCCGCGCAACTCGTACTCGGTGTGCGCGAGATGGGCCATCTCCTTCAGCCGCGGGCCGATCACCACCCCGCCCATGTCGCCGACCGTGCACATCATCTTCAGCTCCTCGTCCACCACCATGGAGAGCTCCTCGGTCTCCTTGCGGTCCCCGAGGAAGGCGAGCAGGCTCTCGGGGGTGGGCCCCTCGGCGGGATAGCGGTAGGTGCCGCTGATCGGGTTCATCACGACGGTCCCGCCGGACATCCGCACATGCACCTCGGGGCTTGCGCCGACCAGCGTTCTCTCCCCCGTGTGCACGACGAACGTCCAGTACGCCCCTCGCTCGCCCGCCAGCAGCCGCCGGAACAGGGCCAGCGCGTCCGCCCGGCCGAACCCGTCGATCCGCCCCCGGAACGTCCGCCGGATCACGAAGTTCGCGCCCTCGCCCCGGCCGATCTCGTCCTCGATCACCCGGCGTACGGTGCCGGCGTACTCCTCGTCGCTGACGTCGAACTCTCCGTCGTCCACGCGGACTTCATGGCGGGGGAGCGCCGCCAGCGCCTCGTCCAGGGGCATCGTGTACGTCTCGTCCGCGACCAGGACCGACAGCGGTGTGCCGTCGTCGCGTACGTCGAACCCGCGCTCCGCGATCTGCCGGAACGGCACCAGCGCCAGCGACGGCCGCTCGCCGACGGGGACGTCGGCGAGCCGATCGGCCTCGTGCACCCGGCCGATCAGCACCTCGACGGTGTCGTGGTCGTGGCCGGGGGTGCGGCGGCGCAGCAGGGCGAACGGCGGGCAGTCGTCGCGCAGGAGTCGGTCGAAGCTCATGGGTCGGTTCCTTCCAGGGAATCAGCTGGGAGGAACGGCCCGTGGACACGGAAAAGGCCGCCCCTCGGGCGGCCTCTGCGTCAGTGTGTACGCGCGATCAGCGGGCCGCCGGATGAGCGGTCCACCACCAGTTACGGGTCGAGTGCGCGAACATGCCCCGTACCCTAACCCACGCCCGACGACCGCAGGGCCCTTTCCCATCCGGACGGATGGGAAAGGGCCCCGCGCGCACAGCACGTCCTGTCGGCTAGAACAGGAGGTCGTAGATCTGCCAGCCGTCCCCGACCTGCGACTTCGTCGCGAACGGGGCCGTCACCTTGCCGGTGGAGTGGTAGAACCAGAAATCGCCGGCCGAGTCCACGCCGACCAGGTCGCCCCGGCCGTCGCGGTCGAGGTCGCTCGGGCCGAGCAGCAGCTTGTACTTGCCCCAGCCCGAACCGATCTCGACCCGCTTGTCGTACGGCTTGGCGGCCGAGCCGGTGCCGGTGTAGATCCACAGGACCCCGGCCTTGTCCCGGGCCACGAAGTCCGCCTTGCCGTCGCCGTTCAGGTCGCCGGTGGAGACGATCGCGTTGTAGATCTGCCAGCCCGTGCCGATCTGGGCCTTGGGCGCGAAGGGCTTCGACGGCTCGCCGGTGCCCTTGTAGAAATAGATCGCGCCGGAGCTGTTGCGGGCGATCAGGTCGGCCTTGCCGTCACCGTCGAGGTCGCGCATGCCGTTGAGGCTGTTGTACTGGTTCCAGCCGCTGCCGACCTTGAGCCGGGCCATGTACGGCTTGTCCGGGTTGCCGCTGCCCCGGTAGTACCAGAGGACGCCGTCCTTGTCGCGGGCCACGAAGTCGCCCGTACCGTCCGCGCGCAGCGCGGTCATCGCGGTGAGCGCCGTGTAGCTGCCCCAGCCGTAACCCGCCTGGTAGCGGCGGTAGTACGGGGAGGAGGCGCTGCCGGTGCCCTGGTACTGCCAGATACGGCCGGCGCTGTCGCGGCCGATCATGTTGTAGCGGTCGGTCGCGGAGACCGGGGCCACGCTGGTGGAGGTCTCGACGTCGCTCGCCTTCACCCATGCCAGCCGGTGGTTGTACCGGATCGGCAGGTAGGAGGTGGAGCCGATGACGTCCTTCTGGGCGGAGCCGAACCAGTCGTCGCCCTTCACCTCGGAGCCGGCCAGCGCGTAGCCCTGGCCCGCGGGCAGCGTGTACTTCGTCAGGTAGTCCGGGTTGTCCGTGGGGGCCTCCAGGCCCGCGGCCTCATAGGCGGCGGTCTCCGGGTAGGAGCGCCCGTAGATCCGGGGGCTCACCCCGGCCTTGGCCTTCACCACGCGCGGGGCCGCGGCGAGCGGCACGGTGTACTGGCCGCCCGGGTTGGAGAACCACGCCTTCTTCCCGGCGTACCAGATCGCCGTCCAGTCGGCCTTCGCCTCGGCGACGACGTACGTGTCGCCCGCGCGGACCTTGTTGCCCCAGTTGGAGCCCTCGCTCCACAGCGCGGAGAAGTAGGGGTCGGTCAGCGTGGACGCGCTGGTGGACGGCGAGGTGTACAGGTAGCCGAAGTTCGCCGGCTGCTTGGTGACCGCCTTGGTGCCGTACGTCAGCTTCGGCTGGTTGGCCGTGGTGAACGGCGGCACCACGCGCACCAGCTGTCCCGCCTTGACCGGGCCGCCGGCGCCGCCCGCGCCCGTCGGGGCGCCCATCAGGCCCATGAAGTGGTTCCAGTCCCAGAACGGTCCCGGGTCCCAGTGGGTGTCCTTGGACTTCCCGTCCAGGAAGACGGGCACCTCGTCGTGGCCGATGATGTGCTCACGGTCGAGCGGGATGCCGTACTTGTCGGCCAGGAACTTCACCAGGGCCGCGGTCGACTCGTACTGCGACTCGCTGTACCAGCTGCCCTCCTTGATCGCGTAGCCCTCGTGCTCCACGCCGATCGAGTGCATGTTGAGCGACCAGTTGCCCGCGTGCCACGCCAGGTCCTTGTTCTCGACCATCTGCGTGACCAGCCCGTCCGAGGCGCGGACCAGGTAGTTCGCGCTCGCGGCCGCGCTCGGGCTGGTGAGTGTGGC
The DNA here is from genome assembly GCF_040632905.1 of Streptomyces sp. NPDC016469. Classification (NCBI taxonomy): domain Bacteria; kingdom Bacillati; phylum Actinomycetota; class Actinomycetes; order Kitasatosporales; family Streptomycetaceae; genus Streptomyces; species Streptomyces sp. NPDC016469. The sequence goes on from NZ_JBEYCQ010000030.1 coordinate 42,456, forward strand.
GAGCGAGCTCGCGTAGTCGCCCTCGGTGTCGTGGATCACGATCCGCCGGATGTCGACGCCCTGGTCGGGGCGCACGGCCGGGGTGTAGCTGCGCTGGCCCGTACTCGACGTCTTGGCCTGCACGAAGTTGCAGTTCAGACCGGACGGGCACTCCGGGGTGGGCGTCGCGGCGGTGCTCGCGAAGGACGCGGCCAGCGGCACGTTCGCCGGCTTGACCGGCTGGACGGACGGGTCGGCGGGCAGCGAGACCTGCTGGCCGTCCTGGGTGACCGCGCTCTCGCCCGTACGGATCGAATCGAAGACGCGCTTCGCGAAGAGGTCGGCGCCCTTCTTGTCCGGTGACTGGCTGAACCGGGCCACCGCCGGATACCACTGCGAGGCGTCGTCGGACAGGGAGCCCTTCGCGTCGCGCTGGTACTCGGCGAGCAGGGCCGCGCCCGCGCGGATGCTGTCCTCGGTGTCGTCGCGTACCGACGTCGTGTCCGTGTCGATCAGCCCGGCGGCCTTGTCCAGCGTGTGCAGCCGGGGGTCGGAGGTGTCGACCGTCTTCTTCGGCAGGTCGCGCAGCGCCTTCGCGGCGTCGAAGGTCTTCTCGATATCCGGCCGGCCGCTCATGTTCATGTGCGCCAGACGTTCCTTGTCGTCCGGCTGCTCCACGTCCCCGGCCGCCACGCTGGTCAGCCCCATGACGTTGTACGCACCGGTCGTGCTCGGCTCGCCGTCGTGGCTCTCCCAGCGCGTCTGCCGGTACGAGACCGCCATCAGCACGCTCTGGGGCACGTCGAACTCACGGGCCGCGTCCTCGAACTGGGCCTGGAGCACGGCGGACGGCGGAGCGGCCTTGGCGTTCCCCGTGTCCGGGTCCTGCGAGGCCATGGCCAGGGTGCCGATCGTCGCGGTCGCGACCACGGCGGCGCCGGCGCCGATCAGCAGCCGTCTCTTCTTGAGGTCCTTACGGTGGTTCCGCTTCAAGTCCCCGCCCTCGGTGTCCACTTGTTCAACGTTGTTCTACGTCGAAAGCCGTGAGGCTAGCAGGCCGCCCGGACAGCCCCCGCACCGACCGTGCCGAGACGTCCGTCTCAGTGACTGGGCAACCGGGAAACGGAGAGGGCGCGACCCCGTAATGTGGACGCCGTGACCGTGAACGCCAATACCTCCGTCGCCGGTGGCAACACCTGGCGAGACCTTCCCGCGGCGCAGCAGCCCGAGTACCCCGACTCCGAGGCTCTGCGCGATGTACTCGCGGACCTCGCGTCGTATCCGCCGCTCGTCTTCGCGGGCGAGTGCGACCAGCTGCGTGCCCGTTTGGGAGCCGTCGCCAAGGGCGAGGCGTTCCTGTTGCAGGGCGGAGACTGCGCCGAGGCATTCGACGCCGTGTCGGCCGAGCACATCCGCGCCAAGCTGAAGACGCTGCTCCAGATGAGCGCCGTCCTCACCTACGCGGCCTCCGTGCCCGTCGTCAAGGTCGGCCGGATCGCCGGCCAGTACTCCAAGCCGCGCTCCAAGCCGACCGAGACCCGCGACGGCGTGACGCTGCCGACCTACCGGGGCGACTCCGTCAACGGCTTCGCCTTCACCGAGGCCGAGCGCGTCCCCGACCCGGAGCGGCTGAAGCGGATGTACCACGCGTCCGCCTCCACGCTGAACCTCGTGCGCGCCTTCACCACCGGCGGTTACGCCGACCTGCGCCAGGTGCACGCGTGGAACCAGGACTTCGTGAAGTCGTCCCCGTCCGGCCAGCGCTACGAGGCCCTGGCCCGCGAGATCGACAACGCGCTGAACTTCATGAAGGCGTGCGGCACCGACCCCGCCGAGTTCAAGGCCGTCGAGTTCTACGCCTCGCACGAGGCCCTGCTGCTGGACTACGAGACGGCGCTGACCCGCACCGACTCGCGCACCGGCCACCTGTACGACACCTCGGGCCACATGGTGTGGATCGGTGAGCGGACCCGCCAGATGGACGGGGCGCACATCGAGTTCGCCTCCAGGGTCCGCAACCCGATCGGGATCAAGCTCGGCCCGACGACCACCGTCGACGAGGCCCTGGGCTACATCGAGCGCCTCGACCCCGAGCGCGAGCCCGGCCGGCTGACGTTCATCGTCCGGATGGGCGCCGACAAGGTCCGCGACAAGCTGCCCGAGCTGGTCGAGAAGGTCACCGCCTCCGGCGCCACCGTCGCCTGGGTGACCGACCCGATGCACGGCAACACCTTCGAGGCGGCCTCCGGCCACAAGACGCGCCGCTTCGACGACGTCCTGGACGAGGTCAAGGGCTTCTTCGAGGTGCACAAGGGTCTCGGCACCCACCCCGGCGGCATCCACGTCGAGCTGACCGGCGACGACGTCACCGAGTGCGTCGGCGGCGGACACGAGATCTTCGTGGACGACCTCCACCAGCGCTACGAGACGGCCTGCGACCCCCGGCTCAACCGCAGCCAGTCGCTCGACCTGGCCTTCCTCGTCGCCGAGATGTACCGCGACCAGTAAGGGCCGCGACGGGCAGCACCGTACGACTGTGGGGCACGGATCGATGTGATCCGTGCCCCACAGGGCGTTCCCGGGCTTCTGCCACCCCCGGGCGGCGGGTAAGGTTAGGTTAGCCTCACCGATCATCGGGGCGGCATCCATGACCCGTCCCCGCCCGGGAGGTGAACCGCATGTACGTCTGCTCGTGCTTCGGCGTTACGGAGCAGCAGGTCAAGGACCATGCGGCCGCCGGCGCCTGTACGCCCCGCCAGATCGCCTCCGCCTCCAAGGCGGGCACGGACTGCGGCGGCTGTGTCCGCACCATCCAGGCGATGCTCGGCCGGGGCGCCTGCCCGCGCCGCGAGCTCCTGGACCGGAAGCAGACGTCCGCCACCGCCGCGGCTCCGGTGGCAGGGCTCCCCGAGGCCGCCTGAGCGCGGTCAGCTCTCCGGCTGCTCGATGAGCTGCGCGATGTACAGCGGCTCGCCCAGCTTCTCGACCAGATCGAGCTGGGTGTCGAGATAGTCGATGTGGTGCTCCTCGTCCGCGAGGATCGACTCGAAGATGTTCGCCGAGGTGATGTCGCCCTTGTTGCGCATCAGCTCGATCCCGCGCTTGAGGCGGTCGATCGCCTCGACCTCGATCTGCCGGTCCGCCTGGAACATCTCGGTGACCGTCTGGCCGACCCGTACATGGAACAGCCGCTGGTAGTTCGGCAGACCGTCGAGAAAGAGAATGCGGTCGGTCAGGATCTCCGCGTGCTTCATCTCGTCGAAGGACTCGGCGCGCGTGTATTTCGCGAGCTTGGTCCAGCCGAAGTTGTCCTGCATCTTCGCGTGCAGGAAGTACTGGTTGATGGCCGTCAATTCGGCGGTCAGCTGTTCATTCAGGAACTCGATGACCTCGGGGTCGCCCTGCATCGCAGAGGCTCCTTCCAACGGTGAACCGGGCACGTTGGCGGCATCCTCGCACCCGCCCCGGTGACCGTCCAGTAAGTGCATGCTTAGTATGAGTTGCCCGAATCGCCTCCGCCCTGGTCACGACCACCCCCGCCTGTCTGTCACCATGGAGTCATGGGTCAGCCGGAAAGCCGGGAACACCGCGCGTCAGAGCAGTCCGAGCTTCCGCCGGGCCAGCGGCTGCAGCGTGGGTGGCCGGTGACCCACTACGGGCCGGTCCCCAAGTTCAAACCGGAGCGCTGGGAATTCCGCGTCTTCGGCGCGACCGCCGACGGTGAGAAGCACTGCTGGAACCACGAGGAATTCTCGGCGCTGCCGTTCTCCTCGGTCGTCGCCGATCTCCACTGCGTCACTAAATTCAGCATGCTGGGCGCCGAGTGGGGCGGTGTGCTCGCCCGCGATGTGGTCGCCCTCGCGCCGCCCGCCCCTCAGGTCACGCATGTGATGGTCTGGGCCGAGTACGGCTTCAGCTCCAACCTCCGGCTGGACGACTTCCTCTCCGACCGGGCCCTGTTCGCCACCCACAAGGGCGGCGAACTGCTCACCGCCGAGCACGGTTTCCCGCTCCGGCTCGTCGTCCCCCACCTGTACGCGTGGAAGGGCCCCAAGTGGGTCCGGGGCATCGAGTACATGACCGCCGACCGCCGGGGCTTCTGGGAGGAGCGCGGCTACCACAACATCGGCGACCCCTGGAGAGAACAGCGCTACTCCTACCAGGAGGAGCCCGGGGACGGCCCCGAACTCTGAACCGGGCTCCCGGCCTGCGTCACCCGCCGTCGCGCAGTGCCTGCAGCCGGGCCACGTCCGCCGCGTGGCCCTCCTTGCCGCCCGGCGTCTCGATGACCAGCGGCACGCCCTCGGTGGCCGGGTGCGTGAACAGCTCGCGGAACGGCTCCTCGCCGATGTGGCCCGAGCCGATGTTCTCGTGCCGGTCCTTGTGGGCGCCGGAGACGTCCTTGGAGTCATTGGCGTGGATGAGCTTCAGCCGGCCCTCGCCGACCGTGTCCACCAGCAGGTCCAGCGTCTCCTTCATCCCGCCGGGACCGGCCAGGTCGTGCCCCGCCGCGAAGATGTGGCAGGTGTCCAGGCAGACGCCGAGCTTCGGATGGGCGTCCAGCGCCTCGAAGTACGGACCGAAGTCCCAGGTCCGCGAGCAGAGCGAGGAACCCTGCCCGGCGGTGGACTCCAGCAGCAGGAACGGGTCGTCGTCGTGCGTCAGCTCGTCCAGCAGCGGCCGCATGTGCGTCCGCACCTGCGCCAGCGCCTCCTCGCGGGGCCGCCCGCCGGTCGCCGACCCGGTGTGCACCACGACGCCCAGCGCCCCGATGTCCCGGGCCCGGCGCAGCGAGTGGCGCAGCGACTCCACGGACCGCTCCACCGTCGCCGGGGTGTGCGAGCCGAAGTTGATCAGATACGGGGCGTGTACGTAGGCCGGTACGGACTCGGCGGCGCACTGCTCGCGGAACAGGGCGTCCTGCGCCGGATTCCCGGCCGGGGTGGCCCAGCCGCGCGGGTTGGCGACGAAGACCTGGACGGCCTCGGCGCCCATTCCGCGGGCGTAGGGCAGGCCGGTCTTGGCGAGGCCGCCGGCCACGGGGACATGGCCGCCGACGGGGTTGCGCATACGGATCTCTACAGTCCCTTGGTCTTGATGGTGATGGTGCTGCCCTCGGGCGCCCGGTCGCCGCCGTCCACGGACTGGCTGGCGACCTTGTCGCTGAAGGAGAGGAACCCATGGTCGACATTGACCTCGAAGCCCGCCGCCTCCAGCTCGTCGGTGGCGTCGTCCACGTCCTTGCCGACCACGTCCGGCACGTCGACCATGCGCGGACCGTCGGAGACCGTCAGCGTCACGGTGTCGCCCTCGGCCGCCTCGGCGCCCTCCTCCGGTGACTGGACGGTGACGTCGCCCTCGTCCTCCGGCGAGTGCACCCGGCCGGGCTTCACCTTCGCCTTCAGGCCCTCGTCGGCCAGCGTGTCGGTGGCGTCCTTGACGGAGAGCCCGGTGACGTCCGGGACCTCGACGGGACTGCCCTTGGAGACGACGATCGCGACCGCCGAGTCCGGGTGGCGCCCGGTGCCCGCCTCCGGGTCCGTACGCACCACCTCGCCGGCCGCCACGTCCTCGCTGAAGTCCTTGGTGACCATGCCCGGGAGCAGGCCCGCCTCCTTCAGCTGCCGCTTGGCGTCGGCGAGCCGGACGCCCACGACGTCGGGCACGTCGACGATCTCGGGACCGCGCGAGACGACGAGCGAGACCGAGCCGTTGCCCCTGATCCGCGCGCCGGACTTCGGGTCGCTGCTGATGACCTTGCCCCGGTCGACGGTGTCGCTGAAGGCCCGCTTCACGCCCTTGAGCTCCAGGCCCGCGTCCGAAAGCCGCTTCTCGGCCGTCTTCTCGGTCTGGCCCAGCAGCGAGGGGACCTTCGTGAACTGCCCGGAGTTGATGTACCAGACGCCGCCGCCGACGCCCAGGACGATGAGCACCGCCAGGACCGCCGCGATCAGCCCGCGCCGAGGGCTGCCGAGCGGCCCCCTCCGGCGCGGCGGCAGCGGGTGCTGCGAGGGCGTGGGCGGGGGCATCTCCAGCCGGCTGGTGTGGTGGGCGGTGCCCAGGTCCTTCGGCAGTACCCGGGGGATCACCGTCGTCCGCGCGTCGCTCCCCTCCGCCGCACCGTCCGCACCGGGCTCCGGCCGGGCCCGCGGCGGTACGGCGTCGAGCTGCGCGTCCGTGAGCGCGGCGCGCGCCCGGCGGGCCCCGGCGAGCAGCGCCACCGCGTCGAACGGGCGGGCCTCCGGGTCCCGGGCGGTGGCGCTCGCCACCAGCGCGTCCAGCTCGGGCGCGAGACCGGGGACGACGGCGGACGGGGGTGGCACGTCCTCGTGCAGATGCTGGTAGATGACCTGGGCGGGGGACTCCCCGTCACGCGGCTTGTCGCCGGTCAGCATCTCGTACAGCACGACCCCGCAGGCGTACACGTCGGCCCGGGTGTCCGCCGTGCCGTGCTCGATCTGCTCCGGGGCGAGGTACGAGACGGTGCCGAGGATCGTCCCGGTGGTGTTCGTGACCGCGTCGACGGCCCGGACCAGACCGAAGTCGGCGACCTTGACCCGGCCGTCGTCCCCGATCAGCACGTTCTCCGGCTTCATGTCGCGGTGCACGAAGCCCGCCCGGTGCGCCGCGCCCAGGGCGGCGAGCACCGACTCCAGGATGTCCAGCGCCGCCCGCGGCCGGAGCGCGCCGCGCTCGCTCAGCACGTCGCGCAGCGTGCACCCGGCGACGTACTCCATGGCCAGGTAGACGTACTGACCCTGGGCGCCCTGGTCGAAGACCCCGACCACGTTGGGGTGGGCGAGATGCGCCACCGACTTGGCCTCGCGGATGAAGCGCTCGACGAACGAGGCGTCGGTCGCCAGGGCCGGGTGCATCACCTTGAGGGCGAGCACGCGGTCGAGCCGCATGTCCATGGCCCGGTAGACCGTGGCCATGCCGCCCACGGCGATGCGGGCATCGACGCGGTAGCGGCCGTCGAGCAGCTGCCCGACGAGGGGGTCCTGGAGGGTCGTATCCACCATGCGAGTCTACGAGCCGCCGCGGACGGGCCCGCCGCTGTGGGGCGAACCCGGCGCAGTACTGAAGCCGAGCCGTGACAGGGGCGCGCCGCCCGAGGCCGGAATCCCGGCCTCCAACGGCCTCCGGGCCCCGGAACTGTGGATTCCGGCACGTTGGCCCGGACCGGGGCGGCGCGTGACGCTCAGAACGCCGGCCGCTCCGGATCGAGCACCGCTCGCCCGGCCGTCGGCGAAGACGCCTCCGCGAAGTGGCGGCGCGGGATGCGCCCGGCCCGGTACGCGAGCCGCCCGCCCTCCACCGCGTGCCGCATCGCGGCGGCCATCAGCTCCGGCTCCTGGGCCCGGGTCACCGCCGAGGCGAGCATCACCGCCGAGCATCCCAGCTCCATCGCGAGCGCCGCGTCCGACGCGGTCCCGGCGCCGGCGTCCAGGATCACCGGCACCCCGGCCCGCTCGGCGATCAGCTGGAAGTTGTGCGGGTTGCGGATGCCCAGGCCCGAGCCGATGGGGGAGCCGAGCGGCATCACCGCCGCGCACCCCACGTCCTCCAGCTTCCGGGCCAGGACCGGGTCGTCATTGGTGTACGGCAGCACGGTGAACCCGTCGTCCACCAGGATCTCGGCGGCGTCCAGCAGCTCGACCGGGTCGGGCAGCAGGGTCCGCTCGTCGGCCACCACCTCCAGCTTGACCCAGTCCGTGCCCAGCGCCTCACGGGCCAAGCGGGCGGTGAGCACGGCCTCCCCGGCGGTGTAGCAGCCGGCGGTGTTCGGCAGCACCCGGATGGACAGCTTCCGCAGCACGGAGAGCACCGAGCCCTGCACGGTCGGGTCGAGGCGGCGCATGGCGACGGTGGTCAGCTCGGTGCCGGACGCGAGCAGCGACCGCTCCAGCACCTCCAGGCTGGGAGCCCCGCCGGTGCCCATGATCAGCCGGGAGGTGAAGTCGCTGCCGCCGAGGGTGAACAGGTCGTCGGACATCGTCAGCCTCCCTGGACCGCGGTCAGGACCTCGACCCGGTCGCCGTCGGTGAGCGCGGCGGCGGGCCACTGGTTGCGCGGCACCACGGTCTCGTTGAGGGCGGCGGCGACCCCCGTCGGGGCGTCGGTCAGCGTCGCGACGAGGGCGTCCAGGGTGGTGCCCGCGGCGACGACGGCCGGTGCGCCGTTCACGGACACGGTGAGCGGGGTGGGCTCGGTCATGCGGGCTGCTCCTGGGGTGCGGGGGCCGGGGCGAACCGGCCGGGGGAGAAGGGGCGGGCCGCCTCGGGCAGCTCGCCCTCGGCCAGCAGCGACGCCATGGCGTCCCCGGTGACGGGGGTGAGCAGCACGCCGTTGCGGTGGTGGCCGGTGGCGAGGTGGAGGCCGGGCAGCGCGGTGCGGCCGAGCAGCGGGGCGTTGTCGGGGGAAGCGGGGCGAAGGCCGGCGCGGGTCTCGGTGAGCGGCAGCTCGGTGATGCCGGGCACCAGCTCGTGGGCGTCGCGCAGCAGCTCGTAGACCCCGCCCGCCGTGACGGTGGTGTCCCAGCCCATCTCCTCGGTGGTGGCGCCGACCACCAGCTCACCGTTCTCGCGCGGTACGAGGTAGACATGGCTGCCCCGGACCACCGCGCGCACCGTGCGCGAGAGGAAGGGGGCGTACGCCGGGGGCACGGTGAGGCGCAGCACCTGGCCCTTGACCGGGCGCACCGGCGGCAGGACGTGGGCGGGGACCCCGGCGAGCCGCCCGCTGAGGCTGCCCCCGGCGAGCACGACCTGCCCGGCGGCCACCTCCGTACCCTCGTCGAGCACGGCTCCCGCGGCCCGGTCCGCGACCACGGACAGGCGGTCGGCGCGGTGGCGGTGGAAGACCACCCCGGCCCGTTCGCAGGCGGTCAGCAGCGCGGCGGCGAGGCGGCGCGGGTCGACCTGGTGGTCGCCGTCCACCCGCAGGCCGCCGCGCACGCCCGGGGCGAGCATCGGTTCCAGGCGGCGGCACTCGCGCCCGGTCAGCCACTCGGACTCCAGGCCCGAGCGGCGTTGCAGCTCGTGGAGTTCGCGCAGATGGGCGCGGTCGTCGGCGTCGAGCGCGACGGCCAGGGTGCCGCAGGCGCGGAAGCCGATGTCCTGCCCGCTCGCCTCCTCCAGCTCGGCCGTGAACGACGGATAGCGCCGGGCGGAGGCGAGGTTGAGCCCGAGCAGCGTCTCCTCGCCGTAGTGCAGTTCGGTGACGGCGGCCAGCATTCCGGCCGCCACCCGGGCCGCTCCGCCGCCCGGCTCGGGGTCGGCGAGCGCGGTGGACAGGCCGCGCTGTGCGGCCCGCCAGGCGGTCACCAGGCCGATGATGCCGCCCCCGATGACGAGGACGTCGGACCCTTCGGTGGGATGGGTGCGCATGGGCGTCCAGCCCCTCCCTTCGCCGGCATGACCCGGATCAGGTTCGTACGGTCGGAGGCCGCCAGCCTCCCTCTCAGCCCGGTGCGCCCGGGCTCCCGCGTGTCTTACGGTGGCCAGCCTAGACCCCGCCCGGCGGACCGGGTAGGGAGGGCCGGGGGAGGGGCCGCCCCTTTCCTGACGGCACGTCAGGTACGTAAGGTGGGCGGGTGAGCGAGCAGCAGCGGGCAGAGCGGACGGAACGCCGGGTCGTCGTGGCGGGCGCGGGCATGGCGGGTGTGCAGACCGCCGTCGCCCTGCGGGAACAGGGCTTCACCGGCCCCGTCACGCTGATCGGCGCCGAGCCCCACCAGCCCTACGACCGGCCCCCGCTGTCCAAGGCGGTGCTGCTCGGCAAGGCCGAGGAGTCCGCCTTCGACATCGACTTCGAGGACCTGGACATCGCCCTGCGCCTGGGCTGCGAGGTCACCGGGGTGCGCGCCGGCGACCACGAACTGGACACCTCCGAGGGCCCGGTCCCCTACGACGTCCTGGTCCTCGCCACCGGCGCCGAACCCGTCGCCCTGCCCGGCTCCGACGGGGTCCCCGGCGTCCATCTGCTGCGCACCCTCGACGACGCGGCCCGGCTGCGGCCCGTCCTGGAGGCGGGGCACCCCGTCGTGGTCGTCGGCGCCGGCTGGATCGGGGCCGAGTTCGCCACCGCCGCCCGCGCCGCCGGCTGCGAGGTCACCGTCGTGGAGGCCGCGGACCGCCCCCTGGCCGGCGCCCTGCCCGCCGAGGTCGCCGCCCCGATGGCCGCCTGGTACGAGGAGAGCGGCGCCCGGCTCCTCACCGGTGCCCGGGTCGCCCGCGTCGAGCCCGGCACGGTGGTCCTCGCCGACGGGCGCACCCTCCCGGCCGGCGCGGTCGTCGTCGGCATCGGCGCCCGCCCCGCCACCGGCTGGCTGGCCGGCTCCGGTATCGCGCTCGGGCCCGAGGGCTCGGTGACCGCCGACGCGGCGCTGCGCACCTCGCTGCCCGATGTGTACGCGGTCGGCGACTGCGCCTCCTTCCCCTCGGCCCGCTACGGCACCCGCCTGGTCGTCCACCACTGGGACAACGCCCTCCAGGGCCCCAGGACCGCCGCCGCCCACATCGCCGCCGCCGAGGACACGGCGGACATCCCGCCCTACGACCCGGTGCCCTACTTCTGGTCCGAGCAGTTCGGCCGGTTCGTGCAGTACGCCGGCCACCACGCGGACGCGGACACCCTGCTGTGGCGCGGCGACCCGGCCGGGCCCGCCTGGTCGGTGTGCTGGCTGCGCGACGGCGCCCTGGCCGCGGTGCTCGCGGTCGGCCGCCCGCGCGACCTGGCCCAGGGGCGCCGGCTCATCGAGGCGGGCCCCCGGCTCGACGCGGACCGGGCCGGGGACCCGTCCGTACCGCTCAAGTCGGCGGTTCTGCCGTGACCGCGCGGGACCTGAAGGGCCGAGTCCGGGTTTCGGCTGTCAGTCCGGGATGGCAGGCTTGTCCCGTGACCGAGATTGACGCAAAGATCGATGCTCTCGTCCCTGCCTGGCTCCACCTGCCCGACATCGCGGAAATGCTCGATGTCGAGGTGACGCGCGTGCGGCAGCTGGTCAAGGAGGGCCAGCTCATCGCCGTACGCCGTGGCGAGAACCGGACGCTTCAGGTGCCGGCCGCCTTCATCGACGGCAACAAGGTGGTCAAGGGCCTCTCCGGGACCCTGACGCTCCTGAAGGACGACGGCTTCTCCGACGAGGAGATGCTCGAATGGCTCTTCACCCCCGACCCGACCCTGCCCGGCACCCCCGCGCAGGCACTGAGTGAGAATCGCGGCACGGAGGTGAAGCGCCGCGCCCAGGCGCTCGCCGTCTGAACCGACCGGGGAAGCGGGCCGCACCGTGCGAGCGGGCGGCCCGCTTCCCCGCGCCGCACCACCGACCGCCGTCTTCCCCGGGGGGAACCGCACCATGTCCACACCTCGTGCGCAGCTGTCCGACGCCCGGCTCTACCTGTGCACGGACGCGCGCAGGCGCCAGGGCGACCTGCCCGACTTCCTCGACGCGGTCCTCGCCGGCGGGGTGGACATCGTCCAGCTCCGCGACAAGGGGATGGAGGCCGGGGAGGAGCTCGACCACCTCGCGGTCCTCGCGGACGCCTGCAAGCGGCACGGAAAGCTCCTCGCCGTCAACGACCGGGCGGACGTGGCCCACGCCATCGGCTCCGACGTGCTGCACCTGGGCCAGGGCGACCTGCCGGTGCCGGCGGCCCGGGCGGTCATCGGCGCCGAGCCGGTCATCGGCCGCTCCACGCACGCCGAGGCCGAGGTCGACGCCGCCGTCACCGAACCCGGCGTGGACTACTTCTGCACCGGCCCCTGCTGGCCCACCCCCACCAAGCCCGGCCGCCACGCGCCCGGTCTCGACCTCGTCCGCTACGCCGCCTCGCTCGCCCCCGCCCGCCCCTGGTTCGCCATCGGGGGCATCGACGCGGACAACCTCGACCAGGTGCTGGACGCCGGGGCCCGCAGGATCGTCGTCGTACGGGCCCTGACCGAGGCGTCCGACCCGGGCGCCGCCGCCGCTGAGCTGGCACGACGGGTCCGCGAGCGCGCCGGAGCCTGACGGGACGGCCGCGTTCGGAGCGGCGGCACCGGGCACGGGCCTGGGACGAACCTGTCCGAAGGATGGACAAGAATCAGTCAATTCCGGCAAATGACTCCGGTTCGGTTGGGAGCCCGCCCCGCCCTGGTTAACCTGCCCGTATGGCCCTTGGCACACCCTCCACCAGGACAGATCACGCGCGCACCGTGCGTGAGATGCTCGCGACCGGCGAGACCTCGTACTCGTTCGAGTTCTGGGCGCCCAAGACCGAGAAGGGCGAGCGCAACCTGTGGAACGCGCTGCGCCGGGTCGAGGCCGTCGCGCCGAGCTTCGTCTCGGTGACGTACGGCGCCGGCGGCTCCACCCGCGCCGGCACGGTGAAGGCCACCCAGGACATCGCCGCCGAGTCCACGCTCACCCCGGTCGCCCACCTCACGGCCGTCGACCACTCGGTCGCCGAACTGCGCAACATGGTCGGCCAGTACGCGGACGCCGGCATCCGGAACATCCTCGCCGTGCGCGGGGACCCGCCGGGCGACCCGATGGGCCCCTGGGTCGAGCACCCGCAAGGCGTGAAGTACGCGGCGGACCTGGTCCGGCTGATCAAGGAGGCCGGCGACTTCTGCGTGGGCGTCGCGGCGTTCCCCGAGAGGCACCCGCGCTCCGACGACTGGGACACCGACGTCCGGCACTTCGTGGACAAGTGCCGCGCGGGCGCCGACTACGCGATCACGCAGATGTTCTTCGATCCGGAGGCGTATCTCCGGATGCGTGACCGGGTGGTCGCGGCGGGTTGCGAAACCCCGATCATCCCCGAGGTCATGCCGGTCACCAACGTCCGGCAACTGGAGCGGTTCTCCCAGCTCAGCGACGCGAAGCTGCCCGACGACCTGAAAGAGCGCATCCTCGCCGCCAAGGACGACCCCGCCGCTGTACGCTCCATTGGCATCGACTTCGCAACGCGGTTCAGCGCGAAGCTGCTCTCCGAGGGTGTGCCCGGACTGCACTTCATCACGCTGAACAACTCGACTGCGACGCTCGAGATCTACGAGAATCTCGGACTGCACAAGCAGTCGTGACCGGCCGTACCCGCCACCGTCCGGGGCGGTGGCCGTAGAAGGGGGCGGGCATGGGCTGGACAGTCCTCTACATCGCGTTCGGTGTCGTCGCGCTGTGGCTGCTCGGCGAAGTGCTGCTGCAGTACAAGGCGCGGCTGCGCTGGCGCCTCCTCGCCTTCACCGGCTTCCTCTGCGTGGTGATCGGCGTCCTGATGCCGTCCGTTCCCGTCATCGCCCTCGGCGCGGTCGCCTTCGCCACCGGCCAGACCTACGTCACGCTCTCGTTCCGCAAGGGCTTCTCCACCGGCTGGGCCATAGGGGGCAAGCCCGGCGCGAGCCGCCGCCGGCGCGGCGCGGCCGAACGCAAGCCCACGCTGGAGGTCTCGGACCTGGAGGTGGAGTACGAGGGCGGCGCCCCCGACGCCCCGTCCGCCCCGCCGTCCGCCCCCACCGCCGTCTACGCGACCGAACCGATGCCCGAGGACACCGGCCAGTACGGTGTCTACACCGACCCCGCCCCGCCCCGCCCGGCCCACGAGCCCCAGGCCGCGCAGAGCCACGACGCGTACGACGCCTACGGCTACCCGGTCCACCAGTCCGAGGGCCAGGACACCTACGCCGGGGCCGGGCAGTACGACTACGGCAGCGACCCGCAGAGCTACGCCGCCTACTCCGACCCGTACATCGGCACCACCGCGAGCACCCCGCAGTACGGCACGTACGACGGCTACGGGAACTACGACGGCTACGGCGACCGCCAGCAGTACGCCGACCCCTACGCGCAGGGCGACACCTACGGCTCGGAGACCCCGCCGGGCGGCGTCTGGGTGCCGCAGCAGCGCGAGGGCGAGCAGCAGCCCGCCGCCCAGGCCCCGTACCCGAACGGCTACGACACCGGCCACAACGAGCAGTACCGCTACTGAAAGCGCGCCCGCCTCAGCGCGAGCCGCGGAAGCCCTCACCCTCCACCACGGTCCCCGCGACCAGCGCCCCGGACATGCCGGCGTGCGCGAGTCCGCCGCCCGGATGCGACCAGCCGCCGGCCAGCAACAGGCCCGGCAGCCGGGTCCGGTTGGCGGCGTGCAGGAACGCGCCCCCGGCACCGCCCAGCGTCGGCGGCGGCACGGCACCGCCCTCGGCGCCCGTGTCCGCGGCGGTCTCGGCGGGCGTCCGCACCCGCGTCCGCAGCACCCGCTCCCGCAGGCCCGGCACCGCGGCGCCCGCCGCCTCGGTCAGGGTGTCCGCGAACCGGGCCCGCAGTGCCTCGTCCGTCCAGTCCACCGGGCCGTGCGGGGCCACCGTCGCCACCAGCGTCACCGCCTCGTGCTCCGCGTCGGGGCGGGTGGACGGGTCGTCGGGGCGCAGCACGGTCACCGTGGGGTGCGCGGCGGTCCGGCCCCCGAACACCGCCTCGCGCTCGGCCGCCCCGTCCGCCGGGTGCACCACGGTCCGGTGCACGGCGTCCGCGGGCCGCCCGCCGCGCAGCGACAGCATCACCACGAACCGGCCACAGGCCCCGGCCCCGGCCGCACGCACCGTCACATCCCCGTCGGCCCACGGCTCCTGACCCGGCACCAGGCCGGGCCACGGCCGGGCCCCGAGCACCACGTGGGCGGCCTCCGCGACCGTCCCGTCCGCCAGCTCCACGCCCGCCGCGCGGCCGTCCTTCTCCACGACCCGGGCCACCTCGGCGCCGAAGACGAACTCCACCTTCCGGGCCAGGCACCGCTCGTACACCGCCCGGGCCAGCGCCCGCAGGCCGCCGCCCACGTACCAGGTGCCGAACGTCTCCTCCATGTACGGCAGGAGGGCCGCGCTCGCCGGGGCGCGCGAGGGGTCGAGGCCGTAGGCGAGGGCGTATCCGTCGAGGAGGGCCGCCAGCCGGGGGTCGGCCAGCTCCCAGGCGCCGATCTCCGCCACCGTCCCGGCCCGCCGCGCCGGGCGCAGCAGCCGCCGGCGCTCCTCGGCCGGATACGGGTCGCGGCCCAGCACCTGCCAGTCGGGGCGCAGCGGCTCCTCCAGGAGCGGCCGCCGCGAGCGGTCCCAGGCGTCCCTGGCCCGGTCGAGGAAGGCCCCCCACCTCGCGCCCGCCCCGCCGCCGAGCGCGGCGTCCAGGGCGGCGACGGTCCCGGCGCGCGAGGCGTTCGGCAGGGACACGGAGGTGCCGTCGGCGAAGAGGTGCCGGCTCGCCGGGTCCACCTGGGTCAGCGTGACGCACCGCTCCAGCGGCTCCTTGCCGGTCTTCACGAACAGGTCGCGGTAGACCGCGGGCAGATGGAGGAGTCCGGGGCCGGTGTCGAACGTGAAGCCCTCGTCGGCGTACCGGCCGAGCGAGCCGCCGTACGTCTCCGACCGCTCGTACACCGTCACCCGGTGGCCTGCCACGGCCAGCCGGGCGGCCGCCGCCATCGCGCCCATGCCGGCGCCGATCACCGCAATTCGTGCCATGCAGGCGACCTTAACGGCCGCCACCGACAGCCCCGCCGTCAGCCCCAGGGAGCGCCGGAGGGGGGAATGACGGGCTGCGGCACCCCGCGTTTCTCCGCGCGGCGCTGCGCCCTGCGGCGCCAGAACCGGCGGATGCGGGAGGCCAGGAAGATCACGAGCGCGAGACCCACCACCAGGAGCGTTCCGGCGAGGGTGGCGGCGATCCACGGATGGAAGATCGCGAAGGTGACGATGCCCGCGACGCCCAGGTCCTCGGCGGCGCTCAGCGCGATGTTGCTGAACGGCTCGGGGGAGGTGTTGACCGCCATCCGCGTCCCGGCCTTCACCAGATGGCTCACCAGCGCGGTCGAGCCCCCGATGGCACCGGCCGCGATCTCCGGCAGGGAACCGCTCTCGCCGGCCAGCAGCGCCGCCACGACCGCGCCCGCCACCGGCCTGACGACCGTGTGCACCGCGTCCCACGCGGTGTCGAGGTACGGGACCTTGTCGGCGACCGCCTCGCAGAGGAAGAGGACCGCGACGACCACGAGCACGTCGGTGCGCTGGAGCGAGGCGGGCACCTCGTCGCTGACACCGGTCGCGCCGAATATGCCGAGCAGGAGGACCACCGCGTACGCGTTGATCCCGCTCGCCCAGCCGCTTGTGAACACCAGAGGGAGTACCGACACGCAGGCGATCGTAGCCAGCGGGTCCGGCATTCCGGCAGGGTGCGCGAAACCCGGCTCTGAGTACCCGTACTCAGAGCGCTGGATGAGTAGCCGCACGGATGGCCCTTGACCTGCCGGAACGGCAGAGTGGGTGCCCACGGAAGGGGCGCCGCCCCGCCACCGCCGGCACGGGGCGGCGGTGGTGGGGCGGCACCTCCCTTCCGAACGGGGGTGCGCGACGGAGGACTTCGGGACCACGGAGGCAACGGGGTCACGGGGGACGGTCCTCCGGCAGCACGGAAGGCGCCGGTCGGGCGGGCTCGGGGGACGGGCCACGCGCGACCGGCGCCTTCCGTGCGTACGGGCGCGCGCCTCAGTGTCCGCTGACGCGGCCGCGCAGCAGCAGGGACAGCGCCGAGTGCACGTCGTCGATCGAGCGCTCCGGCTGGAACGCCTGCCAGTCGAGCGCCGCCACCAGCACCATCCCGACCAGCGCCGCCGCCGTCAGCGGCACGTCGATCTCCTCGCTCAGCTCGCCGCCGGCCACGCCTTCCGCGATGACGCCCTCCACCACGGCGACCGCCTCGCGGCGCACCACCAGCAGCGTGGACTGCCAGGCGCGGTTGGTGCGCCACAGCTCGGCCACGTACAGCTGGGTGAAGGCCGGGTAGCGGTCGATGAAGACCAGACCGGCCCGGATCATGGCGTCCAGCGCCTCGACCCGGCTGCCGCCGCGGGCGCCGGTCTCCTCGGCCGCCGCGCGCAGCGAGGAGGTGAGCAGCCCGACGCCGTGGCGCAGCAGCTCCTCGAAGAGCTCGGTCTTGCTCTTGAAGTTGTAGTAGACCGTGCCCTTGGCGACCCCGGCCCGGTCGGCGATCTCGTCCACCGTGGTCGCCGAGAAGCCCTTCTCCGCGATGAGGGTGACGGCCGCTTCGTAGAGCTTCTGCCGGGTGGCCTGGCGGCGCGCGCTGCTACTGCTTTCCATGGACCTGATTCTCACAGGTCCCGGCACGGTCACAGGCTCAGCTCGGGATGCAGCCGCTCCAGTGTCCACATCTGCTTGCGGCGGGCCGACAGGGCGGTCAGCGCGAGCGCCCCGGCGGTGAAGGCCGCGAGCACCGCGCAGGCCTGCCAGACCGGTCCGAGCCCGCCGCCCGTGATCAGCCGGCGCAGCCCCTCCACGACGTAGCTCATCGGCAGGTACGGGTGGATCGCGTTGAAGAAGCCGGGGCTGGTCTGCACGGGGTAGGTGCCGCCGGCCGAGGTCAGCTGGAGCATCAGCAGCGCGAGGACGAGGATGCGCCCGGCCGCGCCGAAGCAGGCGTTCAGCCACTGCACGATCGCCGCGAAGCAGCAGGTGACCAGCGCCAGGAAGCCGAGGGTGCCGGCGGTGTGCGCCATGTCCAGGCCGGGGCCCCAGTGCAGCACGGACATCAGCGCGGCCGTCTGGAGCAGCCCGATCCCGGCCACCGGCAGCCAGCCCGCGAGGGCGATCCGCCGGGCCGGGGCCCCGGCGGCCAGGGCACGCCTGCTGAGCGGCTGGATCAGCATGTACGCCACCATCGCGCCGACCCAGAGGGAGAGCGGGATGAAGTAGGGCGCGAAGCCCGTGCCGTAGTTCGGGGCGGAGTGCAGCGACTGCGATGCCAGTCGTACGGGGTCCGCCATGACCTCCGTACGGGCGTCGCGGTCCTTCTTGCCGTAGTCGGGGATCCTGCCGACGCCGTCGCCGAGCCCCTGGGCGAGCGTGGTGGATCCGTCCTTGAGGCGGACCAGCCCCTTGTCGAGGCTCGTGGCGCCCTTCTTGAGCCTGCCGACGCCGGTGTCCAGGTCGGCCGAGCCCGTCTTCGCCGTGCCCAGGCCGGTGTGCAGCCGGTCCGCGCCGGTGGCGACCTTGTGCGCGCCGGTGTTCAGCGCGTTGATCTTCTTGACCGCGGCTTCCAGGTCCTCGTCCAGGCGCGGGGAGCGCGCGGCGAGTGCCTTCGCCTGCTTCTCCAGCGTCGTCAGCCGGGTGCGGAGCTGCTTCAGATCCCCGTTCTGGTTCTTGACCAGGGCGTTCACGTCGTCGGCCACGGCGGCGACGTCGGCCGCCGCCGTCACGGCCCGCTTCAGGGGCGGGCAGACGGCGGGGTCGGGGACCGGCTGCTCCTCGCACCGGGTGCGGTGGACGTCGGTGAGGTCGTCGGCGGCGGTGTGCGCGGCGGTGGCGGCGGCGGGCGCCGCCTTCGCGAGCAGGTCCAGGTTGTCCCGTACGGTCTTCGACGCGTCGGCGACCAGCCGGGCGGTGTCGCCGATGGCCTTCCCGTTGTCCTTCAGGAACGGACGCACGTCGGCGGCCACCCCGTTGACCTTGTCGGCGAGAAGCTGGGTGCCGTCGGCGACCTGGCGCGAACCGGTCTCCAGGTCGCCCGCGCCCTTGTTCAGCTTCACGATTCCGCCGGCCAGCTTGTCGCTGCCGGCCTTCGCGCCCTTCAGCCCGTCCGCGAGGTCCTCGGAGCCCTTCTTCGCCTTGCCGATCCCGTCCTTGAGGTCGCCCGCGCCCTTCGCCGCCTTCGCCGTCCGGTCGTGCAGGTCGGAGAAACCGATGTAGATCCGGTCGAGGAATCCGCGCGAGGCGTTGGCCGAGGCGGCCGTGCGGACCTCGGAGAACACGGTCCGGGATATCTGCCCGACGATGTAGTTGTTGGCGTCGTTGGTACGCACCTGGAGCGCGCCGGTCTCGGGGGAGTCACCGGCGCTGGAGGCGATGCGCGCGCTGAAGTCGGCGGGCATGCGCAGCGAGAGGTAGTAGGTGCCGTCCTCGACGCCCCGGTCCGCCTCGGCGGCGCTCACCTCGTGCCAGGCGAACGTCTTCGACTTGAGGAGCTTTCCGGTGATCTCGTCACCGGCCGCGATGCGCTTGCCGTCGGCGGTCGCCCCCTTGTCGTCGTTGACCAGGGCGACCGGGATGCGGTCGAGACGGCCGTACGGGTCCCAGAAGGACCACAGGTAGAGGGCGCCGTAGAGCAGGGGGAGCAGCAGGAGCGCGGCGAGGGCGGCGCGCGGCAGCCGCCCCCTGCCGAAGCGCCTCAGCTCAAGCGCGGCCAGTCTCGGCGAACGCATCGGCCGGTTCCTCCTCGTGCGTCGTGGCGTCGGTGGTTTCCGGGGCGGTGCCCGTGCGTACGGTGACGGCGTCCTCGGGGGCCTCGCTGCAGACGGCCAGGACGGTGGTCCCGGCAGCGGCCACGGAGCGCAGCAGCTGCCACACCTCGTCCCGCTCGGCGTCGGACAGCTTCAGATCGGTGTCGTCCACCGCGAGCAGCCGGGGCCGGCCCATCAGCGCGAGGGCCACGGACAGCCGCAGCGCCTCGGTCCGCTCCAGATCCCGTACGGCGGTGCGCTCGGCCTTGGGCAGCGTGGCGGGGTCGAGCCCGGCGGCGTCCAGGGCGGCGTCGATCCGGGCGCGCGCGGCGGCGGTCCGCTCACGGGGCCGTCGCAGCAGGGCGCGCGGGGAGCCGTCGTAGCGGCGCAGGAGCAGGGCCCGTTCGCGCAGGTGCTCGGCGACCGTGAACGCCGGGTCCAGCTCGCTGACCCCGGGCACCGGGCCCAGGGCCGCGACGCGGCGGACGGCGGCGGCCCGGCGCGGCAGGGCGAGGCCGGCGGTCGCGGCCTCGCCCTCGGTGGGGCGCATCCGGCCGGTGAGGGAGAGCAGCAGGCAGGTGCGGCCGGAGCCGGAGGGGCCCTCGACGGCGATCAGGGCGCCGGGGTCCGCGCGGAAGCTCACGCCCCGGAAGGCCCAGCCGCGCGGCCCGTCGAGCCCCAGACCCTCGGCGGTGACGGCCGCCCCGTGCGGACTCTCCACGCACCCCACCCCTCATTTGAACTGACTGGTCAGTTCAAAAAGTAGCCCGAACTTGCGATCGAAGCAAAAGCCCAGGTCAGAGCCGCGCCGGGGTCGATTGTCAGTGGGGGTCGTCACGATGGATACAGACGGCCACGGAGCCGTCACCGAGACAGGAGGTTCTGTCATGGCCCACTCGTCCGCAGCCGCCGCCCCGCGACGCCGCGCAGACGGCCCTGCTCCCTCACCGACCGGCCCGGCCCGCGATGTCCACCCCGTCGTCCGGCGCACCACCGCACCGCCCGCCGCCCTCGATCTCCTCGCCCAGGCCCGCGCCGGTCTGGACGAGGCAGCTGTCCTCTCCGTGCCCAACGAGCGGTACGCCACCGCACACCTCGCCGCCCTGCGCACCGCGGCCGCCGTCCTCGCCGCACGGGCCCGCCCCGAGCCCCCGCGCCGGCGCCGGGAACCGATCCGCAGCGCCTGGGAGATCCTTCCGGAGCTGGCCCCAGAGCTCGCCGAGTGGAGCGCCCTCTTCGCGTCCGGCGCCGCCCGGCGGGCCCGCGCCGAGGCGGGCATACCCGGCGCCGCCAGTCGGCGGCAGGCCGACGATCTGCTGCGCGACGCCGCCATGTTCCTGCGCCTCGTGGAGCGGCTGCTCGTGCTCCAGCCGGCGCTGCCGCAGCCGCGCGGGGAGCGGCCCGACGCGGGGTGACCGCGGGGGCGGCGCCAGGCAATAGGGTGGGCGGTACCTGTTACCTGCGCTGTTCACGCTCCGCCCCCGGGCGGCCCGTGCCGAGGAGTCAACTGCCGTGTCGGACCCGCTGCGCCCCCGTGCCTCCCTCCGTACCGCCGTGGTCTGGGAGGTCCTGAAGGACGCCCTCGACCGCCGGGTCAAGGCGACCGGCCGGGACGCCCTGGACGTGCTGGACACCGGCGGCGGCACGGGCAACTTCGCGGTGCCCGCCGCCCGTCTCGGCCACCGGGTCACCGTGGTCGACCCCAGCCCCAACGCGCTCTTCGCGCTGGAGCGCCGCGCCGCCGAGGCCGGGGTCGCGGACCGGGTGCACGGGGTGCAGGGCGACATCCTCGGCCTGTTCGACGTGGTGGAGCGCGGGGGCTACGACGCGGTGCTCTGCCACGGCGTCCTGGAGTACGTGGACGATCCCGCCGAGGGCGTACGGCACGCGGTGGAGGCGCTCCGGCCGGCCGGGGCGCTGAGCCTGCTCGCCGCAGGTCTCGGCGGTGCCGTCCTGGCCCGCGCCCTCGCCGGTCACTTCAACGAGGCGCGGCACGCGCTGGGCGACCCGCAGGGCCGCTGGGGCGACGGGGACCCCATGCCCCGGCGGTACACGGCCGAGCAGCTGACCGAGCTGGTCACGGCCGCCGACATCGAGGTGGGCGCCGTGCACGGGGTCCGGGTCTTCGCCGACCTCGTTCCCGGGGTCCTGGTGGACACCGAGCCGGGCGCGATGGAGGCCCTGCTCCGGCTGGAGGCCGCCGCCGCCGAACTGCCCGCGTTCCACTCCGTGGCCACCCAGCTGCACGTCCTGGGCACCAAGCGGGGCTGAACCCCGGGGGGTTACCAGCGGCAGCGCGGCTGATCAGCGACGCAGCGGCAGACGGAGTACGCACCGAGAGCCCCGTTCGGCGCTCCGGCCCCGTATGATCGGGGGACACCATCCGGCATGACGGATCGGAGGTTGGGGAATCAACTCAGCAGCTGAGCCGTCGTGGCGGCCCGGACTGGCTGTTTGGCAATGAGGGCGGGTTTCACGGGGGCGATTCCCTGCCTATCCTGGAAGGGCCGCATACCGGCCGCCCCCCGCGGCCGACGACGAGGAGGACTCCGTGCCGCTCTCGGAGCACGAGCAGCGAATGCTCGAGCAAATGGAGCGAGCGCTGTACGCCGAAGATCCCAAGTTCGCGACAGCGCTCGAGGGAAGTGGGCTGCGTACGTACACCCGGCGACGGGTCTACCAGGCGGTCGCTGGCTTTCTGGTGGGTATCGCGCTCCTCATGGCCGGAATGGTCGCTCAGCAGATCTGGATCAGCGTGGTGGGCTTCCTCGTCATGCTGGGCTGCGCGGTGCTCGCGGTCACGGGATGGCGCAAGGCACCCAAGCCGGGCGAACAGCAGTCGGTGCGCACCGGTGGCGCGGGTGACCGCAGGCAGTCCCGGCAGCGCCGGTCCGTGATGAACCGGATCGAACAACGGTGGCAACGCCGCCGCGACGAGCAGGGACAGTAGTCACAGAACGCTTCAGCTGAAGGGGCGGCCGCGGGTATCGCGGCCGCCCCTTCACGTGTGCGGGGGCCTTGGGCGGCCGGCACCCGATGCGGTGCGGACGGGGCGTCCGCGTGGGGTGGGCCGGGGTGCGGGCCCCGGACGGGAGGTCCGCGTGGGGCCGGCCGGGGTGCGGGCCCCGGACGGCGGACTCCGGTGCGGACGACGCCAGTGCGGACAGGGCATCCGCGTGGGTGCGGGCGTCCGCGCCTTGCCCCGCGTGGCGGGCCGCAGCACGTGAGCCGCCCCGCGCCTCGCCCCGCGTGGCGGGTGCGCAGCAGGCGCGCCGCCCTGCCCCCGGCGGCCGCCCCGGACCGTGGGCGCCCGCCCCCCGCCCGCTCCCGGGCCGCGCGCGGCCCCCCTCAGCCCTCCTGGCGGGTGGGGCGGCGGGTCCAGGACGGACGGGGCGGCAGGCGGAAGCGGGCGGCCAGGGCAGTCCGGCGCTTCGACAGGGCCCAGGCCACCCGTACGGACGAGCGGGGGGCGAGGAGCGCGCGGAGGCGGGCCGGGCGGCCGGCCGACAGGCCCAGACCGGTGCGTACCGCCTGCGCGTCCTCGGCGAGGCCCGACGCCGGGCGCGGCTCACGGGCGTAGAGCACCTGCTCCACCGCGCCCGCGACCCGGTGCACCGCGTCCGCCGCCTCCGTGTCCAGCCGGCCCAGGCGCACCAGCCGCTCGGCGGCCCGGCGCGGGGTCAGCGCCTCGTCCGGGGGAATGCCGTGGTCCCACGCCGTATCAGTGACCTCCCGCCACACCGCCAGCGTCCGCGCGGTCGCGTCGGCGGGGGTGCGGCCGCCCGAGGAACCCAGGCGGCGGGCCCGCGCCCGCAGCCGCCAGAACATCGGCAGCAGGGGCAGCACCAGGACGAGCACCACCGCGGCGGCCACGCCCAGCACGGCGCCCGTCGGTGTCCCCGGGTCCTTCGGCGCGGCGGCACCGGGCGCCGCCGACGGGCCGCACTCGCCCTGCTTGCGCATCTGCGCCGGGCAGCTCTCCGACACGGACGGCGTGGCCGCGACCGGGGCCGAGGCGTCCGCCTCCGGCCGGGCCGGGTCCGCCGTGTCACCGGACGGCGTGTCGGGCAGGGTGTACGACGGGACGGAGCCCCGCGTCGGCGTCGGCTCGAAGCGCGTCCAGCCGATCCCCTCGAAGTACAGCTCGGGCCAGGCGTGCGCGTCGCGCAGCCCCACCGCGTACGAACCGTCCGCCTGGGCGCTGCCCGGTGTGAAGCCCACCGCGACCCGGGCCGGGATGCCCAGCGTCCGGGCCATCGCCGCCATCGTGAAGGAGAAGTGGACGCAGAAGCCCTGCTTGTCCTTCAGGAAGCGGGCGATCGCCGCGCTGCCCGTACCGGAGTCGACCGAGGTGTCGTAGGTGAACCCGCCGTCGGTGGAGAAGTAGTCCTGGAGCTTCACCGCCCGCTCGTAGGAGTTGGCCGCCCCCTGGGTGACCTCGTCGGCCGTCCGCGCGACCACCGCCGGCAGCGAATCCGGCACCTGCGTGTACTCGCGCAGCAGCTCCGGGTCCACCGCGCCCGCGCGGGCCAGCTGGTCGGACGTCGGCTGGACGTCGAGGCTGGTCACCGTGTACTGCGCGCCGCCGGTGGTCTCCCCGTCGTCACCGACGAGCGTGCGCCCCTCGGGCTCGAAGCGCCACCGGCCGCCGACCCGCACCTCGGACGCCGGGTAGGGCAGCGGCAGATACGTCTGCTTGTAGGAGGCCGACGCCGAGACGGTCGACCTGACCTCCGTGACCGCCACGGACGGGGAGAGACCGGCCGGAGCCGGCAACCGCTTCGGCACGTCCTGGAGCCCGCGCGTCGAGGCGCGCCACTCGTTCCCGTTGAACTGGTCCAGGGCCAGGATGCGCAGATAGAAGTCGCTCGGGCTGCTCGCGTTGGTGCGGTACGACATCACCTGCCGGTTCTCCGGCTGGTTGAGGTTGTCCTGGAGCGAGACCAGCGGGTTCACCGCGGAGATCGTGCCGCCCCCGCCCCCCTTGCCGTTCCCGCCGCCCGTTCCGGCCAGCAGGCCGCCGTCGAGCGCCGGCAGCGCCGCGGGCACGACCAGTGCGATCCCGAGGGCCACCGCCCCGATCCGGCGCCCCGTGCGCACCGGGGCGAGCGCCCGGCCGCCGCCCGAGGTGTCGAGCCCGGCGGACGAACCGCCCCTGGGCGGCGCCGCCCCGGCGAAGACCCGGCCCCACTGGGAGAGCCGGTCACGCCCCTCGGCCAGCAGGAGCAGCAGATAGCCGCAGGCGGCCAGGAGGAACCACAGCCAGCCGGCACCGCCCTCCGCCAGCCCGGCGGCCACCGAATACAGCGCCAGCAGGGGCAGCCCGGCGGGGGCCGCGCTGCGGAACGTCACCGCCAGCGTGTCCACCACGAGACCGACCAGCAGGACGCCGCCCACCAGCATCAGCCGGATGCCCGGGGTCGCCGGCGCCGGGATCGCGTACCGCCCGACGTCGTCCCCGCCGGCCGTCAGCAGGTCCGCGAGCTGCCGCAGGGCCTGCGGTCCGGGCAGCACGCCCGCCACCGCCTGCTCCCGGGCGAACGCCACGGTCAGCAGCACCACCATGACCAGCGCCTGGGCGGCGGCCGTCAGCAGCCGGGGCAACGGCACCCGGCGGCCCAGCGCGCCCACCCCGCACTGCACGGCCAGCAGGAACGCCGCCTGCACGAGCCAGCTGAACGGGTCCACCAGCGGCAGCATCGAACAGGACGCCATCAGCGTCGCCGCGAAGGCGGCCAGCGCCAGCCGGCCCCGGCCGCTCATGACCGCCCCCTCATGACCAACCCCCGAATCCCGCCGAAGCGGCCGTGCCACCGGACCCGGCCGCCGCACCGTGCCGGCCCGCCAGCTGCCACAACTCGGCCAGCCGCGCGCCGGGTTCCACCGGCACCACCGTCCACCCCGCCTCGCGCAGCAGCCGCAGCCGCCGCTCCGCCGCCTCCCTGGTGGCGGGCGACTCGCCGTTCACCCAGGCGGCGCTGTCCAGGACGAAGGCGACGGCCCCGCCGCTGCGCTGCCGCATCCGGGCGGCCATACCGGTCTGCTCCTCGTCCAGGTCGCCGAGGAAGGCGATCAGCAGCCCCTCGCCACCCCCGCGCAGCACGTCGTGGGCGCGGGAGAGGCCCCCGCCCTCGGAGTGCCCGATCTCGGCGAGGGTGTCCATCATCAGCCCCGCCGCGTCCGCGGTGGCCTGGGTGGCGCCGGCGAAACCGCCCTCGCCCTCGCCCGGCACCGCGTTCCCCGAGTCCGTCAGCAGCCGGACCGCGAAGCCGCGCTCCAGCATGTGCACCAGCGCGGAAGCCGCACCGGAGACGGCCCACTCGAACGCGGAGTCCGGCCCCGCCCCCCGGTAGGCGGTCCGTCGGGTGTCGAGCAGGACCGTGCACCGGGCGCGCTGCGGCTGCTCCTCGCGGCGCACCATCAGCTCGCCGTAACGCGCGGTGGAACGCCAGTGGACCCGGCGCAGATCGTCCCCGTAGCGGTAACCGCGTGGGATCACGTCGTCGTCACCGGCCAGCGCCAGGGACCGCTGGCGTCCCTCGCCGTATCCGGAGGACTCACCGGCCAGCGGCACGGGGGGCAGCGGTTCGGTGCGGGGGATTACGACCAGGGTGTCGTAGGCGCTGAACGAGCGGGTCAGCTCGCACATGCCGAAGGGGTCGCTCAGCCGCAGTTGCAGCGGGCCGAGCGGATAGCGCCCGCGCAGGTCGGACCGGACCCGGTAGGACACCTCGCGGCGCCCGCCCGCCTCCACCCGGTCCAGCACGAACCGGGGCCGCGGCCCGAGCACGTACGGCACCCGGTCCTGGAGCATCAGCAGCCCCGTGGGCAGCCGGGAGACGTTGTCCATGCGCAGGTGGACGCGGGCCTCGGAGCCGGCCGGGACGCGCGAGGGGAAGAGCCTGCGGGTGCCCGTGACCCGGTAGCGGGTGCGGTAGAGCACCGTCACGGACACCAGCGGCAGCACGGCGAGCAGCAGCCCGACCCGCAGCAGGTCGCCCTGGCCCAGCACATAGGCGCAGACCGCCGCCGCGATCCCGGCCGCGAGGAAGGACCGCCCACGGGTGGTCAGGCCGCCGAGCGCCCCCCGCACCCCGCCCTTGTCGTCGCCGCCGTCCACCGCGACCGCCCCCGCCGCGGCCATCACGGACGCCGCGCGCCGGGCTGCTGCGCTCCGCCGTACGCCGGGGCCGGATACGCGGGGGCCTGGGCGTCGGCGGCGGCCGTGGGCACCGGGGTCTGATGAAGGATCTCCCGCACCACCTGCTCGGCGGTGCGGCGGTTGAGCTGGGCCTGCGCCGTGGGCAGCAGCCGGTGGGCGAGCACCGGGACGACCAGGGCCTGCACATCGTCCGGCAGGCAGTAGTCCCGGCCGGTCAGCGCGGCGGACGCCTTGGCGGCGCGCAGCAGGTGCAGCGTGGCGCGGGGGGAGGCGCCGAGCCGGAGGTCGGGGTGGCCGCGGGTGGCCGCGACGAGCTGGACCGCGTATCTGCGGACGGCCTCGGCGACATGGACCGCGCGCACCGCTTCGATCAGCTTCACGATGTCGTGCGCGTGCGCCACGGGCTGGAGGTCGTCCAGCGGCGAGAGGCCGCCGTGCACGTCGAGCATCCGGAGCTCGGCCTCCGCGCTGGGATAACCGATCGACACCCGGGCCATGAACCGGTCGCGCTGGGCCTCGGGCAGCGGATACGTGCCCTCCATCTCCACCGGGTTCTGCGTCGCCACGACCATGAAGGGGTCGGGCAGCTCATAGGTGTGCCCGTCGATGGTGACCTGGCGCTCCTCCATCGACTCCAGGAGCGCGGACTGGGTCTTCGGGGAGGCGCGGTTGATCTCGTCGCCGATCACGACCTGCGCGAAGATCGCGCCGGGCTTGAACTCGAAGTCCCGGCGCTGCTGGTCGTATATGGACACACCGGTGATGTCCGAGGGCAGCAGGTCCGGCGTGAACTGAATGCGCCGCACCGAGCAGTCGACGGACCGGGCCAGCGCCTTGGCCAGCATGGTCTTGCCCACGCCCGGGACGTCCTCGATCAGGAGGTGCCCCTCCGCGAGCAGCACGGTGAGGGAGAGCCGCACGACCTCGGGCTTGCCCTCGATCACGGCCTCCATCGACCTGCGCACCCGATCGACGGTGGTGGTCAGATCTGTGAGGCTCGCTCGATCGTCATAGGTCGTCACCCCGGCCCTCCTCGGCCCCGCCCCACGCTCACCAGGAGCAGGGGATGTCCCCAGTCACGGGCCGGCGCCCTCGTACGGCCCGGCCCACCCCGAATTGCGGACACCGCGCCGGACGGCGTCCGGCGGGGTGTCACTCACGCATTCTTGTTGCCGTTACCGCTTCGTGTCACTCGCCTGTGGACAACCAGGGGTGATATGTCGGATTGGGTGAGGATTTCGTCACCGGAAGGTGGTGGTCCGGTGTCTCTCGGTCCCTCGGCCGGGACCGCTCGGACCTCAGATCAGGAGGCGGGCAGGACCTCGCGCAGCTTGCCGGTGGTCACGTCGAAGACAAAACCGCGCACGTCGTCGGTGTGCTTGAGGAACGGCGAGGTGCGGGCCCGCTGCATCGACTGCCGCACGTCCTGGTCGGCGTCGGTGTACGCCTCGACGGCCCAGGACGGCCGCTGCCCGACCTCGTGCTCCAGCTCCTGGCGGAAGTCCTCCGTGATCGACTCCATGCCGCAGCCCGTGTGGTGGATCAGGACGATGCTGCGGGTGCCCAGGGCCCGCTGACTGATCGCCAGCGACCGGATGACGTCGTCGGTGACCACGCCGCCCGCGTTGCGGATGGTGTGACAGTCGCCCAGCGAGAGACCGAGGGCCTTGTGCAGGTCGAGACGGGCGTCCATGCAGGCGACCACGGCGACCTGGAGCACCGGCTTAGCGTCCATGCCCGGGTCCTTGAACTCGGCTGCGTAACGGCTGTTCGCCTCCACCAGGCGGTCGGTGACGGTAGGGGCGGAGGCGGAGGAGTGCGCGGAAGTCGACATGCTCAAGACGTTAGCCCTCGCCACCGGTCCCCGGGCGAGGGGGAAGCGGACAAAAAACGACAACAGTGCTTGTTGTGAGGTAATCCACAGGCCCGCCTCCGGCCACCCGCGCGGGTGAACGCGCGACGGCCGACGCGCTGCCGGGTTGATTGATCGGGAATCGATCGAGTGGCAGGGTGGACTAAAGTGACGGGAAGTTACCGACACCCTGCACATTTCGAACTTTCACCCGTGTGCGCGGCGTACGTACGGCCCGGCCCTCTCCCGCTCGCCGGTCGGCTGACGCCCCTTCCCCGGCGCCGGCGGACCTCCCCTTCGCGAGCGGGCGGGGACCAGGCCGTACGTCCCGCCACCCGGGAGCTGAGCCTGAGAGGGCGCATGAGCCAGACCCGACACGTCCCGGTGATGCTCCAGCGATGCCTGGACCTGTTGGCACCGGCTCTGGAGGCCCCCGGCCCGCAGCCCCCCGTGGTGGTCGACTGCACCCTCGGCCTCGGCGGCCACAGCGAGGCGCTGCTCTCCGCCTTCCCCACCGCCCGGCTGGTCGCCCTCGACCGGGACAAGGAGGCCCTGCGGCTCTCCGGCGAACGGCTCGCCCCCTACGGCGACCGCGCGACCCTGGTGCACGCCGTCTACGACGAACTGCCCGAGGTGCTCGACCGGCTCGGCATCCCCAAGGTGCAGGGCGTCCTGTTCGACCTCGGCGTCTCCTCGATGCAGCTGGACGAGTCCGGCCGGGGCTTCGCCTACGCCCGCGATGCACCGCTCGACATGCGCATGGACCAGACGACCGGCATGAGCGCCGCCGAGGTCCTCAACACCTACCCGCCGGGCGAACTGGTGCGCATCCTGCGCGCGTACGGCGAGGAGAAGCAGGCCAAGCGCATCGTCTCCGCCGTCGTCCGCGAGCGCGAGAAGGAGCCCTTCACCAACAGCGCCCGGCTGGTCGAACTCATCCGCGAGGCCCTGCCGCAGGCCGCCATGCGCACCGGAGGCAACCCCGCCAAGCGCACCTTCCAGGCCCTGCGCATCGAGGTCAACGGGGAGCTCACCGTGCTGGAGCGGGCCATCCCGGCCGCCGTCGCCGCCCTCGCCGTCGGCGGGCGCATCGCGGTCCTCTCGTACCAGTCCCTGGAGGACCGGCTCGTGAAGCAGGTCTTGGCGGCGGGCGCCGCCAACACCGCACCGCCCGGCCTGCCCGTCGTCCCCGAGCGCTACCAGCCCCGGCTGAAGCTCCTCACCCGGGGCGCCGAACTCCCCACCGAGGAGGAGGTCGCCGAGAACCGCCGCGCCGCCCCCGCCCGGCTGCGCGGCGCCCAGCGCATCCGCGAGGACGAGCGGTGAGCCGGCGGACGGCCGCGCGCGCCGGGGACGGAGCGGCGCGGTGAGCAAACCGGCCGGGCAGCCGAAAGGGCGCGTCGCACGGCTGACCCGGCTGATGCCCGCCGGGCCGAGCACCGCCGCCCGGACCCCGTTCGTCCTGCTGGTCGTGGTGCTCCTCGGCGGCGGCCTGATCACCCTGCTGCTGCTCAACTCCGCGCTCAACGAGGGCTCCTTCCAGCTGAGCGAGCTGAAGAAGCGGACCACCGAACTGACCGACGAGCAGCAGGCCCTCCAGCGCGACGTCGACGCCTCCTTCGAGCCCGACGCCCTGGCCCGCCGCGCCCGTGAGCTGGGCATGGTCCCCGGTGGCAGCCCCGCCTTCCTCGACCCCGACGGCAAGGTCCGGGGCGTCCCGTCCAAGGCCGCTCCGGCCCCGTTCGCCGCGCCCCCGCCGAGCACACCGGCCCCCACCCCCACGCCCACCGGCCCGGCCGCCGTCACCCCGGCGCCCGGGGCCGTCGGATCGACGCCCTCCGGCACACCGGCAGCCCAGCCCTCCACGAGCCCCGGCAGGTGACGCAGTGCCCTCCAAGGAACCGCCGCGCCGCCGGGTACCCGGCCCCGCGCGTCCCCGTAACGCCTCCGCGGCGTCCGGCCGCCCCCGCCCCCAGCAGCGACGGCGGCCCCCGTCCGCCGCGCCCCGCGGGAGAGCGCCCCGCGCCCGCTCCCCACGGCCGCTGCGACTGGGCAGCCCGCGCCCCCGGCTGCGGCTGGTCAGCCTCGCCCTGACGCTCGTCATGATCGCGTTCGTCGTACGGCTCCTCCAGGTCCAGGCCGTCGACGCCCCCGCGTACGCCGCGAAGGCCGAGACCAACCGCTACCTGAGCTACACGGTCGCCGCCGAGCGCGGGGAGATCACCGACCGCAGCGGCATCGCGCTGGCCACCAGCGTGGACGCGTACGACATCACGGCCGACCCCAAGATGTTCACGCCGGCCGACAGCAAGGCACCCGACGCCCCCCAGCAGGCCGCCGCCCTGCTCGCGCCGATCCTCGGCGTCGACGCGGACGGACTGGTCAAGAAGCTCTCCAAGCCCAAGAGCCGGTACGCGGTGCTGGCGCGCAGGCAGACCCCGCAGGTCTGGAAGCAGATCAAGGACCTCAAGTCCGTCTTCGCCGAGAAGGCCGCGAAGGACAAGGCGGCCGGCGGACCCGGCGCCAACGTGCTGGCGGGCGTCTTCCAGGAGGCCACCACCAAGCGGGTCTACCCCAACGGCACCCTGGCCGCCGGGATACTGGGTTACGTCAACGCCGAGGGCAAGGGCGCCGGCGGCCTCGAATCCCGGCTCGACAAGGAGCTCGCGGGCGAGGACGGCACCATCAAGTACGCCCAGTCCGGCGGCCGCAGGGTGCCCACCGCGGGCACCAAGGAGGTCCCCGCGGTCCCCGGCTCCGACATCGAGCTGACCATCGACCGCGACATCCAGTGGGCGGCCCAGAAGGCCATCTCCGACCAGGTGGCGAAGTCCGGGGCCGACCGCGGTTACGTCATCGTGCAGAACACCCGCACCGGCGAGGTGCTCGCCATGGCCAACGCCCCCGGCTTCGACCCCAACGACCTCTCGCAGGCCGACGCCGCCTCGCTCGGCAACGCGGCCCTCCAGGACGTCTACGAGCCCGGCTCCACCAGCAAGGTGATGTCCATGGCCGCCGTGCTGGAGGAGGGCGCCGCCACGCCCCTCACGCACGTCACGGTCCCCAACCGGCTGCACCGGGGCGACCGCCTCTTCAAGGACGACATCGACCACGCCACCTGGCAGCTGACGCTCAACGGCGTGCTCGCCAAGTCCAGCAACATCGGCACCATCATGGCCACCGGGCAGCTGGGCAGGACGCAGGCCGAGGCCAACAAGGTGCTGTACTCCTACCTGAGGAAATTCGGCATCGGATCGCCCACCGGGCTCGACTACCCCGGCGAGACGCCCGGCCTCCTCGCCAAGCCGCAGGACTGGTCGACCTCGCAGCAGTACACGATCCCGTTCGGCCAGGGCCTCTCCCTCAACGCCATGCAGGCCGCCTCGATCTACTCGACCATCGCCAACGGCGGCGTACGCATCGCACCGACGCTCGTACGCGGCACCAGGGGCCCGGACGGCCGCTTCACCCCCGCCGAGGCCCCCGAACAGACCCGCGTGGTCAGCGAGAAGACCGCGAAGACGCTCGCCACCATGCTCGAATCGGTGGTCGCCGACCAGGAGGGCACCGGCACCAAGGCCCAGATCCCCGGCTACCGGGTCGCGGGCAAGACCGGCACCGCCAACCGCGTCGACCCGGTGCGCGGCGGCTACCACGGCTACACCGCGTCCTTCGCCGGTTTCGCGCCCGCCGACGACCCCCAGATCAC
This sequence comes from Streptomyces sp. NPDC016469, assembly GCF_040632905.1. NCBI lineage: Bacteria > Bacillati > Actinomycetota > Actinomycetes > Kitasatosporales > Streptomycetaceae > Streptomyces > Streptomyces sp. NPDC016469. The sequence continues at coordinate 74,423 of NZ_JBEYCQ010000030.1, forward strand.
CGTCTACTGCGCGATCCAGAACCCCACCAAGGGCAGCCACTTCGGCGGCCAGACCTGCGGTCCCATCTACAAGCAGGTCATGGAATTCGCCCTCAAGACGCTCCAGACACCCCCGTCCGGCCGCGCGCCGGCCAAGCTGCCGGTGTTCTTCGGAACCGGCGAGTGAACTCGCGGAGACCACCAGTGACAACCATCACCCCCGACCCCGGGAACCGGAACCAGAACGTCCGCTCACCGGCCCCCTCACTTCGCGAGAGGCCGGGTGAGCCCGGTACGCTCACCGCCGTGCCCCACGCCGAACAGTCCCGAACGACCCCGAAGGACGCGCCTGTGAACTACCCGGGAGCGCCTCGCCCGGACCGCCTGCGGCCCACCTCCCTGGTCACGCTGGCAGAGCGGCTGGGAGTCGAACCGCCGGGCACCGGTGACATCACCGGCATCACCCACGACTCCCGGGCGGTGCGCCCCGGAGACCTGTACGCGGCCCTGCCGGGCGCCCGCCTGCACGGCGCCGACTTCGCCACCCAGGCGGCCGGCCTCGGCGCCGCTGCCATCCTCACCGACCCCTCCGGCGCCGACCGCGCCCGGGCCACCGGCGTGCCGGTCCTGGTCACCGAGGACCCGCGCGGCCGGATGGGCGAACTCGCCGCCGAGATCTACGGCCACCCCGGCACCGGCCTCCTCCAGGTCGGCATCACCGGCACCTCCGGCAAGACCACCACCGCCTACCTGGTCGAGGGCGGCTTCCGCGGCGCCGGACGCGCCACCGGGCTCATCGGCACGGTGGAGATGCGGATCGGCGACGAGCGCATCAAGTCCGAGCGCACCACGCCCGAAGCCACCGACCTCCAGGCCCTGTTCGCCGTCATGCGCGAACGCGGCGCCGACGCCGTCACCATGGAGGTCTCCAGCCACGCGCTGGTCCTCGGCCGGGTCGACGGCTGCGTCTTCGACGTCGCCGTCTTCAACAACCTCAGCCCGGAGCACATGGAGTTCCACTCCGGCATGGAGGACTACTTCCAGGCCAAGGCCCAGCTGTTCACCCCGCGCCGCAGCAGGCAGGGCGTCGTCAACTACGACGACGAGTACGGCCGCAGGCTCGTCACCGAGGCCACGGTGCCCATCACGACCTTCTCCGCCGAGGGCCACCCGGACGCCGACTGGCGCGCCGAGGACGTCGTCGTCGGCCAGCTCGGCTCCACCTTCACCGTCGTCGGGCCCCAGGGCGAGCGGGCCACGGCCAAGGCCCCGCTGCCCGGCCCGTTCAACGTCGCCAACACCCTGGCCGCGATCGTCGCCCTCGCCGTTGCCGGCATCGATCCGCAGACCGCGGCGGACGGCATCGCGACCGTGCCCGGGGTGCCCGGCAGGCTGGAGCGCGTCGACGCCGGACAGCCCTACCTCGCGCTGGTCGACTACGCGCACAAGACCGACGCCGTCGAGTCCGTGCTGCGCTCCCTGCGCAAGGTCACCAAGGGCCGGCTGCACATCGTCCTCGGCTGCGGCGGCGACCGCGACACCACCAAGCGCGGCCCGATGGGCGCGGCGGCCGCCCGGCTCGCCGACACCGCCGTGCTGACCTCCGACAACCCCCGCTCCGAGGACCCCCTCGGCATCCTCGCCGCCATGCTCGCGGGCGCCGCCGAGGTGCCCGTCCACGAGCGCGGCGACGTCCTGGTCGACGCCGACCGCGCCGCGGCCGTCGCCGCCGCGGTGGCCCGGGCCGAGCCCGGCGACACCGTGCTCGTCGCCGGCAAGGGCCACGAGCAGGGCCAGGACGTCCACGGCGTCGTCCGCCCCTTCGACGACCGGGTCGTCCTGCGCGAGGCCATCGAGCGCTCCCTGGGGCACGAAGGCGCCGGACCCCGTGCCTCCCACCACGAGAACAACAGTCAGGGATGACCAAGTGATCGCCCTTTCCCTCGCCGAGATCGCCGAAATCGTCGGCGGGCAGACGCACGACATACCGGATCCGTCGGCAACCGTCAGCGGGCCCGTCGTCATCGACTCCCGCAAGGTGACCCCCGGCAGCCTCTTCGTCGCCTTCGCCGGCGAACGGGCCGACGGCCACGACTACGCCGAGCGCGCCGTCGAGGCGGGCGCGGCCCTCGTCCTGGCCACCCGCCCCGTCGGTGTGCCCGCGATCGTCGTGGACGACGTCGTGGCCGCCCTCGGCGCGCTCTCCCGCGCCGTCGTCGGCCGCCTCGGCGCCACCGTCGTCGCCCTCACCGGCTCCGCGGGCAAGACCTCCACCAAGGACCTCATCGCGCAGCTCCTGGAGCGCAAGGCGCCCACCGTCTACCCGGAGGGCAACCTCAACAACGAGATCGGCCTGCCGCTCACCGCGCTGCGCGCCACCGACGAGACCCGGCACCTGGTCCTCGAAATGGGCGCCCGCTACATCGGGGACATCCGCTACCTCACCGGACTCGTCCCGCCGCGCATCGGCCTCGTGCTCAACGTAGGCAGCGCGCACATCGGCGAGTTCGGCGGCAAGGAGCAGATCGCCCAGGCCAAGGGCGAAATGGTCGAGTCGCTGCCCGAGGACGGCATCGCCGTGCTCAACGCCGACGACCCTCTCGTACGCGCCATGTCCTCCCGTACCAAGGCCCGCGTCGTCCTCTTCGGTGAGGGCGCGGATGCGGACGTACGGGGCGAAGACGTGCACCTCACCGACGACGGACGCCCCGCGTTCCGCCTCCACACACCCACCGGGTGCAGCGAGGTGACCATGCGCCTGTACGGTGAGCACCACGTGTCGAACGCGCTCGCCGCGGCCGCCGTCGCCCATGAGCTGGGCCTGTCCGCAGACGAGATCGCCGAAGGGCTCTCCGAGGCGGGCACCCTCTCCCGCTGGCGCATGGAGGTCACCGAGCGTCCGGACGGCGTGACGTTCGTCAATGACGCCTACAACGCGAACCCCGAATCCATGAAGGCCGCGCTCCGCGCGCTGGTCGCCATGGGGAAGGGGCGTCGTACGTGGGCGGTGCTCGGCCTGATGGCCGAGCTCGGCGACGCCTCGCTCGCCGAGCACGACGCGGTCGGACGGCTCGCCGTCCGGCTCAACGTCAGCAAGCTCGTCGCGGTCGGGGGCAGAGAAGCCTCCTGGCTGCAACTGGGCGCATACAACGAGGGTTCGTGGGGTGAGGAGTCGGTGCACGTGTCCGACGCACAGGCTGCCGTCGACCTGTTGCGCAGGGAACTGCGCCCGGGTGACGTGGTGCTGGTGAAGGCGTCCCGGTCGGTCGGCCTTGAGCAGGTCGTCACAGCACTGCTGGAGAACGCGACCGAGGGCGAGGTCGCGGGCCGATGAGGCAGATCCTCTTCGCGGGAGCCATCGGGCTCTTCCTGACCCTGGTCGGCACGCCGCTGCTGATCAAGCTCCTGGCCCGCAAGGGATACGGGCAGTTCATCCGCGACGACGGCCCGCGTACCCACGGGTCCAAGAAGGGCACGCCCACGATGGGCGGCATCGCCTTCATCCTGGCGACGCTCATCGCGTACTTCCTGGCGAAGGTGATCACCGGCGAGGAGATGCGCTTCTCCGGTGTGCTGGTCCTCTTCCTGATGACCGGCATGGGACTCGTCGGCTTCCTGGACGACTACATCAAGATCGTCAAGCAGCGCTCGCTCGGTCTGCGGGCCAAGGCGAAGATGGCCGGCCAGCTGATAGTCGGGATCGCCTTCGCGGTGCTCTCCCTCCAGTTCGCCGACGCCCGCGGCAACACCCCGGCCTCCGACAAGCTCTCGTTCGTCGAGGACTTCGGCTGGTCGATCGGCCCGGTGCTCTTCGTCGTCTGGGCGCTGTTCATGATCCTCGCCATGTCCAACGGCGTGAACCTGACGGACGGTCTGGACGGCCTGGCCACCGGCGCGTCGGTGATGGTCTTCGGCGCGTACACCTTCATCGGACTCTGGCAGTTCCAGGAGTCCTGCGCCAACGCCACCACCCTCACGAACCCGAGCGCCTGTTTCGAAGTGCGCGACCCGCTCGACCTCGCGGTCGTGGCCTCCGCGCTGATGGGCTCCTGCTTCGGCTTCCTGTGGTGGAACACCTCGCCCGCCAAGATCTTCATGGGGGACACCGGCTCGCTCGCCCTCGGCGGCGCGCTCGCCGGCCTGGCGATCTGCTCCCGCACCGAATTCCTGATGGCGATCCTCGGCGGCCTCTTCGTGATGATCACGATGTCCGTCGTCATCCAGGTCGGCTCGTTCAAGATGACCGGCAAGCGCGTCTTCCGCATGGCCCCGCTCCAGCACCACTTCGAACTCAAGGGGTGGTCCGAAGTCCTTGTCGTGGTCCGCTTCTGGATCATCCAGGGCATGTGCGTGATCGTCGGACTCGGCCTCTTCTACGCAGGATGGGCAGCCAAGAAGTGAGCAACGTGGACTGGCAGGGCAAGCACGTCACGGTCGCCGGGCTCGGGGTCTCCGGAATCCCGGCGGCCCGGGTGCTGCACGGCCTCGGCGCCGTCGTCACCGTGGTCAACGACGGCGACGACGAGCGCTCCCGCGCCCAGGCCGCCGAGCTGGAGGCGCAGGGCATCACCGTGCGCCTCGGCGACGGCGACACCCTGCCCCCGTCCACCGGACTCGTCGTCACCGCCCCCGGCTGGAAGCCCGGCAAGCCGCTGTTCGCCGCGGCGGCCGAGGCGGGCGTCCCGGTCTGGGGCGACGTCGAACTCGCCTGGCGGCTGCGCGGGCAGGACGGCCGGGAGCCGGCCCCCTGGCTCGCGGTCACCGGCACCAACGGCAAGACCACGACCGTACGGATGCTGGCCTCCATCCTGGAGGCCGCCGGGCTGCGCACCGCCGCCGTCGGCAACATCGGCGTCTCCCTGCTGGACGCCGTCCTCGGCGAGGAGACGTACGACGTGCTCGCCGTCGAACTCTCCAGCTACCAGCTGCACTGGGCGCCCTCGCTGCGCGCCCACTCCGCCGCCGTGCTCAACCTGGCCCCCGACCACCTCGACTGGCACGGCTCCATGGAGGCGTACGCCGCCGACAAGGGCCGGATCTACGAGGGCAACCAGGTCGCCTGCGTGTACAACGCGGCAGACCCGGCCACCGAGGATCTGGTGCGCGAGGCCGACGTCGAGGAGGGCTGCCGCGCCATCGGCTTCACCCTCGGCACGCCGGGGCCCTCGCAGCTCGGCGTGGTGGACGGCATCCTGGTCGACCGGGCGTTCGTGAAGAACCGCCAGAAGCAGGCCCAGGAGCTGGCCGAGGTCGCCGACGTCAGCCCGCCGGCCCCGCACAACATCGCCAACGCCCTGGCCGCCGCGGCCCTGGCCCGCGCCTTCGGCGTCGAGCCCGCCGCCGTCCGCGACGGGCTGCGGAACTTCCGCCCCGACCCGCACCGCATCGAGCACGTCGCGGATGTGGACGGGGTCGCGTACGTGGACGACTCCAAGGCCACCAACACGCACGCCGCCGAAGCCTCGCTCGCCGCCTACGACTCCATCGTCTGGGTCGCCGGCGGCTTGGCCAAGGGCGCCACCTTCGACGAGCTGGTGACCGGCTGCGCCAAGCGGCTGCGGGGCGTCGTGCTCATGGGCGCGGACCGGGCCCTGATCCGCGAAGCCCTCGCGCGACACGCCCCCGAGGTACCCGTGGTCGACCTCGACCGGACCGACACTGGGGCGATGTCCGAGGCGGTCCGCGAAGCCGCACGGCTCGCCCGGCCGGGAGACACCGTACTGATGGCCCCGGCCTGCGCCTCCATGGACATGTTCGTCAACTACAACAAGCGGGGCGAGGCATTCGCGGACGCCGTCCGCGCCCTCGCCGCCGAGAGCGTCTGACCGGCCCGGCCGCCGCGCCCCGGGCACGAGCAGTGGAGGGGACAGGGACATGCCGGCCGAAGAGAGCGTGCGGGTACGGCCCGCTGCCAAGGTCCGGCGGCCCGCGTCGGTGCGGGTCCGGAGCACCGGCGGCCCCCGCAGCCCGCGCGGCGGCGGAGTACGCCGGCTGTACGAGCGGGCCCGGCGGGCCTGGGACCGGCCGCTGACGGCGTACTACGTGATTCTGGGCGCCGGACTGCTGATCACCGTGCTCGGCCTGGTGATGGTCTACTCCGCCTCGATGATCAAGGCGCTGGAGCTCGGCAAGCCCGGCACCTACTTCTTCCGCAAGCAGTTCCTGGCCGCCGTGATCGGGGCCGGGCTGATGGCGGCGGCCGCCAGGATGCCGGTGAAGCTGCACCGCGCGCTGTCCTACCCGCTGCTCATGGGCGCCGTCTTCCTGATGGTCCTGGTCCAGGTGCCGGGGATAGGGATGTCGGTCAACGGCAACCGCAACTGGCTCTACCTGGGCGGGCCCTTCCAGCTGCAGCCCAGCGAGTTCGGCAAGCTGGCGCTCGTGCTGTGGGGGGCCGACCTGCTCGCCCGTAAACAGGACAAGCGGCTGCTGACCCAGTGGAAGCACATGCTGGTACCCCTGGTGCCGGTCGCCTTCATGCTGCTCGGGCTCATCATGCTCGGCGGCGACATGGGTACTGCGATCATTCTCACGGCCATCCTGTTCGGCCTGCTCTGGCTGGCCGGGGCGCCGACCAGGCTGTTCGCCGGAGTGCTCGCCGGCGCCGGGCTCATCGGTTTCCTGCTGATCAAGACCAGCCCCAACCGCATGTCCAGGCTGGACTGCATGGGGGCCAGCGAGCCCGGGCCCGGTGGCTCCTGCTGGCAGGCCGTGCACGGCATCTATGCTCTGGCGTCGGGCGGATGGTTCGGTTCCGGTCTCGGTGCGAGTGTGGAAAAATGGGGCCAACTTCCCGAACCGCACACCGACTTCATCTTCGCCATCACCGGGGAGGAACTGGGGCTGGCGGGGACGCTGTCGGTGCTCGCCCTCTTCGCGGCTCTAGGCTATGCGGGTATCCGCGTGGCCGGACGCACGGAGGACCCCTTCGTGAGGTACGCAGCGGGAGGTGTGACCACCTGGATCACGGCGCAGGCCGTGATCAACATCGGTGCGGTGCTCGGCCTGCTGCCGATCGCCGGTGTCCCGCTCCCGCTGTTCTCCTACGGGGGGTCGGCCCTGCTGCCGACCATGTTCGCCGTCGGGCTGCTGATCGCGTTCGCGCGGGACGAGCCCGCCGCGAAGGCGGCCCTGGCCGTGCGGAGGCCCGGGGTGAGATGGAAGACGATGAGACGGCGCGTCAAGAAGCGTCCGTCCGGAGAGCGGTGAAATTCGGTGCATGTCGTACTCGCCGGCGGGGGGACCGCCGGCCACATCGAGCCCGCGCTTGCCCTCGCGGACGCCCTGCGCAGGCAGGACCCGAGCGTGGGGATCACCGCTCTCGGCACGGAGCGCGGACTCGAGACCAGACTCGTACCCGAGCGGGGGTACGAACTGGCGCTGATCCCGGCCGTACCGCTGCCGCGCAAGCCCACCCCCGAACTCATCACCGTCCCGGGCAGGCTGCGCGGCACCATCAAGGCCGCCGAGCAGATCCTGGAACGCACCAGGGCCGACTGCGTGGTCGGCTTCGGCGGTTACGTGGCCCTGCCGGGCTATCTCGCCGCCAAGCGCGCCGGCGTCCCGATCGTGGTCCACGAGGCCAACGCCCGCCCCGGCCTGGCCAACAAGATCGGCTCGCGGTACGCGCACGGCGTCGCCGTCTCCACGCCCGACAGCAAGCTGCGCGGCGCCCGCTACATCGGCATCCCGCTCCGCCGTACCATCGCCACCCTCGACCGGGCCCGGGTCCGCCCCGAGGCGCGCGCGGCGTTCGGCCTCGACCCCAACCTGCCGACGCTGCTGGTCTCCGGCGGCTCGCAGGGCGCCCGCCACCTGAACGAGGTGGTGCAGCGCGTCGCTCCGCTGCTCCAGCGCTCCGGCATCCAGATCCTGCACGTGGTCGGGCCGAAGAACGAATTGCCGCGCGTGGACAACATGCCCGGGATGCCCCCCTACATCCCGGTACCGTACGTGGACCGGATGGACCTCGCGTACGCGGCGGCCGACATGATGCTCTGCCGCGCGGGCGCGATGACCGTCGCCGAACTCTCCGCGGTCGGACTGCCCGCCGCCTACGTCCCGTTGCCCATCGGCAACGGCGAACAGCGGCTCAACGCCCAGCCCGTGGTCAACGCCGGCGGCGGCCTGCTGGTGGACGACGCCGCGCTCACCCCCGAGTGGGTGCAGGGCAATGTCCTGCCGGTGCTGTCCGATCCGCACCGGTTGTATGAAATGTCCCGGGCCGCCGCCGAGTTCGGCCGCCGGGACGCCGACGATCTGCTGGTCGGCATGGTGTACGAGGCGATTGCCGCACGCCGTAACGCGTGAGACGGACGGGTCCGGGAGCGTTGGCTCCCGGACCCGGCATAAGGAGCGAGCGTGGCCGGACCGACGACCGCCCAGCGCGGTGCAGGGAAGCAGGAGGACGCCCCGGACCGGCCGCCGCGCCCACGCCCCGAGGGGCGCCGCGTCTCCCGCCGGCTGCTGCTCCTGACCGCCGGAGTCGTACTGCTCCTCGGTTCCGGCGTCGTCTGGGCGCTGTACGGCTCCTCCTGGCTGCGGGTCGAGCAGGTCAGGATCACCGGCGTGCGGGTGCTGACACCCGTCGAGGTGGAGCGTGCCGCGGCGGTGCCGATGGGCGCCCCGCTCGTCTCCGTGGACACCGACGCCATCGAGAACAGGTTGCGCCAGAAGTTGCCTCGTATCGACGAGGTGGATGTCGTTCGGTCATGGCCGCACGGCATCGGACTTAAGGTGACCGAACGAAAGCCGGTCCTGCTGGTCGAAAAGGGCGCGAAGTTCATCGAAGTCGATGACGAGGGCGTGCGTTTCGCGACGGTGGACAAATCGCCCGGGCATGTGCCCCTGCTGGAGATGGCAACGGGCCGTTCCGCCAGCCTGCGCCGCTTCGGCAGTGACCGGCTGGTGCGGGAAGCGGTCCGGGTCGCGGGCGACCTCCCGGACGGCGTCGCCGAGGACACCCGGGTGGTCCGGGTCGATTCGTACGACGCCATCTCGCTGGAGCTCAGCGGGGATCGCACGGTGATGTGGGGAAGCGGTGGAGCGGGTGCGGCGAAGGCGAAAGTCCTCACCGCTCTCATGAAGGCCGCACCCAAAGCGGGGCACTTCGACGTGAGTGCCCCCACCGCCCCTGCGGTGTCGGGTGGTTGACGCACATTTGGCCTGGCCAGCACCCTGGTTGGTCAGCGCTACGGGTGATCACATAGGGTGAAAAGAAAAACGGGAGGTTCGGCGTGTTCGTTGAACGTGCGCCACTTGTCGACTTAGTGTCCTGTTCGGAAGAGTCCATGAAGCAGACACACTGGTAACCCTAAACTTGAACGTTAGGGTTTGGGTCGGCGTTCGGACCGTCCCAATCGGCATCCGTCGTCGCGGCGGGATCACCGCGAAGCGACGACACGTAACTCGAGGCGAGAGGCCTTCGACGTGGCAGCACCGCAGAACTACCTCGCAGTCATCAAGGTCATCGGTGTCGGCGGCGGTGGTGTCAATGCCATCAACCGAATGATCGAGGTCGGTCTCAAGGGCGTCGAGTTCATCGCGATCAACACGGATGCGCAAGCCCTGTTGATGAGCGACGCCGACGTCAAGCTCGACGTCGGCCGTGAACTCACCCGCGGCCTCGGCGCCGGGGCGAACCCGGCCGTCGGTCGTAAGGCGGCAGAGGACCACCGTGAGGAGATCGAGGAGGTCCTCAAGGGGGCCGACATGGTCTTCGTCACCGCAGGCGAAGGCGGCGGCACCGGCACCGGTGGCGCACCCGTAGTCGCCAACATCGCGCGCTCGCTCGGCGCCCTGACGATCGGTGTGGTCACCCGCCCGTTCACCTTCGAGGGCCGGCGCCGCGCCAACCAGGCGGAGGACGGCATCGCCGAGCTCCGCGAAGAGGTCGACACCCTCATCGTCATTCCCAACGACCGGCTGCTGTCCATCTCGGACCGCCAGGTCAGCGTGCTCGACGCGTTCAAGTCGGCCGACCAGGTGCTGCTCTCGGGTGTCCAGGGCATCACCGACCTCATCACCACCCCGGGCCTGATCAACCTCGACTTCGCCGACGTCAAGTCGGTCATGTCCGAGGCCGGTTCCGCGCTCATGGGCATCGGCTCCGCCCGCGGCGACGACCGCGCGGTGGCCGCGGCGGAGATGGCGATCTCCTCGCCGCTCCTGGAGGCGTCCATCGACGGCGCCCGCGGTGTCCTGCTCTCCATCTCCGGCGGCAGCGACCTCGGTCTCTTCGAGATCAACGAGGCGGCCCAGCTGGTGAGCGAGGCGGCCCACCCGGAGGCGAACATCATCTTCGGCGCGGTCATCGACGACGCCCTCGGCGACGAGGTGCGGGTCACCGTCATCGCGGCGGGCTTCGACGGCGGGCAGCCGCCGGCCCGGCGGGAGAACGTCCTCGGTGCGAACAGCGCCAAGCGCGAGGAGCCGGCCCCGACGCCGGTCCGGGCCGCACCCGAGCCGGTGCGCCAGTCCGGCGGGCTCGGTTCGGTGCCGCCGCGCGAGGAGCCGCCGGCGCAGGCCGAGCCGGCCCCGGTGTCGGGTGAGAGCCACCTTCCGCCGGTCGTCTCGCCGCCGCACGTCCCGCCGGCCCGTCCCTACTCGGACTCCCAGGCCGAAGAGCTGGATGTACCGGACTTCTTGAAGTGATAGGTCCGCATGACGCAGTGAGTCCGACGGTCTCCGTCTTTTCGCGGGGCGGCGCTCACTTCTCCTTCACCGACAGGTGGGGCGGAGTGAGCGCCGCCCCGTACGCGGAGCTCAATCTCGGCGGCGCGGTCGGTGACGACCCCGCCGCCGTTCTCGCCAACCGCGAGCGGGCCGCGCGCGCCCGGGGGCTCGACCCGGCGCGGGTCGTCTGGATGAACCAGGTCCACGGCCGGGACGTGGCCGTGGTCGACGCACCCTGGGGCGAAGCGGCGGAGATCCCCGCCGTGGACGCGGTGGTCACCGCGCGGCGCGGGCTCGCGCTCGCCGTCCTGACCGCCGACTGCACGCCCGTCCTGCTCGCCGACCCGGAGGCCGGCGTCGTCGCGGCGGCGCACGCCGGGCGGCCGGGGCTGGTCGCCGGGGTCGTGCCGGCCGCGGTCGAGGCCATGGTCCGGCTGGGCGCGGAGGTCTCCCGGATCACCGCGCGGACCGGGCCGGCCGTCTGCGGGCGGTGCTACGAGGTGCCGGCCGCGATGCGGGACGAGGTCGCCGCGAGCGTGCCCGGTTCGTGGTCCGAGACCAGCTGGGGCACTCCGGCGGTGGACGTCACGGGCGGGGTGCACGCCCAGCTGGCGGAGCTGGGCGTCACCGACCGGCAGGCGTCACCCTCCTGCACCCTCGAATCGGGCGACCACTTCTCGTACCGACGCGACCGCACCACCGGGCGGCTCGCCGGATATATCTGGCTGGACTGATAGGGCATGACGGAACGCAAGGAACAACTCGCCGCGAATCTGGCGCGGGTGGAGGAGCGGATCGCTTCGGCCTGCGTCGCGGCCGGGCGCGGGCGGGAGGAGGTGACCCTGCTCGTGGTCACCAAGACCTACCCGGCGAGCGATGTGCGGATTCTGCATGGACTCGGTGTGCGTCAGGTCGCGGAGAACCGCGACCAGGACGCTGCTCCGAAGGCCGCCGAGTGTGCGGATCTGTCCCTCTCCTGGCACTTTGTCGGTCAGTTGCAGACCAACAAGGTTCGTTCCGTGGCCGGTTATGCCGATGTCGTGCAGTCGGTGGACCGTACGAAATTGGTGACCGCCCTCTCGACGGCGGCCGAGCGCCGCGAGCGCGAACTCGGCTGCCTCATCCAGGTCGCCCTCGACGCGGAGAGCGGCGAGCGGGGGGCCCGCGGGGGTGTCGCCCCGGACGGGATCGAGGAGTTGGCGGACGCCGTCGCCGCCGCGCCCGGGCTCCGGCTGGACGGGCTGATGACCGTCGCACCGCTCGCCGGCCCCTTCGCCGGGCGGCAACGGGCCGCGTTCGACCGGCTGATGGAATTCTCATCCCGGCTGCGCGGGAACCATCCGGCTGCGAACATGGTCTCCGCAGGGATGAGTGCGGACCTCGAGGACGCGATCGCGGCCGGAGCGACACATGTGCGCGTCGGTACTGCGGTACTCGGAGTCCGCCCCGGGCTCGGGTAACGTCGCCAAACAAGTCGGACCACAGCAGAAAATATGGTCATTACCGCCCATGGCGGGTAGGCCGGAGTGGATCGCGGGCACTTGGTGACAGATGCCGATCCACCACAGAGCGGAGGACTCAGAGCATGGCCGGCGCGATGCGCAAGATGGCGGTCTACCTCGGCCTCGTGGAGGACGATGGGTACGACGGCCCGGGGTTCGACCCCGACGACGAATTCGAACCCGAGCCGGAGCCCGAGCGCGACCGGCGCCGGCACCAGCCCGCGCATCAGGTGGAGCGGGACCGGGAGCGCGACGAACCGGTACGCGCGGTCCAGCCGCCGGCGCAGCGGGAGCCGGTCCAGATCCCGGCGGAGCGTGAGCGACCCGCCCGGATCGCACCCGTGGCATCCATCACACCTGAACGTCCGAACATGGAGAAGAACGCACCGGTGATCATGCCCAAGGTCGTGTCCGAGCGCGAGCCCTACCGGATCACGACGCTGCACCCCAGGACGTACAACGAGGCCCGTACCATCGGGGAACACTTCCGTGAGGGCACTCCGGTGATCATGAATCTCACGGAGATGGACGATACGGACGCGAAGCGACTTGTCGACTTTGCCGCGGGACTCGTCTTCGGTCTCCATGGCAGCATTGAGCGAGTGACACAGAAGGTGTTCCTGTTGTCGCCTGCTAACGTCGATGTCACGGCGGAGGACAAGGCCCGCATTGCAGAGGGCGGATTCTTCAACCAGAGCTGAGAACACGACACCGGGAACAACCCGGCCGAGAGGCCGGTGCTACGAGAGCCAGGGGAGAGGGAAGCGCGAGAGATGGGCGTCGCACAAAGTGTTGTCTACATCGCGTTGATGTGTTTCCTCATCGTGCTGATCTTCCGGCTCGTCATGGACTACGTCTTCCAGTTCGCGCGTTCATGGCAGCCGGGCAAGCCGATGGTGGTCGTCCTGGAGACGACCTACACGGTCACCGATCCACCGCTCAAGCTCCTGCGGCGGTTCATCCCGCCGCTGCGTCTCGGGGGCGTGGCACTCGACCTGTCCTTCTTCGTTCTGATGATCATCGTTTCCATCCTGATCAGCATCGTGATCGGGTTGTGAGCGATACGGTCTTGCCGACTGCCGACGACTACGTAGAGGTGAAGAAGAGATGCCGCTGACTCCCGAGGATGTGCGGAACAAGCAGTTCACGACAGTCCGCCTCCGAGAGGGCTACGACGAGGACGAGGTCGATGCCTTCCTCGACGAGGTCGAGTCGGAGCTGACCCGCCTGCTCCGTGAGAACGAGGACCTGCGCGCCAAGCTGGCCGCCGCCACGCGTGCCGCCGCGCAGAACCAGCAGCAGGGCATGCGCAAGCCGCCGGAGCAGCAGGACCGGCCGGGTGCCCCGGTGCCCGCCGCCATATCGGGTCCGCCGGTCCAGCAGCAGCCCCCGCAGATGGGTCCCCCCCAGCTGCCCGGTGGTGCTCCGCAGCTGCCCGCCGGTCCCAGCGGTCACGGCCCCCAGGGCCCGCACGGCCCCGGTCCGCAGGGCCCGCACGGCCCCGGCCCGATGCAGGGTGGCCCCATGGGCGGCCCGATGGGCGGTCCCATGGGCGGCCACAACCCGCAGCAGCAGATGCAGCAGATGCAGCCCCCGCCGCAGATGCAGCAGCAGGGCCCCGGTGGCGACAGCGCCGCCCGTGTCCTGTCCCTGGCCCAGCAGACCGCCGACCAGGCGATCGCGGAGGCCCGTTCCGAGGCCAACAAGATCGTCGGCGAGGCGCGCAGCCGCGCCGAGGGCCTGGAGCGGGACGCCCGCGCCAAGGCGGACGCGCTGGAGCGGGACGCGCAGGAGAAGCACCGCGTGGCGATGGGCTCGCTGGAGTCGGCCCGCGCGACGCTGGAGCGCAAGGTCGAGGACCTGCGGGGCTTCGAGCGCGAGTACCGGACGCGTCTGAAGTCCTACCTGGAGAGCCAGCTGCGTCAGCTGGAGACCCAGGCCGACGACTCGCTGGCTCCGCCGCGCACCCCGGCCGCCGCGTCGCTGCCGCCGTCGCCCTCGCTGGCTCCGGCCGGTGCGGGTGCCATGGGGCACACGATGGGCGGCAACCACGGCGGTCAGCCGATGGGCGGCGGAAACCCGTCCATGGGCGGTGGCCCGTCGTACGGCGGTCAGCAGCAGATGTCCCCGGCGATGACGCAGCCGATGGCACCGGTGCGGCCGCAGGCGCCGCAGCCGATGCAGCAGGCGCCGTCGCCGATGCGCGGGTTTCTGATCGACGAGGACGACAACTGACCGGCTTTCGCGCGGTGAGCGCGTAGCCGTCGGCAGGCAAAAGGGCCGGGCCCCGGGGTTTCCCCGGGGCCCGTCAAGGTCACGGCGTCGGCGGGCAGCGGCGGCGGCACGCCGGTCAGCAAGACGTACAAGATCGCGGCGGGCACCACCACGGCGGTCACCCCG